>DATFLK010000160.1:0-32529 GCA_035267815.1 Mariprofundaceae bacterium | reverse complement strand
GAGAGGTCGTGCGAGATAAAGAGATAGGAGAGGTGTTGCTCGCGCTGCAACTGCTTGAGCAGGTTGAGGATCTGGGCCTGCACCGAGACGTCCAGCGCCGAGACCGGCTCGTCCAGCACTACCAGATTCGGCGACACCGCCAGCGCCCGAGCGATACCGACACGCTGCCGCTGGCCGCCCGAGAACTGGTGTGGATAACGCTGCATCGCTTCGGCCTTCAGGCCACACCGTTCCAGCATCTCGGCCACCCGCTGCCGGCGCGCCACTGCCCCGAGCTTCGGCTCGTGGACGCGCAGTCCTTCGGCCACGGTCTCGCCGATCCGCATGCGAGGATTCAGCGATGCGAAGGGATCCTGGAAGACCATCTGCATGTGCCGGCGCATATGGCGCAGCATCTTGCCACGCAGCTGGGTAATATCCTCACCGGCCAGATGGATACGGCCGCTGTCGGCCTCCAGCAGGCGCATCACGAGGCGTGCGGTAGTCGACTTGCCACTGCCCGACTCGCCGACGATCGCCAGCGTTTCACCTTCGGTCAACGAGAAGGAGACATCGGTCACCGCCCGGGTGACCTCCCCTGTGGCACGCCACCAGCCGCTTTTCCGGAAACTTTTGTTGAGGTCCTCGGCGACCAACAGGCTCATGCAGACACTCCTTTACTGTCGCGCGACGCCTGGCGGACCCGTTCGACATGCACACAACGCGCCCGATGGGTATCCTCATGCCAGACATCCTCCGCCACCGGCCGTTTACATGCGGTGTCCGCCCAGCGGCAGCGCGACGCAAACCGGCACCCGTCGGGCCACTGGCCGGGTGATGGCACCTGCCCGGCAATAACCGGAAAAGCGGCATGGCGAGGTGCCACCTCGGGACGGCACGCCATCAGCGCCCGGGTGTAAGGATGGGCCGGATGGTCGAAGATCTCGGCCACCGTGCCATACTCGACAATGTGGCCGGCATACATGACGGCAACGCTATCGGCGAGCTCGGCCACCAGACCGAAATCATGCGTGACCAGCAGCATGCCAAGGCCGCGCGTCTGCTGCAGATAGCGCAGCAAGCCGATGATCCGCTTCTGCACGGAGACATCGAGCGCCGTGGTCGGCTCGTCGGCAATGATGTAGTCCGGTTCGCCGGCCATCGCCATGGCGATCAGCACACGCTGACGCATGCCGCCAGAGAGTGCATCCGGGTACTGATCGAGCAACCCTTCGGCGTTCTGCAGACCGACGTCACCCAGTAGCCCGATGGCCCGCTGACGCGCCTCGCCCTTGCCCAACTTCAGATGCAGTTGGATCACCTCGATCAACTGACTGCCAATCGAGAAAACCGGATTGAGCGCCGTCATCGGTTCCTGAAAGACCATCGAAACCGTGCCGCCCCGGAGCCTGCGAAGCCGTTTCTCCGGCATGGTGAAGATATCCTCGCCATCAAGCCGGATCGTGCCTGCCGTACGCCGGATGCCCTGGTGCTCGCCGAGCCGCAGAATACTCTGCGCTGTCAGGCTCTTGCCGCAGCCCGACTCGCCCACCAGTCCCAGCACCTTGCCCGGCTCGAGGTCGAGCGAGATATTGGTGACGGCCGGCACCGAACCGGACTCTCCGCTAATGGCCAGCGACAGATCCTGAATCTTCAACATGGGTGGAGTTTGGCGGATGGCGGAAGCGCTTTCCAGTGCTTCCTGACGAAAGGGATGTAGATGGACGGGCTAGCTGGCCAGATAGCGGGCAATCTCCGCGGGAAAGGCGCGCGTGTCGATCGGTTTGGCGATGTATCCGGCGAATCCGTCGGCCAGCAGCCGCTCCCGATCCCCCTCCATGGCGTAGGCCGTCAGCGCTACCACGGGAATCCCAGCAGCCTCCGGCATCGCCTGCAGCGACACCAGCGTGGCAATACCGTCCATACCCGGCATCTGGATATCGAGCAGAATCAGCTGCGGCGTCTTCGCCCTGACCTGTTCGAGGCAGGTCTCGCCGGATTCGAGCGGAATCACATCGGCACCGTGCGCCTTCAACAGGGCGGTAAAGAGGGTCAGGTTATTGGGATTGTCATCCACGATGATGATGCGTGCGCCACTCATTTTACTCACGTCAGCCTAACCTCGCCATCCTGAAAATAGGCCACCCTGTTTCGACCATGCTCCTTGGCCGCCTGCACCAGATACTGGCACGCCTGCATCAGCGCTTCGGGCGACTCGCCGTCGTCCGGATAGACAGCGACACCCGCACTCATGGTCAGGCCGTGGGTCTCGCCCAGCTCACCCTCCCGGGGAAAGGGATAGATCTCGACGCTGTATCGGAAACGGTTGGCGACCTTGATCGCCGGCTCCAGTTCGGTATCGGCAAGGATCATGGCGAATTCATCGACACGATACCGGCTGGCCACATCGGCACCGCGGGAGTCGCGCATCAGAAACTCACCGACCTTGCGCAGCGCGGTATGGGCATAAGCCTGCCCCGCCGCATCACAGAAGCGGTGGAAGTGGTCGAGGTCGAACAGCACGCAGCTGAAACGCTTCTGTGCCCGGCTGGCGCGGCTGATCTCCTGGCCGAGCCGAAGCTGGAGATAACGGTGATTCAGCAATCCGCTGACCGGATCCTTCAATCCGGCCCGCTGCGGGTAGACCTGCTCGAAATGCTGGATCTGCCTCATCAGCTGATCCCGGGTGAAGCTGCTCTTGCTGATCAACTCCTCGACATGCCCGGTCAGCTGCATCCGCTCGGCCACACTCAGCTCCTTGGCGGTCACGACGATCACGGGTGTCTCGCGGAGCTTGGGGTGCTGTTTAAGCGCCTCCACCACGGCAAAACCGTCCATCTCCGGCATCATCAGGTCCAGCAGGATCACGTCGGGCTCCACCGCCTCTGCCATGGAAAGCCCCTCGCTACCACTGGCCGCGGTGTGCACGCGATACTGCTCGGACGGCAGGGAACCGGCATAGAGATCGAGGATCTTGGGGTCATCGTCCATCGCCAGCAGATGCACTGGTCCACTCCGCGGTTTGCGGTGCAAGTTTAACGAGGCCAGCTTATCCGACAGTATGCGGCGATCGATCGGCTTGGAGAGGTAGTCGGTGGCGCCGAGCGCGAAGCCAAGCTCCTGACCCTCCACCACCGAACACATCATTACAGGAATATCGCAGGTTTCGGCATTGAGCTTCAGCTCCTGCAACACCTCCCAGCCATCCTTGCCCGGCATCATGACGTCGAGAAGAATCAGGAAGGGGCGCAATTCACGCGCCCGGGCCAGCGCCTCTTCACCGTTGGAGGCACGGCAAACGCGGTACCCCTCTTCGGCCAGATAGAGGGTGAAAAGCTCCTGCGTATCCGGATCGTCATCCACAACCAAGATCAGGGGCGCGTCGGCCTCGACACCATGTTGCTTATAGGCACGGCGGCCGGCACCGGTCGTATGCTCGAGGCGCGATTCACCCTCCAGCTGCTCGGCCCAGGCCGGTGTCATCGCCTCCGTTCTGTGCGCCGCCTCCAGAGGCAGGATAACATGGAAGCAACTGCCGTCGCCGGTCTCGCTCTCCACCTCGATATGACCACCATGCATCTCCACCAACCGCTTGGTCAGCGACAATCCGAGCCCCGTGCCCTCGAAACGGCGAGAATGGCTGCCATCCACCTGCTCGAAGGGGTTGAAGATGCGCTCGATGTGCTCGGGTGCGATACCGATTCCCTGATCCTGTACCGAAAGCCGCACGGCATTGGCCTCCCCCTCCGCCGTCTCGCCGATGGCCGGCTCCTCCGCGCACCCGATACGCAGCGTCACTACACCACTCTCGGGACTGAATTTGATGGCATTGGAGCAGAGGTTGTAGAGGATCTGCTTGAAACGGGTTCTGTCGACCGGCACGGTGGGCAGGCTCTCCTCGAGATCGATCTCGAACGACACCTCGGCCTTGGCCGCATATCCCTCCAACACATGCATCACCTCGTCGATCAGGCGGCCGATATCGGCATGCTCTAGATCCAGACTCATCCGTCCGGATTCGATCTTGGCCATATCCAGAATACCGTTGATCAGCTCGAGAAGGTGCTTGCCGGAGGTGTGGATATTTTCAAGATAGGCGCGTTGCTGTTCGTTGATAGCACCGAAGAGCTCGTCCAGAAGCAGTTCGGAGAAGCCGTTGATCGAGGTCAGTGGCGTACGCAGTTCGTGCGACATGTTGCTGATGAACTGCGATTTCGCCTGACTGACGCGAACCAGCTCCTCGTTGGCGCGGGTCAGCTCCTGGGTCCGGGCCATCACCCGGGATTCCAGCTCCTCGTTGAACTGTTTCAGGCTCTGCTTCTCCCGGCGCAGCGCCTTGATCAGTCTCACCTTCTGAATGGCATGCGCCGCATCATTTGCCAGCAGCGACAGCATCCGCAACTGATCATCACTGAATGAACGCGGCCTGAAATCATCGACATAAAGGATCCCGACGATCTCCGTACCGAGGATCATGGGAACCGCCACGACGGAGATGACACCCTCGGACTCCAGCAGTTCGCTGCGTCTGAAACCGGCATCTGCCTGCGTGGCATCGTCCACGACGAAGGGAACGCGCGAGGCGAGAATACGCTCGGTCAGCCCGCCCTGGCGCACCTCCCAGGCGGACTGCCGATCGAATGCTTCGGAGAACCCGGCGGAGACCCCGATCTGAAGGCTGTTGCTCTCCCGATCGTAGAGCGAAATACTGCCAGCCGGCATATCCAGCACATGCATCGCTTCCTTGAGTACGAGGGCCAGCATGTCGTTGAGTTGATCGGTGGCATCAAGCTGTCGACTGAGCCGGTTGAGCTGCTCCAGTTCCGCCACCACGCGGTCGGCGCGCTCCTTCTGTTGCTGGCGCCTGGCGACCTGTTCGTAAAAGAAACGGGCAGAGGCACCCTCGATGATCTCGACCTTCTCATCGGAGGCGTGGCGGATCTGGTCGGCGATCTCCGAACTGACCGTCACATTGATGGCCAGATCGAATGGCTCCATCTGGTCGATGTTAGCCACCGCGGCAAAGCCAAGTTCTCTGGCCAGGGACAGACCGGGCGCGTCGCTGTCGATATCGGCAATACCAACCAAGCGGATGTTCTCGTCATCATGCAACACACGCAGCATCTCGGAACCGCCACGTCCGGCGCCGACTATCGCGACACGCATTCCCCTCCCCTTTCTCTGCTTTCGATTCGTTATTCCGTCGGTGCCGGAAGCCACGCCGTACCTATCCCTCCTGTTCAGCATGTATGCGCACACACTCCAGCAGGTCCGGAATGTGGAACGGCTTGCTTAGATAGTCGCGAGCCCCTTCCTTAAGCACCCTCTCCCGCTCCTCTTCAGGAGGTAGCGCACTGAGGCATATCACGGGAACATGACGGCTGGCATCCAGGTTGCGGATATGGGCCAGCACCTCATAGCCGCTCATACCGGGCATCGACAGATCAAGGATCACGAGCCGGGGGACCTCCCTCTCCATGACAGCAAGAGCCTCCCTGCCGTTCTCGACACAGCAAACCCTGTAGTTCGAGGCACTCAAAGAGAGCTCGATGATTTCCCGGATTGAAGGGTTATCGTCAACAACGAGGATCAATCCGAGTATTGGCCTTTTTTCGACATATTGAGCCCCTGAAAGCAATGCCTCCCAGAATCGGAATTCCCATTGCCAATCAACACATTACGCTTCTTTCGAAATTTGGCAAGCACCGGATCACACTAGACAACGCTGCAACAAAAACTGAATATTTCATGGCAGATTAATGGGTATAGACCAGAAAAATATCGATGTCCAGTCAGGAGCCATAAACCATTGGCGTCGGATAAAAAAGCGGGACCGTGGTGACACGATCCCGCCATGACACACCGATCCCTGATTACTTGACCGTAATAGCCTTGGGTTTGGCGCTCTCGTGTTTCGGCAGACGTACCTCGAGCACGCCGTTATGCATACTTGCCTCGACCTTGTCTGCATCCACATTACGCGGCAGTGAGAAACTGCGATGAAAGCGACCGTAGGCACGTTCGATGCGATGGACGTTCTCGTCCTTCACATCCTTCTCGTACCTTCGTTCGCCGGAGATATTGAGCACCCCGTCCTTGACCTCGACATGCACATCCTTCTTATCGATGCCCGGCAGCTCGGCCTGCACCGTAAGCGCATCCGCTGTTTCGCGGATATCGACCGCGGGTAACCACCGATCTGCCTCGGCCGTGTCGGATGGGAAATGGGAGTCATCGAGTATTCGGCTCAACTGACGGTTCATGCTCTCCAGTTCGTTCCAGGGTGACCAACGTACCATTGCCATAACCAACGCACCTCCTTCGTCATCTATCGTTTCGGGGGCCGGGAAAACGACCGGCCTAATCTATATATGGGGACGCGTGTGTACGCTTTCAAGGGGGGGATAGCGGCACGAACAGCATGCCACACAATCCGAAAACATACTCAAGGAATATGCTTCAAGATATTGTTATCTTAGAGGATAAAATATCGCGGCCTAAATTTCGGGCAGTAGACATGCGGTTGCCGGGCCCACCCGAATGGACGTCACTTTCGTGATTCATCCACAGTCTTTTCCACAGCTCCCTGTGCACAACCAACTCTGGCAGAGCCCCGGAAGAGGGCTGACACTCAGTCGGGACTTCCTACATCCGAGGCGCGCAACGATTCGAGTTCATCGCGATACCTGGCCGCGTCCTCGAAGCGCAGATCGGCGGCGGCTTCGTACATCAGACGGTCGAGTTCGTCGATTCGGGCCTTCACCTCCTCCGGACCGGCGGGTATCGGCTCAGCCACCTCGGGGATATGGGCATAATCCAGCTCGTAGATCGAACCCAGGATATCCTGAATCTCCTTTTTGACGGTCTGTGGCGTGATGCCATGCTCGGCATTGTAGGCCAGCTGTTTGTCACGCCGGCGCTGTGTCTCGTCCATCGCCCGCCGCATTGAGTCGGTCACCTTGTCGGCATAGAGGATCACACGGCCATCGGCGTTGCGCGCCGCCCGGCCGATCGTCTGGATCAGTGAACGCTCCGAGCGCAGAAACCCCTCCTTGTCCGCATCGAAAATCGTCACCAGCGCTACCTCCGGCAGGTCGAGCCCCTCGCGCAACAGGTTGATGCCGACCAGGATGTCGAATGCACCGAGCCGGAGGTCGCGCAGGATCTCCATGCGCTCGACCGTATCGATGTCGGAGTGCAGGTAACGGACCCGCATGCCGAGATCGTTCAGGTATTCGGTCAGATCCTCCGCCATTCGCTTGGTCAGGCAGGTGGCCAGCACACGAAAACCCCGTTCGACGATCTCTCCCGCCGCGCTAACAAAGTCATCTACCTGCGTAGATGCCGGGCGAATCTCCACTTCCGGATCGACCAATCCGGTTGGCCGAATCACCTGCTCGACAAAGGCACCATGCGTCTGCTCCATCTCGTAGGAACCCGGAGTGGCCGAGACGTAGACCGTCTGCGGCACGATCGCCTTGAACTCGTCGAAGCGCAGCGGCCGGTTGTCCAGCGCACTTGGCAGGCGGAAGCCGTACTCAACCAGTGTCTGCTTGCGGGCGCGGTCACCCCGGTACATGCCACCGATCTGGGGTACCGTCACATGCGACTCGTCAAGCATCACCATGGCGTTGCCCGGCAGGTAATCCATCAACGTCGGCGGCGCCTCACCCTGTGCCCGCCCGGTCAGATGCCGGGAGTAGTTCTCGATACCGGTGCAGTAGCCCACCTCCTGAATCATCTCCAAATCGAAGATGGTGCGCTGTTCCAGCCTCTGCGCCTCCACCAGCTTTCCGGCGTCGTGCAATTCGGCCAGCCGCTCGGCTAGTTCGGCGCGGATGGCCTCCATCGCTCTGACAAGCTGGTCACGCGGTGTGACGAAGTGGCTCTTTGGAAAGACGGTGTACTTTTGCAGGGATTCCAACCGTTTGCCGGTCAGCGGATCGAAACGGGAGATGGCATCCACCTCGTCGCCGAAGAACTCGATACGAATGGCGAAATCCTCGGCATGGGCTGGAAAAACCTCCAGCACGTCGCCGCGCACCCGGAAGGTGCCGCGATGGAAATCGGTGTCGTTGCGCTCGTACTGAAGCTCCACCAGCTTGTGCACGGCAGCACGCTGGTCGGTCTCCTTCCCCACCTCGAAGTACTGCAGCATGTTGGCATACGCCTCCGGACTGCCGAGACCGTAGATGCAGGAGACCGAGGCGATGATGATCACATCCTCGCGCTCTAGCAGCGCCCGCGTGGCGGCGTGGCGCATGCGATCGATATGTTCGTTGATCGAGGAATCCTTCTCGATATAGGTATCGCTGGAAGGGACATACGCTTCGGGCTGATAGTAGTCATAGTAGGAGACGAAATACTCCACGGCGTTGTCCGGGAAGAACTGCTTAAACTCGCCATAGAGCTGGGCCGCCAGCGTCTTGTTCGGCGCCATGATCAGCGTCGGCTTCTGAACCCGCTCGATGACGCAGGCCATCGTGAAGGTTTTTCCCGAACCAGTGACACCGAGCAGCGTCTGATGCTTCTCGTAACGTTCGATGCCGGTCACCAGCGCCTCGATCGCCTGCGGCTGGTCACCCTGAGGCGTAAAGTCTCCGGAGAGTCTGAATCTCATGCGACGAAGCCTATGCAACGACCAGGCTTTTGTCCTCTCCCCTTCGCTGGTGCAAAATAGGGGGGATGCTGATCGACAGCCACTGTCATCTCGACGACCCCCGCTTCGTGGACGACCTCGATGAGGTGCTGGACCGCGCTGTGGCGGCCGGCGTGCAGCAGTACGTGGTGCCAACGGTCACACGTGAGCGCTGGTCCGGGTTGCGCAGGCTGACCGAGGTCCATACCTCCATCCATCCCGCCTACGGACTGCACCCCTGGTTCACCGATGCCACCGACACGGATGAAGATATTGCCGCACTGGCCCGATGGCTCTCGAAGTTCGAGGCGGTGGCGATCGGCGAATGCGGCCTCGATCTGATGCCGAACCGGCCATCTCTGGAGTGTCAGCTTGCCCCCTTCCGGGCCCAGCTACGTCTCGCCGTGGAACTCGACCTTCCGGTGATCATACATGCCGTCCGGTCGGCCGATCTGGTCGCCAGAGAGGTCAGGGAGTGCCCCGGCCTGCGCGGTGTCGTGCACGGTTTTAACGGCAGCCTGCAGCAGGCCGAAAAGCTCGTCTCACTCGGCATGCATATAGGCCTCAGCGGCATTCTGACCTACGAACGCAACGCGCGCCTGCACGAGGTGGCATGCCGATTACCGTTGGAGAGCCTGCTTCTGGAGACGGACGCGCCGGATCAACCGGATGCAATGCACCGCGGCGAGCGCAACGAACCCGGCAATCTTCCCGGAACCGTCGAGGCGCTCGCGCGCTTGCGCGGCCAGGAGCTGGAGACGATCATTGCGGCCAGCAATCGGAACATCAGGGAGCTTTTCGGACTATGAGTGACGCCCAGGAACGGACTCGCATTCTACTCGGCCAAGAGGGCCTCGACGAACTCAACAACCGCCATGTCGCCATCGTCGGGCTGGGCGGTGTCGGCGGCGCTGCAGCCGAGGCAGTGGCCCGCGCCGGGATCGGCCGCATCACGCTGGTCGACCACGACAGGGTCGGTCTCTCCAATATCAATCGTCAGGTGGTGGCTCTGCACTCCACCCTCGGGCAATCCAAGGCCGAAGCGATGGCGGCACGGCTGCGCGACATCAATCCCGACGCCGAGATTCATGTGCACGGTGAATTCCTGCAGCCCTACAACATCGGCAGCTTTCTGGATGACGGCATGTTCGATTACGTGCTCGACTGCATCGATTCGGTCAGCTGCAAGGCGGTACTGGTCGCCGAAGCCCAGTCCCGACATCTCTTGCTCGCCTCCAGCCTCGGCGCAGGCGGACGCCTCGACGTCACCCAAGCCTGTATCACGACGCTGAAGCGGACCCACACCTGCGGACTGGCCTGCAACCTGCGACGACGGCTACGGAAGCTCGGCGCATCACTCGACTATCCGGTGGCCTTCTCACCGGAGGTGCCGATCAAGCCGCTGCCACAGCAGCCTATCGAGGGCGATCCCGAGGCGCATCCGCGCGCCGTCAACGGCACTATCTCCTACATGCCCAATCTCTTCGGCTTTATGCTGGCCGGTTACGCCATTCACCAGTTGATCAATCGACCTACAGAAGATCTGCCGGGCTAGACATATTGGCCGGCGCAGTGACCGGAGGCCCAGGCCCACTGGAAGTTATAGCCGCCCAGATGACCGGTCACGTCGACTACCTCACCGATAAAGTAGAGCCCCGGCACCTGGCGCGCGGCCATCGTTTTCGACGATAGCCCGTGCGTATCGACACCGCCGACGGTCACCTCGGCGGTGCGATACCCCTCCGTACCCGAAGGCACGACCTGCCAGTCGTGGATCGACCGGCGAACCCGCTCAATCTCTTTCGGTGACAAACCGTTCAACGGTCGATTGGGGATCAGAGATTCGCACCAATGCTGCACCAGACGTCTGGGGAGTAGCTGCGAGAGCGCTGTCTTCAACTCCGACTTCGGTCGCTCCGATCTCATCCCCTCCAGAAAATCGACGATATCAACCTCCGGTAGCAGATCGATATGGATCGTCTTTCCCGGCTGCCAGTAGGAGGAGATCTGCAGGATCGCCGGACCACTGAGGCCCTTGTGGGTCACCAGCATCTGACCACGGAACGTCTGTTTCCCGCAGCGCACATGTGCATCCAGCGAGATGCCGGCCAGCCCCTCCAGCAGCTTCTTGGTACTGCCGGAGAGCGTGAACGGCACCAGTGCCGGGGATGGATCGACGATATCCAAGCCGAACTGACGTGCGATTCTGTACCCGATGTCGCTGGCGCCGATCTTGGCGAAGGAGAGACCGCCGGTGGCCACGACCAGCGATTCAGCGGTAAGACGGCCGACACTGCTCTCCACCGAGAAGCGGTCATCCCGACCGACCGAATGCACCCGGCAGCCCCGGCGGATCTCCACCTTTGCGGCGGCACACTCCCTGAGCAGCATGTCGATGATCGACTGAGCCGAGTGCTTGCAGAAAAGCTGCTCCAGATCACGTTCCTCCCAGGGAATGCGGTGGCGCGTCAGCATGGTCAGGAAATCCTGCGGCGTATAACGGGTCAGTGCCGATATCGCGAAGCGGGAATTGCGGGAGAGATAGTACTCTGCGCCGCTCTTGCGGTTGGTGAAGTTACATCGACCGCCGCCGGAGATCCGGATCTTCTTTCCTACCTTCTCGGCATGGTCGATGACCAGCACACGCCGACCGCGCTGCCCCGCCGTCATGGCGCACATCAATCCGGCTGCGCCGGCGCCGATCACAATCACGTCGAAATGTTTTCCACTGGGCTTACTACTGGCCGACAATTTTAGTTCTTCCTTCTGGCGGACGGCCTGATACCATGCGCGCCAATTTATACTGAGGTATTCGAATGTCCCGAAATCTACGCAATATTGCCATCATCGCCCATGTCGATCACGGCAAAACCACCCTGGTCGACGAACTGCTCAAGCAGTCCGGCACCTTCGACGCCCGCGAAGAGGTCGACGAGCGTGTCATGGACTCCAACGATATCGAGCGCGAGCGCGGTATCACTATCCTAGCCAAGAACACTGCCATCCATTACGGCGACACGCTGATCAACATTGTCGACACGCCGGGTCATGCCGATTTCGGTGGCGAGGTGGAGCGCATCCTGAACATGGTGGACGGCGTCCTGCTTCTGGTCGATGCCCGCGAAGGGCCGATGCCGCAGACCAAGTTCGTCACCTCCAAGGCTCTTGAGCTGGGACTGAAGCCGATCGTCGTGGTCAACAAGATCGACCGTGAAGGCTCCGACCCGGATGCCGTGGTCGACGCCACCTTCGATCTATTCGCCTCGCTGGGAGCCAACGACGAGCAACTCGACTTTCCTGTGGTCTTCGCCTCGGCCAAGAACGGCTATGCCAAGATGGACCTGGACGAAGAGAGCGACAACCTCGAATGCCTCTTCCACACGATTCTGGAACGGGTCTCTCCGCCCACCGGTGATCCGGAGGCACCACTTCAGATGCTGGCTACCACGCTCGACTGGGACGATTTCATCGGCCGTATCGTCGTCGGCCGTATCGCCAACGGCCGCGTGCGTCAGGGTGAGGAGGTCAGCGTCATGCACGCCGATGGCACCTCCCACAAGACCAAGGTCACCAAAGTACTCGGCTTCAAGGGGCTGAAGCGCATCGAGATTCCCGAGGCGGAGGCCGGCGATATTATCGCACTGGCCGGCATCGAGAAGATCAATATCGGCGAGACCATTGCCTGCGCCGACAATCCGACCGCCCTGCCGGTCATCAAGGTCGACGAACCGACCCTGACCATGGAGCTGCACGTCAACAACTCACCCCTAGCCGGTACCGAGGGCAAGTTCGTCACCACTCGCCAGATTCGCGAGCGTCTGTTCAAGGAGATCCGTACCAACGTGGCGATGAAAGTCGAGGAGACCGATTCGGCCGACATCTACAAGATCTCCGGACGCGGTGAACTGCATATTGGCATCCTGCTGGAGAACATGCGTCGCGAAGGCTTCGAGATGGCAGTCTCCCGTCCGAGCGTCATCATCCGCGAAGTCGACGGCGTCAAGCAGGAGCCCTACGAGCACGTCACCGTCGATGTCGATTCGGAATACCAGGGCACGGTGATCGAGAAGATGGGCACCCGCGGGGCGGAGATGACCCACATGCAGTCCAACCCGGACGGCACCACCCGCATTGAGTTCTTGGCCCCCACCCGATCCATGATCGGCTATACCTCGGAGTTCCTGACCGATACCAAGGGCACCGGCGTCATGAACCACGTCTTCCACGAATACGGCCCCTTCATCGGCGAACTGCCGGGACGAAAGAACGGCGTGCTGGTCTCCATGGCCGACGGCGAATCGGTCTCCTTCGCGCTTTGGAAACTGCAGGATCGCGGCAAGCTCTTCATCGGATCCGGCGAGAAGCTCTATGAGGGGATGATCATCGGCATTCACAGCCGCGACAACGACCTTGTCGTCAACGCTACCAAGGAGAAGAAACTGACCAACGTACGCGCCTCGGGCAAGGACGATGCCATCGACTTGGTACCGCCGATCAAGCTGACGTTGGAGCGCGCCATCGAGTTTATCGCCGACGACGAACTGGTAGAGGTCACACCGAAGTCGCTGCGCCTGAGAAAGCGTTTCCTCAAGGAGCACGAGCGAAAGCGCGCCGCACGCTGATACGAAAAAGGGGCGCCGAATGGCGCCCCTTTGATTCATACCGAGAGATCAGGCCCGTTTCAATGACGGGACCCAGTTCATCCTTGTCGCAATCTCCGTGCGTACACGCGCAAGTCTTCGCTCGGCGCAGTAGATGGCGAACATGAACAGGCATCCGGCACATCCCGGCGTCAAAACGGCAATATCCAGCAAATGATCCATACGATCCTCCATGCTTGCCCCAATCGGGCATCCATGCGGCGGATCGTATGGGCCTGTCGTGACACCGGTTTGACAACCGGGTGTCACCGGCATGACAGGGATTCGCTTACGCCTCGATCGAAAGCTTGCGCATGCCGGTACCGACCCGAATCTTGTCCAGCAGCTCATCTCCCTCAATCACCTGCCCGAATACCGTGTACTGGCCATCAAGATGCGGGTGCGACGCCAGGCAGATATAAAACTGGCTGCCGGCCGAATCGGGGTCGGCCGCACGCGCCATCGCGACCGTACCGCGCTCATGCTTGCGGTCGTTGAACTCAGCCTTGACGTTGTAACCCGGACCGCCGGTACCGTCGCCGCGAGGACAGCCCGCCTGTGCCACAAAACCGGGAATCACGCGGTGGAAGGAGAGGCCGTCGTAATAGCCCTGATCAATCAGCGCCTTGAAGTTGGCCACCGTATCCGGCGCCGTATCGGCGAACAGCTCGATCAGCAACTCGCCCTCATCCGTTTCAATCCTGACCCGGCTACCCGCCGGCACATTCTCATCGCCCGCCTTGGGCGCCTTGTTAAACAGCTTCATTTTCACTCCTTTTCGGCTTGTATGGATTCCTCCGGCTCCGTATCAGCCGAGCATGGCCTGTTGTGACGAAGGCAGGATACGCTCGGGGTGAAGCACCTGTCCGGCCACGCGCCCTGGCCGGATACGACCGGTGCCGAGAAACAGCTTGCCGCAGCATACGGCAATGCCATCATCATGCGCCTCCGGCAGACTGACGGGAATGCGCTGTCCTTGCACGAAACGTTTCGCCTCGTTCCGGTCAAGTTCAACCTCCGGAAGATGCCGGAGCCAGGCCCGGATCGGCATGATCGCATGCTCTCCCCGGATTTTCAGCATATCGAAATCGACCATGACCTCCGGAGGCCAGTTCCCGGTACTCAGCCGACGCAGTGCAACAACACAACCACCAATATGAAGACGCTCGCCGATATCACGTGCCAGCGCACGGATATAGGTTCCCTTGGAACAGGTCACGGATAGACAAAGACGGGGCCACTCCCACTCCAGAAGACGAATCTCGCGGATCGCCACATGCCGGGGTGCCAATTTGACCTCCTGCCCCTGACGAGCCAGTTCGTGGGCACGCTTTCCATCGATATGGATGGCCGAATAGACCGGTGGATACTGATCATATTCGCCTCGGAATTCGGCCACAGCCGCCTCCACATCGGCGGAAAGCGGTATCGTGTCGAAACGGGATGTGACCTCTCCCTCGCAATCAAGGGTATCGGTCTGCAGGCTGAGATCGATCTCGACCTCGTAGGACTTGTCAGCGTCGAGGCCGTAACCGGCAAAGCGGGTCGCCTCTCCCAGCATAATGGGAAGCATGCCTGTTGCCAGTGGGTCGAGGGTGCCGGTATGGCCGGCCTTGACCCCGCCGAACAGGCGCGATACCTCGTTGACCGCCCGGCGGGATGTCCATCCGCCGGGCTTGTCGAGAAAAAGAACCCCGCCTGCTGGGCGGGCACTGCTATCAGGCAAACAGCTCACTGACGATCCGGCGTACCCGGTCGCGGACGTCATCCAGTGTACCGGAGAGAAGACAACCGGCGGCATGACGATGACCGCCGCCACCAAGCTCCCCGGCCAGTGCACCGACATCCTCCTGCATCTTGCTGCGGAAGGTCACCTTCCAGCGCGCCGTATCTCTCTCCTGACGTAGCAATACCGCCACCTCGACACCTTCGAGCCCGCGACCGTAATCAATAAAGCCCTCGGTATCCTCTTCGATGGCACCCGTCTTTCGGTACATTGACTCATCCACACAGAGCCAGGCGGAACGCCCGCCATCTCGAATCTCAAGTGTTTCCAGACAGTCGCAGAGCAGGGCCAGCCGTGCCCTGCTTCCGCTCTCATACACCTCCATGGCGATCGGCCACGGTGCGGCACCGGCCCGGATCAATTCCGCCGTCATCATGTGAACCTCGGGCGTGGTATTGGGGTGGTGAAAACTGCCGGTATCGGTCAGCACGGCGACATAGATACCGTCGGCGGATGACTTGGAGAGCAACAGATCCATATGGCGTATCAGGTCGTAAATCATCGCACCCGTGGCACAGGCCTCACGATGGATCATGTTGATATCACCGTAACGTTTATTGCTGGCATGGTGGTCGATATTCAGAAGCCGGGCACCTTCGAAAAAAGAATCGGGCATACCGAGCCGCGTCTTGCTACCGCAATCCAGACTGATAATGAGATCCACCTCGTCGGCATGCGGGAAGCGCTCTCCCTGCGTCACCTCACGGCTGTTCTCGAGAAAACGATAGATGCGGGGCACACCGTCCCGGTTATGCATGTACACCTTCAGGCCCGCATCGCGCAGGGCATGATAGAGTGCGATCTGTGACCCAATGCCATCACCGTCCGGCGATGTATGGGTCGTCAGGACGATCCCTCTGGCCTCCCGGATTGCTTCGCAGACGAGATTGATGTCATTGTTCATGCATCCCCCTCGATCGAACGCAACAGATGAAGCACCCGATCGCCGTCATCGACGGCTTCGTCCCAGCGAAACTCAAGCTCGGGCAGACGACGCTTGGGCAGCGCGCGACGGAGCTCATGGCTAAAATGGGGTAACAGACGGTTCAGACGACGGATACAGCTTCGCCGGTCATCATCCTCGGCACGGTGTACCCAGAGAATCAGAAGCTGGCCGCCCGCAGCCGGTTCCACGCGCGTGATCGTGACATGCTGCAGGCGGGGATCTGCCACCTCCCGCTGCATCAGCAGGCTGAGCAGCCGGTGAATATCGGCGTGGAGCCGTGCCTGACCGGCAGAGCGTGCGCGCATGATCGCCCCCTAGAGGGAGGCTGCGACCTCCTCGATGATATAGAACTCCATGGTGTCGCCGGGCTTGATGTCGTTAAACTTCTCGACGCCGATACCGCACTCGTAGCCGTTGCGAACCTCTTTGACGTCATCCTTGAAGCGGCGCAGCGATGCCAGCTTGCCATCATAGACCAGCACACCATCGCGCAACACGCGCACACTGGAGTCTCGGGTCACATATCCGTCGGTGATGAAACAACCGGCCACCGTACCCGCCTTGGGTACGCTGAACACCTCGCGCACATCGGCCGTACCGATCTCCTTCTCGACCTGATCCGGCGCAAGCTGGCCACTCATGGCCTGCTTGATGTCATCGATGGCGTCGTAGATCACCTTATAGAAACGGACATCCACGCCATCTTGGGCGGCAAGCTGCTTGGCCTTGGTTCCGGGGCGGACATTGAAGCCAATGACAATGGCATTGGAAGCCGCCGCCAGCATGATATCGGATTCGGTGATGCCACCAATGCCCTTATGCACGACCTTCACCTGGACCTGGTCCGTGCCCGCTTTCGAAAGGCTTTCGGCCATCGCATCGACGGAGCCGCTGACATCACCCTTGATCAGTACGGGGACCTCTTTGGCCTGCTCTCCCTGCAGATTGGCAAAGAGCTCGTCCATGTTAACCTTCTTGTGCTCCTGAAGGCCCATTTCGCGCATCTGATCCTTGCGGTAGGAGACGATATCGCGTGCCTGGCGCTCGTTTTCCACGACCGCGATCTCCTGACCCGCCTCTGGCACCTCGTCCAGACCCAGAAGCTCGAACGGCACGGAGGGTCCGGCCGTCTTGTGCTGGACACTGTTCTCGTCGACGATAGCCCGAATACGACCCATCACTGCGCCGACCACCACGGTATCGCCGGTTTTGAAGGTACCGGACTGCACCAGCACGGTGGCCACCGGTCCACGACCTCGATCGAGTCGCGCTTCGATCACGACACCACGGCCACGACGATCCGGATTGGCCTTCAGCTCCAGAATCTCGGTCTGCAGGGCCAGCATCTCCAGAAGGTCGTCAAGCCCCTCTCCCGTCTGGGCTGACACCGGCACGAAGATGGTTTCGCCGCCCCAGTCTTCGGAGACTAGCTCATGTTCGGCGAGCTGTCGCTTCACCATATCCGGATCGGCGCCCTCCTTGTCCATCTTGTTAACTGCCACAATGATCGGTACGCCGGCGGCACGCGCATGATTCAGCGCCTCCACCGTCTGCGGTTTCACGCCGTCGTCAGCCGCCACCACCAGCACAGCCACATCGGTCAGATGGGCGCCACGAGCGCGCAGGGAGGTAAATGCCTCATGACCGGGTGTATCGATGAAGACGACACGATGGCCATCCTCCAGCTTGACCATATAGGCACCGATATGCTGGGTGATACCGCCCGCCTCACCGGCGGCCACGCGAGCCTTGCGCAGCGCATCGAGAATCGAGGTTTTGCCGTGATCGACATGGCCCATCACCACCACGACCGGCGGGCGCGGCTCCAGATTGGCCTCGTCCTCCTCGACCTCGCTCTGCAACACATCCTCGACCGCCGCCTCGTTGATCACCTTGGCACGGTGACCGAACTCCTCGACCAGCAACAGCGCTGTATCGCGATCGATCGGCTCGTTGACCGTCACGGTCATGCCCATCTCGAAGAGGCGCTTGACCACCTCGGCCCCTTTGATGGCCATACGGTTAGCCAGTTCGCTGACCAGAATGACCTCGGGAACCTCCACATCACGCACGACAAACTCGGCATCGTCCTTCTGAATCGTCTTCTTGCGCTTCTTGCCCTTGGCAAGACGCGCCATGCGCTCCTCTTCCTCATCAGTCAGCGCCATATGCCGCTTGGACTCGTAATCACGACGGGCGGCCTTTTCGGCCGGTGAGAGACGGCGCTTCTGAAAACGACCGCCGCCACCCTTCCTGCGGGGCTGACCACCACCCGGCATACCGCCGGCCGGTGCACCACCGGGCTGCGGCGCGACGGCAACCGAAGGTGACCGGCGGGTTCCACCACCCGAGGGTGCACCACTGCGCTTGCCGGCGGGCGCACTGCGGCGCGCCTCGGCACGATCGGTCTTGATACTGGCCTCGATCTCTTTCAGGGATGACTTAGGCGCCCGGGCGGCAGCGATCTGCGCCGGGCTCAGACCCTTGCGAATCGTCGTGCGCGGACCCGAACTACTCTTCTTGGCACCACCTCCCTGCGATGAGGAAGGAGCAGTCGGCGCACGCTCGCGCCTGGTCGGGCGGGCAGGCTCTTTGGTGGGAGCTGCAGGTTTGGTCTTGGCCTCGACCTCGCGGCGCTGTTCGAGCGATTTGGCAGCCTGCTTGGCAGGGGATGGGGATGTCTTGGCTTCTTCGCCCTGCCCCACGGCGACACCGCCAGCCGGACCGCGACGCCTGCGCCGGACCTCGACCTTGACCGTTCGTCCGCGACCTTCGAAGCTTCCGGAGCGCTCCTGTCCCGCCACAAGCGGCCGATTCAGGGTCAGGGTCTTCTTACTGCCTGTCTTGCCGTCCGACGTCTTTTTCTCTTCCGTCTTGATGGCGGCCGCAACCTTAGCGCGATCCTCCGCGTTCAACATGCTGGTTGGCCCTGTCACTGCCACACCGCAGCTCACGGCGGCTTCCTGCAGTTTCGCCACGTCCACGTTCAGTTCCTTCGCAAGTTCCAGGATGCGTATATTCGCCATATCGTCTCTTACCTTAACCCCTTCAATCGCCCGTACCAAGTACAGAATTTCAACAATTTTCTGGCCATCGGCGACATATCCACCGCGGCCACCGAGACATCTTCCCGGTCGAACACACCGCCCATCAGGGCAGAGGACGGAAACGGCGCCGTCATCACCTTGGTGCCGGCGGTGTGTCGTTTCTCCACCGCCGCATCGATCTGGCGAACCAGCGCAGCACCCGCATCAGTCGCCAACAGCACCAGCACAGCCGGTTCATGCCACAAGCGACGCAGTACCGCATCACGGCCGTATGTCGTCGTGGCTCGCTGTTGCGACAAATATTGCCGACACACCGCACTCAACGCCACCGCCATGCGCTCCTGCAGCAACACCCCCTGCCCTGAAGCGATTCGCTGCCGGCGCCAGGCGGCTTTCATCTGCTTGTCGCCCAGTCCCTGCAGGCAGCGCTGCTGCATGCAAAGATATGTCCCGCGGCCCTGCGCCTTTTGCAGCACATCGGGCCAGACCTCTCCCTCATCATCCAGGGCCAGGCGCATCATCTCCGACTTGTCATGCCGGTCCCGGCAAACAAGGCAGCGACGCTGGGGCGTGGCCGCCTCAGTCAAACCAGCCGCAAGCCTCCCGGGCGGCCAAAATGAAGGCCTCCAGCTGCTCGCGGCTGACACCCTCCAGGCCGTCCAGCTCGTCGATGGCCGCATCCGCCAACTCCTCGGCCGTCGTAATGCCGCGTCCAGCCAGCAGCGTGGCAACCTCCTCGGTCATCCCTTCCAGCCCGAGCAGACGCTCGTCGGCACCTTCGGCGCCCTCCTTGCCGAGCGCCACATTCAGCAAGCCGTTGCGGGCGCGTTTCTGTAGTTCCTGAGCAACCTCCTCGTCGAGCCCCTCGATCGAGGCGAGTTCTTCCAGACCGCAATAGGCCAGATCCTCGAGGCCGATGAAGCCCTCGGCGCAGAGAAGCTCGGCGAAATTCTCGTCGACATCGAGCGCCTCCTGGAACAGCGCCTTAGCCGCGCCCGCCTCGGCGGCTCGTTTCTCGCGCTCCTCACCGGTGGTCATGATCTCGATATTCCAGCCGGAGAGTTCGGAGGCCAGACGCACGTTCTGTCCGCGACGCCCGATGGCGATGGCGAGCTGGTCCTCGGTCACTGCCACATCGATACTGCCCTTCTCCTCATCCACCAGCACGCGCTCGATCTCGGCCGGTGCCAGTGCATTGACGACAAAGGTAGCCGGATCCGGCGTCCACTCGATGATATCGATCTTCTCACCGTGCAGCTCGTTGACCACGGCCTGCACGCGCGCCCCGCGCATGCCGACACAGGCACCGACGGGATCGACGGCCGGATCACTGGAGATTACGGCGATCTTCGAACGCGAACCGGGATCGCGGGCGATCGCCTGGATCGTCACAATGCCGTCCTGAATCTCCGGCACCTCCTGCTCGAACAGGCGTTGCACCATACCTGCATCCGAACGGGAGACGAAGACCAGTGGCCCCTTGGGCTGATTGCGCACCTCGCGCAGGTAGGCCCGTACACGGTCTCCCTGGCGATAACTCTCGCGCGGCAGCAGATCCTCGCGGTACATCACCGCCTCGCCGCGGCCCAAGTCGACGTAGACATTGCCGCGTTCGACACGCTTGACGATACCGGTGATCAGTTCACCAACACGCGGTTCGTACTCCTCAATCACGCGCTCGCGCTCGGCTTCGCGGATCTTCTGATTGATCACCTGCTTGGCGGTTTGGGCTGCGATACGACCCAGCTCGATCGGCGGCAGAGACTCCTTGAACTCAGTACCGATCTGCGCCTCAGGATCAAGCTTGCGCCCCTCTTCCAGCGTCAGCTCGTTCTCCTCATCCTCAACCTCTTCGACCACCGTGCGCACGTGAAACAGGCTGATCTCGCCAGTCAGACGATCGATATCCGCTTCCACATGCTTGTTTCCGTATGTTCGACGGGCCGCAGTCCGAACCGCCTGCTCCATCGCCTCGATCACCAGTTCGCGCTCGACCCCCTTCTCGCGGGCCACCGCATCCGCCACCTGCAACATTTCCATCTTCATCCGCAATTAACTCCGTTCAGTTAATTCCGCAGCCAGGTCTATCATTTCTTCCCGCCTGCTCTCTTTTTCTTCCACTGCACGGCGCGCACCACCTTGGTCACGTCGTCCATCAATACATCATGCTCTTTGCCCGTATCATCGGCGATGCGAACGCCCCCGTCGACCGGTCCGAGGTTCTCACCTTCCAGCGCGTCGTCTTCGACGAACTGGGCCCGCAATCGTTCGCCGGCATGACGACGAAAATCCGCCGGTGTGATCAGCGGCCAGTCCAGTCCCGGCGAGCTGATCTCCAGGCGATAGTGCCCGGCAATTAGATCCTCGGCATCCAGCTGCAGCGACAGCGCGCGACTGATGCGCTCGAGATCGCCGCATTCGACCCCACCAGCCCGATCCACGATCACACGCAGCAGCTGACTTCGGCGACCGCCGCCCAGACTGACCTTGAGCACATCGACATCCAGTTCAGCCGCGATCGGCTCTAGCAGCTCGCGTATCCGTTCTTCCATCAGGTCTCCAGAAAAACAAAAAAGCGAGCCGCAGCTCACTTTCAACGTCGCGCATGATAGACTTGGGTTGAAATAATGCAAGCAACCGAAACCACCGTCCGCATCCGCACAATTGTAACGCTCAACGACTTTCACCGTATCACATACCGCTCCCCGACGTCGAGCGCCAGGAGAGTCCGCCCAGCCTCCGGAAGGTGCGCTGCGGCGCTGCGTCCCTGCACCGTCCGTTCATAGCCCTCTTCCAGCAGTGACCGGGCGGGCTGCTCGGGGTGACTTATCCCCATCTCGTGCATTCTAAATATCTTGTGAGTGATATAGGCGGCAGCCAGGGGTTACCCCCCCCGAACGGGCACCAACCCACTGTACCGTTCATCATGGCAGCCGACCCTCACCCCAACTGCTCAGGTCGGGCTTACACTGTACGCTACGTTGAAGCAATCATCTGCTGAATCGCCTGCATCAGGCGATCGACCTGGAACGGTTTGCCGATCACATGACAGTTTTCCAGCCCCTCGTCCACCCTGGCCAGCGACACATCCCGGTCGTAGCCGGTGGCGAACAGAATTGGGATACGGGAATTCTGCCGGCGAATCGCCCCCGCCACCTCCACACCACCCATCTTTGGCATGACGACATCGAGGATAACCATAGCGCACTCGGATTGGTGAGCCTCGTATATCCGGACGGCCTCCTCCCCATTCTCCGCAGTTTCGACCCGGTAGCCGAGTTCCGGCAGTAGTTCGGCATACATCTGCCGTACGTGCAGTTCATCGTCCGCGACGATGATCAACTCACCGCCACCGTGACCGTCATCGTTACCGGCCGGCAGCATTGGCTGTTCCGGTGTCGTGTCGGCCAGCGGCAGATAGACATGAAACGTCGAACCCCGCTCCGGCTCGCTCTCCACCTCGATCGCACCATGGTGGTTCTCGACGGCGCCGTACACCATCGCCAGACCAAGGCCGTTCCCCTTGTCCACTCCCTTGGTCGTAAAGAAGGGATCGAAAATCCGGTCAAGCAGGGCCTCGGGAATCCCGCATCCGTTATCCGCGACACTCAGGTGGGCGAACACCTCCCCGGGACAGTCGGGATGGCGCTGCCGAAAACCATCATCGGCCATAAACGTCTCCAGCTGGCAACGGATGGCTCCATCGGCACGCCCCTCTACGGCGTCCCTGGCGTTGTGGAGGATATTGATGATGGCCTGCTGCAGCTGATTCGAGTCGCCGTGCACATACAGGGGTTCGGCATCGGTTTCGATTACCCGCACGATATTCTCAGGAATGGCCGCCTCGGAGAGTGAAAGTGCCTCATCAACCATATCGTTAAAAGCAAAGGCCTTCGGTTCGACCTGATCTGCTCTGGCGTAGGTCAGCATCTGCTTGATCATGGAGGTAGCCTGGGCACAGAGCCGTTCGATCGTATCGAGATTGCCGGCTACCCCCTCATGATCACCGATGCGCCTTCTCAACAGGTAGATATTACCGACGACGCCAGCCAGCATGTTGTTGAAATCATGCGCAATACCGCCGACGAACCGGCCGAGCGCATCCATCTTCTGAGCCCGATGGAATTGCTGTTCGAGCCGTTTGTACTCGGACATATCCTGTTGCACGGCCACATAGTGCCTGATCCGGCCCGCCTCATCGAGGATCGGGGCCACCGACATCATCGCGGGATAGAAGCTACCGTCCTTGCGACGGTCGACCAGCGTGCCTCGCCACACATCGCCGCGCGTGATGGTCTCCCACATCTTTTCATAGAATGAAGGATCCTGGGCCGAACTTTTGAGCACCGAGGGGTTCAGGCCAATCACCTCTTCGGCCGCATAACCGGTGATCTCGGTAAAGGCCGGATTAACGTACTCAATATTAGCATCGGCATCGGTGATCATGACCGCCTCACCGCCTCGTTCCACCGCCTCGGAGAGCTTCTGAAGCCGCGCCTCCGTCTCCTTGCGCTCGCTGATGTCGATGATGAAGACAAAGATGCGCCCGTCCCGGATATCCCAGAAGGAGGAGACGATCTCGACCGGCCAGACCTCGCCGCTTTTCCTCCGATGGAGGCTCTCGAAACGGTCATGTCCGTCGATCATCAGCTTCTCGAGATGAGCCGACGTTTCCGCCGTGCTTTCTCTGGCTTCGACATCCGCGATGCGCATGTCGAGCAACTCCTCGCGACTGTAACCGGACATCGCCACGTAGGCATCGTTGACCTCGAGGAATCGCCCCTCCATGTCGACGACCCAGAATCCATCCATCGTGGTTTCGAAAACGGCCCGATACATGACATCGCGCTCGCGGACCCGGTCGATCATCTGCTTGCGCTCGGTCATATCCCGGATCACACTAAAACAGAGCGGCTCGCCATCAATCTCGATGATGCGTGTGCTGACCTCCACCGGCATCACCCTCCCGTCGCGGCAGACATGAGCGGATTCAAATCTCGCACGGCCATTTCGTTTGATCTGCTCGATTCGCTCCTTCACCCGGCATGCAAATTCGGGTGAATCGAACTCGGTGATATTACGCCCCACCATCTCCCCCAGGGTATAGCCTAGGCGGGCGTGACCGATCTCGTTGACATCGACAATGGACCCATCCATTGAGAGAAGGAACAGGCCATCCGTGGCGGACTCGAAGAGCGTGCGGAAGCGCTGCTCGCTCTTCTTTACCGCCTGCCGGTAGGCCCGGATATCACCGATCGTTTCAACGCTGGACCAGATACAGGACCGGCCGTCGACCTCAACGGTCTCTCCGTTCAGGCGGACGGGAACTAGGCCGCCGCCCTTGTGGAGATACTCTTTCTCGTACGGACCGTAGCGACCGCTCTCCTGAAGCTCGGTGAACTGCGCCTGCTCCTGGGCGGCATACTTCTTCGGTGTCAGGTCCCAGTAGGTCAGGCCCATCAGTTCCTCGGCGGAATAGCCGACGATCGATGCGAAGGCCTCGTTGGCATAGATCAACGAGCCGTCCATCTCGCACAGCACCAGTCCGATCGGCAATGTTTCGATCAGCTTCGCCGGATCTGGAATACCGGCCGCCCTCATCCTGGGATGTCTCTCAATCCACGCATCGCTATGACAGCCGTCTCGACTATATCCCGACCAAAACGCCCCATACCACCATTTGCCATACTTGCATCATGACATAAAAGCGGCACTTCTGTATATTCTGAGTTACTGATCGGTAAAATACCCAACACACTATAGATGGTAACAGGCCGCCTACGGAGTGCATCCCGGTCGGCAAACGGGGTCACCGATACGGAGTTCGGGGACAGAACCCCGTTCTTTTGTGACTCGAATCACCAAAAACCCATAAAAATAAAGGTTTTCTAATGTTCATTTAACAGCGATCTAAGGGTCGGCCGGTAATGTTTCACCCATCGAGGCGGTCATGTGATTGCCCGAACCTACCCAGAGGAGGTGGACATGAAAGAGTTGATGTATGCGATCGGCGCAGCTGTGTTGACCTTTGTGGCAACAACATCCTTCGCCGGTTTCGTCGAGTCCCTTCGCACCTGATTAAGTGCAGCGAAGAAGAACAACAGAATATAACGATATAAAAGAATTAAAGGAGATTGATATGAAAGGTCTGATCTATACGGTTGCTGCCAGTGTATTCGCCTTTGCGAGCACGACTTCGTTTGCTCACTTTGTCGAATCCGTCAAATAGCACAACACAGTAACCAACGTTACTCGCACAAACTAATGTTTTAAACAGGAAGGCCGTCCCTCACAGGGCGGCCTTTTTGATGCCCTGCCACTCACATGTATGAGGAAAACAATTTGGCAGACCGCTAACCAGATCAGGAAACCATCTGCCGCAACCTTGATATATCACGCAATGGGGGCGCACCGAACATCCGACTGTACTCGCGACTGAATTGCGACGGGCTCTCATACCCGACATTGAATGACGCCGTCGACGCATCCTGATCCTCGGTCAACATCAAACGCCTCGCTTCATTCAGGCGCAACCATTTCTGGTACTGCAGCGGGCTCATGGCTGTCATGGAACGGAAATGGTGGTGGAAGGTGGACGTGCTCATATTGACCTGTGTGGCCAGTTCATCGACACGCAGCGGCTTCGTAAAGTCCTCCTTGAGCCGTTCGACAGCCCGTGCGACCTGGTTACCCTGACTTCCCATCGATGCCATATGACGAAGGCGTGGTCCCTGATCGCCTACGAGCAACCGGTATATGATCTCCCGTTGTATGAGAGGAGCCAGAATCGGAATGTCCTGCCGCTCATCGAGCAGGTCGACCAGTCGCTGAAAGGCCAGAATCAGTGACAACGTCATCTTCCCGGTAGCCATGCCGCGCCCCGATTGCTTCGCCCGTGGCACAGGAAGAGTGCTGTCCACCATCAGCTGCGAGATCTCTCGCTGATCAAGTGTCAGCTTGAGGCCCAGATAGGGTTTGTCCGGACTGGCTTCAATCACCTGAAAAACTGTCGGAAGGTGTATCGACGTAATCAAATAATGCTGCGCGTTATACACATAGGTATCACTGCCGAGGATGACACGCTTGGCGCCCTGCACGACCATACAAATGCTGGGTTCATACATGCCACTGGCCGGTTCAGTTGGTTCGCTTCTCTGGTACAGCGACAAACCGGGAATTTCTGTCGAATTCAGGTCTCCGTGAGCCGTCAACCGGGCAATGCTTTTTCTCAGGAGCGCAAGGGCCTGCGTCGCTGAATCATTCATGGATGTTTGCTGCCATGACCTACTCCATCACCAAAGGGCTTGGCATCACTTTAATCCATTTTGTAGCAAAAATCGATAGTGTCGGATAATCAGGCAAGAATACTACGCAATCGATCTACCTTGCCTCCTATTGATTCGACTATGATACAATCAATGCTTGGTGATGGATACAGCGTTGGCACCGCCAAGCCTTATTCCTGTTCTACATTCGATAAAGAAACGAAATGGAGGTTTAGAAATGAAAGCACATGGATATGCCACCCATTCCCCCACCGGTGAGCTCGAACCCTTCCAGTTTGAGCGGCGTGAACCTCGCCCGGAAGATGTGGAGATCGATATTCTCTACTGTGGCATCTGCCACTCCGATATTCACACGGCCCGCAACGAATGGGGCTGGACACACTACCCCTTCGTCCCCGGGCACGAGATCGTCGGACGCGTGAGCGCGGTTGGAGACAAGGTCAGCAAATACAAGGTGGGCGATCTGGTCGGTGTCGGCTGTATGGTCGACAGCTGTCGGCACTGCCAATCCTGCGACGATGGCCTGGAGCAGTATTGCGACAATGGCTGGACAGGAACCTACGACGGTGAAGACAAGATCGGAGGCACACCGCACAAAACCACCTTCGGCGGCTATTCCGACAGGATCACTGTCGATGAGCGTTTCGTACTGCGCATACCGGACAATCTCGATCCGGCAGCGGCGGCACCATTGCTGTGCGCTGGCATCACCACCTACTCCCCCCTCAAAAACTGGAAGGTCGGTGTCGGACAGAAGGTCGGCGTCATCGGCCTGGGTGGACTTGGTCACATGGGGGTGAAATTCGCGCACGCCATGGGCGCACATGTAGTGATGATTACCACCTCACCGGAAAAGGGTGAGGATGCCAAGAAGCTGGGTGCCGACGAGGTGCTGTTATCGAAGGATGCCGAGGCCATGGAGGCGGCTCAAAACAGCTTCGACTTCCTGCTCAACACCATTCCGGTCGGCCATGATGTCGATCCCTATATGGGACTGCTGAAGCGTGACGGCACAATGGTGATCGTGGGTTCGGTTGAGCCGCTTACCCGGGTTAATGGCATTCCCTTCATCTTTCGTCGGCGCTCAATGGCCGGCTCCCTGATCGGCGGATTACCGGAAACACAGGAGATGCTCGACTTCTGCGGCGAGCACGACATCACCTGCGATATCGAGATGGTCAACATGAAGGATGTGAACACCGCCTACGATCGTACGGTCAAGGGAGATGTGAAGTACCGCTTTGTCATCGATATGGCGACATTGAAGGACAACTAAACCGAAGGCGGCGCAAGGCAGGATGGACTACCCCCGAAACAGTAGACACAAATCACGTTCCAAAGTGGAATGAGTTGAGGAGTGTTTATGCGACGGAGATTTACAGACGAATTTAAGGCCGAAGCGGTCAAGCAGGTTACGGAGCGAGGCTATTCAGTTGCCGACGTTTCTGAGCGACTCGGCATATCGACCAAAAGCTTGTATTTGTGGCTTCGACAGACCAAAGGCAAAGGCAAACCTGATGCGAGCCAGGCAGAGATCGCCCGCTTGAAGAGCGAGCTGAAACGGGTCAAGGAAGAACGAGACATCCTAAAAAAGGCCGCAGCGTACTTTGCCAAGGTGTCCGGGTAAGGTACGCATTCATCAGGGATCATAGGCAAGAATTCCGGATAAGGGCGATGTGCCGTGTCATGCGTGTGCATCCAAGTGGCTTTTACGCATGGATGAAAGAGCCGGAATCTGCGAGAGCCAAAGCCAACAAGCATTTGCTTGGTTTGATTCGGGCATCCTATGCGGCAAGTGGTGGCATCTATGGCAGTAGACGAATCCACCGTGACCTGATGGAAATGAACGAGTGCTGTGGTGAGAATCGGGTTGCCCGCTTGATGCAGGACAACGGCATCAAAGCGCTGCGTGGCTACAAGAAGCCAAGATACAAAGCTGGGCATCCTGCCCAGCTTTCGCCCAACCATCTGGATCGTCAGTTTACGATGGAGGGGCCGGATCAGGCATGGGTCACGGATATCACCTATATCCGAACGCATCAGGGTTGGCTCTATCTGACCGTGGTTCTGGATCTGTTTTCGCGTCAGGTGATTGGCTGGTCGATGAAGGAAAGCCTGGCTCGGGAGATTGTGTTGGATGCCTTGCTGATGGCGGTCTGGAGACGCAGGCCAAAATCAGAGGTGGTGATTCATTCTGATCAGGGCTCGCAGTACGGCAACGACGACTGGCATCGCTTTCTGCGAGATCACAACCTGAAACCCAGCATGAGCCGCAGAGGCAACTGCTGGGATAATGCTGTTGCTGTTGCCGAGTCTTTTTTCAGTTCCCTGAAGAAAGAGCGGATCAGGAAAACGATCTACCGGACGCGTGATGATGCCCGGGCAGATGTGTTTGATTATATCGAAGTCTTCTACAACCGCAATCGCCGCCACAGCCATCTCGGCCAGGTATCACCGGTTGACTTCGAGAGGGCGTTTTATGGAAGATAGCAAACGTCTACTGGATCGGGGGTAGTCCACTCAGTTGTCGTTATTCGGATACTGAAATGCCAAAATCAGGCAGCTCAGTGGATGGTCGGCGGAGCGCCGCAACATTTCTTGAATTTCTTGCCAGAACCACATGGGCAAGGGTCGTTTCTGCCGACATTGTGTTCTCTCCGTATCGGAACCGATGGCGAACGGCTGGGTGGATCGCTTCGATGCTCCAGCCAATAGGCATGAATATCAACCAAAGCATCCGGCACTGCATTCATCCACTTCTCGGCATTTTTCTCTTTCTTGGTGATCTCAAGGCCAGCCTCATCGCCAAGCCGAAGAAATGGCGTGACCAGTTTTGGCTGAGTGAGCCAGAGGGATGTCCACTGTTCACCGAACAGGCTCGCTCCAAGCAGGAAGCCTTCACACCATTCTGAAGCTCCCCATTCGACTGCACGGAAGTATGCTGGCTCAAATGAAGCGGGATCAGTGGAGAACGTTTTAGCGATGTTGTTCCAGACGGCCATGAGCAGATTCATGGTCTCCTCGGCCTGCTCCATGGAATCGTAAACGACTTCTTCCTTCGCATCGTACATGTCCCAAATCCATGGCGTGTATTGGGATGGCATAATGACGTAAGGGCCGAGGATCAGCGCAGTGAAGAAGCCCTCCAGCGTGGAGGCATCCATCGCGGTTTCCGGTGCGATATCAGAGCAGAAGATGTCGTCCAGTTTCCGGAGCTTTTGATCGATGGGGAACTCTCCAGAGGGTTCACCAACCAGTGCCTTGATGCCTTCTTCTTCGATGGTATTCAGAACCTCTTTGAGGGCATCATTGTCAGTTGCAAATTCATCATCCCATACGGTGGAGTTGCCGTATTCATCGACCACCTCAAGCGTCCACGTTTTGTCCTCAGCACCACGATATATCGCCACCTCCACAGTCTCGCCATTGCTGGTGATTTCTTGGCACAGTGGTGATCTGACCAGTTGAAAATCGTCATTCATGATCATACCTCGCATCATCTACCAGACTCATCAACAAAGGCCTGATCTCTTCGACTGTTTCGTGCAGTGTCGGCTTGGCACTGCTTCCCACAGCGGCGCGCCTGATAAATGCAGTCCATTGTCTCTGCTTCATCTCATCCCGTGAAAACGTACTGGTCAGTGCCGCTGGCACTTCATCAGGCAATGCAGTGGCTCGCCGCCTGAATGTATTGGCAATGGCCACTGCCATCATTTCATGATCCGGTTTCATGAATTTGATCAACGCCCAAATATCGTAGAAATCCTTCATCCGGCTATTGGCAACCCCAAGATGCACCATAGCCTCAAACTTTTCCGCAATCACTGTCTCCACCGGATAGGCCTTCAGCTTGGGCGATGGCAGCTCAAGCAAAACAGGATAATCGATCTCCTCTGCCGCAGGCGTGATCACATCACCGATACCGATGTCAGCCTGAATTGAGATACGAGCACCTGATAGTATCGCTTTCATCGTAATCCGAATGCCGCCATAAGCATCGTCTTCCCTGATCTCTTCAGCCGAGACCGATGCCTTATCAAAGATCAACCCATCATCCTGCTCTACGGCCTGATCACAGAGATCAGTAAATACGCGCTTGAGATATTCGATCGAGGCCTCACCGGACTTCAGAAAGTCCACATCCTTGGTGGCCCTGAATGCATCTCCGCTCCAATAGGAGAAGAGCATGGCTCCTTTGAGGACAAACTCATCATGGTATGGTGAGACCGACAACCGGTATAGCAACCGTTGCAGCCCAAAGTCGGTCAGGATGCGATTGAAATCAAACCTCTGCTCGCGCGAGATATTGAGCAGTCGCTGCCGAATTGATGCAGCCGGATTTGCTCCTGTTCCACTCATGCGACGAGAGCCTCAAGGTATGGCCGCATGACATTCTGAACGCGGCAAATGTCGGCATACTTCTGTATTTCATTCATCGTGAATTTCTTTGCTCTCCAGCCATCCTTGAGAGCCTCTATAGCTACATCCAGTCCGATCTTGTTTCTGTATTTGAAACAGTCCGCAACGGTCTTTGCTGTATTATAAACAGGAACAGGAACGCCATCGATTACACGGTGTTCGATACCGATCTTTAGAGCACCTCCGGAAAATCGGACGATCCGAACAGGAAGGTCTTTCACCTGTGGCAGCCAGTCTTTTCGATCAATTGCCAGCCAGACTTCAAAGGGGGTTTGTGTAGTGAGTTCGTGCATGGATAGAGCTGATAGAAGACAGACTGTTCCCTTGGGAATCCGCTTACACACCTCTACTATGGTCTGTTTTTCAGAAAATTCTGCATTGGCTGCCATATATATACCACGAGATGAGCGCAGGAGAATTCCACGTTCATAAAGGCGACTCAGATAACGACGCGGAATGCCATACTGATCAAGATCACGAGGGCGAATCACACCGCGTTCTTTAAGTAGCGATAGAATGCGCTCCGTAGCTGTTTGACTATTACATTGTCCCATTTCCTTGGCCTTTATTAATAAGTGCCTATACAATAGGACATAATATCCTAAGTGACAACCAATTCTCTCTTAGAAACCTGGACTACCCCCGATCCAGTAGACGTTTGCTATCTTCCATAAAACGCCCTCTCGAAGTCAACCGGTGATACCTGGCCGAGGTAGCTATGGCGGCGACTGCGGTTGTAGAAGACTTCGATATAATCAAACACATCTGCCCGGGCATCATCACGCGTCCGGTAGATCGTTTTCCTGATCCGCTCTTTCTGGCTCTTCGTCATGAGGTGTGGAATTAATCGGTTTGCCAAGAAACGTACTCTGGCAGATTCTACCTATGCTTCCTATGAAACCGCCGTGAGATGCCACCTGATCCCCGCCTTTGGCCATTTAGAACTTCTGGCACTCACTACACAGGGAATCCGGCAGTGGTTGGGCAGCCTCACTGTTTCCAACAAGCGCATCAACAACATTCTGATCCCGCTGCGCGGAATGCTAGAGGATGCCTTTGCGGATGGTGCTATCGAGCGCAATCCAATGGACAGGATCAAGAACCTTGAAGTGCGTGAGGAAGAGCCGGAACCGTTCACCTTTGAGGAACAGCAACGCATCCTTGCCGTCCTGCCCGATCAAGGCCGCAACCTGATTCAATTTGCCTTCTGGACCGGCCTACGCACCAGTGAATTGATTGCTCTCGAATGGGGCGACATTGATCCAGTCCGAGACTATGTCTATGTGCAACGGGCCTGCGTCCGTGGCGTAATCAAGCACCCAAAAACCAACGCGGGAAAGCGTGAGATTCTGTTACTTCCTCTGGCGTTGGAAGCATTGGAGAATCAGCGCCCATTCACCTTCAAAGAAGGCAAGCGGGTATTCCATAACCCCGAGACAAACAGGCCGTGGAGTTCTGATATTAAAATCAGGTATCCGCTATGGGCCCATGCCCTCAAGGCTGCCGGTGTCCGCTACCGCAATCCTTACCAGACCCGACACACCTATGCGTCGATGCTCCTATCCTCTGGAGAGAACCCGGCATGGATCGCACGCCAGATGGGACACACCAACATGCAAATGCTGCTCCGCAAATACGGACGCTATATGCCTGACCATGACCCGCTAGCAGGGGAGAAGATCGTCACAAGACTGTCACAATTGAGTCACAATTGGGGTCTGGAAAAAGAAAACCCCCTGCATTCACAGGGGGTTAAGGTGGTGGCGCTTCAGGGACTCGAACCCCGGA
>DATFLK010000159.1:0-5721 GCA_035267815.1 Mariprofundaceae bacterium | reverse complement strand
GCAAGTGGACAGGAATACCCATCCGAAAGCGCTTCAGCCTGAAGCGGTTTCCCACAATGATTCGAACCACAACAGTGCGATTGCCGGCGGACAGGCACAAGCCGGACGAACAACGCTCCCCGGAGGTGTGCAGGCGCAGGTAATGCCCGGTCATGCGGGGGATGGGGGATCCGCAGGTGCGACCACGCATTCGGGTTCACCGGATGGGGGCGGCGCGGGAGCAGCCGGAACACAGTCGCAAAACGGCAGCGGCAATGTCCCGTTTACGGCGCATGGCGCGAATACAACCGTCGCGTCGGCGCTACCAAAGGCCTATGCGGCCGGGGCGCCACCGGCACCCCATACCGGCCCCTGGACGGTTATGCAGGCGATGCAGGAGGTCGGGCATCAGGCATCCCAGGGAAGGACACGCATCGAGCTGAAGCTGGAGCCAGCGCACCTTGGCAAGATTCAGGTGTTTCTGGGCAGCGATTCGAAGAAGCATATCCAGGTTCACATGGTGGTGGACCAGGCTGCGTCCCGCCAAGTGATCGCCCAGCACCTGCCGTCGTTGCGCCAGACGCTTGAGCAGCAGGGACTCAATCTCGGCCATTTCTCGATGGGTTCACAACATCAGCAGGGCGGTGAGGGTGCCGGCCAACAACAGCCCGGCCAGCAGCATCAATTTGCCGACGCCTCCCCCGATCGTCATGGCGGGATGGATGCGCTGACACCCTCTTCAATCCCGGTATCGACGACCATGCAGGTCACAGCACCCGGCGGCGACAGTCGTCTGAGTATTCATATCTGAGGGAGAATTTCATGCAAACGACAGCGACAAACACACAGGCTTCTGCAGCCGCGACCGGCTCGACAACGACCACGTCGTCCGGCGCCGGTACAAACCTCGGCACCAAGGATGTGTTCCTGAAGCTGCTGGTGGCGCAGATTCAGAACCAGAATCCGCTCAAGCCGCAGGATCCGACCCAGATGTCGTCGCAGTTGGCACAGTTCAATATGGTGAAGCAGCAGATCAGTACCAACCAGCTTCTGACCAACATCTCGGGCTCGCTGAAGTCCTCCAGCGGACAGGCCTCGAACGCGGCTGGTTATCTGGGGCACCATGCCATCGTCAACACGAACAGCCTCGTGTACGACGGCAAAACATCGCAGAACCTGATCGTACAGAACAACCAAGCGGCGGCGCAGGCAGATGTTCAGGTGGTCGATTCCAGCGGCAACGTGGTGAAAATGCTGAGCAGTGGTCCGCTGCAGTCCGGCAGCCACTCCTTTACATGGAACGGCACCACCGATGCCGGCACGCAGGCGCCGGCCGGGCAATACGCCATTTCGGTGACTGCCACGACGGCAGGCGGCCAGTCCGTGGCGACCAATACGCAGCTGGCCGGTCAGGTGCAGGCGGTCAACCTCTCCGCCAACGGTACGCAGCTGGTGGTGAACGGCACGCCGGTCAGCCTGTCGAAGGTGCAGCAGATCCTGTTGTAGAAGAGGCGTTCGGGACATGGATGTCAATCCATGTTTCCAGACACTGAAAAGGGCGCGGAGCGCCAAAAAGTATCCAGGGATGGATCATACGAACTGGGGGAACCCGGTCACAACACAGCCCCCATGGGGAAGAGAAAAGGTTTTTGAAAAGGAGAGATCGATATGGGCGTTTTTAGTGCACTCAATGTTGGCGCAAGTGGCCTTACCGCATTCGGTGAGGCGGTGCGCGTGATCGGGGATAATATCTCTAATGTGAATACGCTGGGGTTCAAGTCCCAGAGCGTGAACTTCGGCGATGTGCTGGGTCAGACGGTGAACGTGACCCGCTCGAATATCGCCAATCAGGTCGGCAATGGCGTGCGGATCGGCGCGATCACACGAGATCAGTCGCAGGGTAGTGTGGAAGGCACGACCAGCAGCACCGACATGGCGATCAACGGTAGCGGCCTGTTCATGGTACAGGACCCTGCGACGAACAAGACGCAGTACACCCGGGCAGGTTCCTTCTTCCTGAACAAAAACTCCAACCTGATCAACGGTCAGGGCTATCAGCTGCAGGGCTGGGCGCTGGATAAGAATGGTAACCCGACGGGTAACGTGACTGGGATTACGGTGGCCAATATCGCCGCTTCCGCTTCCGCCACGACGCAGGTGACGGCAGGCGTGAACCTCAACTCGTCCGCCTCGACCATCAATCCTGCGCAAACCCCTTTTGATCCGGCCAATGCCGCCAGCTACACTTACAAGAGTGACGCGACGGCCTACGATGCATTGGGCAATACACACACCGTCAGTCTCTATTTCTCCCACGTGGGCACCAATGGTTCGGGTAATGCGGTGTGGGACTGGCATGCAGTGGTCGATGGTGGTGCCGTGAAGGGTGGTACGGCCGGCACGCCGATCGAGGTCGGTCCGAATGTCTATAACGTGGCTAACTCGACACTCCCCGCATCCGTGCCGGTGGGTTCGGTCATCAATGCCAATACAAAACTGGGCTCTACCGTCACGATTCCCGCCAGTGCGCTTAATGATGAGACAGGAACCGCCAATACGGCAGGCACCATCACATGGAATACCGGGCAGACCCTGAGTTCTGCGATCGCTGCATACAATACGACCAATGGCACCACGATGAGTACGACAGGGCCGTATACTGTGGCGACCGCCCTTGGTGCTGGCGCCGGTGGCGGTGCGACGGTCTCGGCGGGTAGCGTGAATGCCGTCCCCTCATCGGTCTCCGGTGGTGTGGCGACAGCGGGAGCGCAGGCGCTGACCTTCGATCCATCCACTGGGGCTCTGGTGAAGGAGGTGTCGCCAACCATCTCCTTCCCTTGGTCGACAGCGGCTTCCGGTTCCATCAGTTTTGATTTCGGTAATGCGACCAATATCGATGCACAGGGCGTGAAAGGTAAGGGGTTGAACGGTTCGGTGCAGCTTGCCGGTGCCTCCTCGACCCGCTCAATGAACTCGAATGGCTATGCCGCCGGTTTCCTCGACCATCTTGAGACCGACAGTGCAGGCAAGATCAACGGTGTCTTCACCAACGGTCAGCGCCGCGCCCTCTACCAACTGGCGCTGGCCAAGTTCCCCAATCCGGGGGTGTTGAACAAGCAGGGCAACAACATGCTGACCGAGACGATCGCATCCGGCAAACCGGTGCTCGGTAAGCCGAACAACGGCGGACTGGGCAGCATCCAGTCCAATGCGCTGGAGAAATCGAACGTCGACCTGGCCAGCGAGTTTACCAAGCTGATCGTGATTCAGCGTGCCTACGAGGCGAACTCGAAGACCATCCTGACCACCGATCAGATGCTCTCTTCGCTGATGTCCGTGAAGCGGTAGGCGTATGAATTGATGCCCTGATAGGGATGACGGGCGACTGCATGGATGCGGTTCCCGGCAATCCCGGGCATCTGCAACAGCGGGGCAGGGCATTCCTGCCCCGTTTTTGTTTCCGGTGGTATGTGGGTTGCTTGAAGTTTTGGCGAATAATCTGAATGATTGCATGAGTCAGGGGATGTTGACGTAGAAAGCGGAGGGGCACTGGCCGAACCCGGCCCGGTTTTTCCTGTCAGATATCACGTGAACGGATCCTCGAAAAGGAGGCTTTGTGGATATCGCAACCATCGTCGGCTTCGTGACGGCTTTCGGCCTTGTGCTGATGGCGATCCAGCTTGGCGGTTCTCTCTCCAGTTTTATCGATGCGGTTTCCGCGCTGATCGTCGTCGGCGGTACGATCGGCGCCACCCTGATCAATTATCCTCTCTCCGATGTGATCAAGTCGATCAGTATCGGCCTGAAGACCTTTGTCTCCAAGCGTACCTCAGCCAAGGAGATGATTGGCCAGATGATCGAGTTCGCCCAGGTGGTCCGCAAGGAGGGGATCCTGGCGTTGGAGAACCGTATCGAGGATGTCGAGGATCCCTTTCTGGTTCGTGCCCTCCAGATGGCCTTGGATGGCCAGGAGCCGAGCGTGATCGAGGACATCCTGTTTACCGAGGTCGACAAGCTGTCCGATCGTCATGCCTTTGGGGCCGAAATCTTCTCCACCATGGCCGGTTTCGCACCGGCATTTGGTATGATCGGTACGCTGGTCGGGCTTGTGCTGATGCTCCAGAATATGTCCGACCCATCCACGATCGGCCCCTCCATGTCCGTCGCCCTGATCACCACCTTCTACGGTGCCCTGCTCGCTAACGCGGTATTCCTGCCCATGGCCGGCAAGCTCAAAACGATCAGCAAGCAGGAGCTGCTGTCTAGAGAGATCATTATTGCTGGTGTGCAGTCACTGATCGCCGGTGAGAATCCGCGAATCATGGAGCAGCGCCTGATGGGCTATCTGCCACCCAAGGAGCGCACGAGCTCGTTCGATTAACTTATGGCACGCAGACGCTCCAGAAAACAGGAATCAGATGAGGGCGGCGGCAATTTCGAGCTGCTGTTTCTTCAGTTGATGATGGTGATGCTGGCCTTTTTCATCTTGTTGAGTTCCCTTGCAGTTGTTGTCGACCAGAAACGTTTGAAAGCCATCAACTCGCTTTCCGGCGCGTTCAGTTTTCTTCCCGCCGGCGGTAACGTCAACAAGGGCAAGGGGCCATCCATGCCGACCCCTTCGCTTGGCGGCTCCGGTGCGGCCTCGAAGCGAACCGCCAAGGATTTGACAGAGGTGGCCAAATTGCTGGGGCTTGGGGATGCAGTCCATGTGCTGCCGCTGGACAAGCAGACCGTCCGGGTACGACTGCCGGAGAAAATCCTCTTTCACTCTGGCGGGGTCAAGCTGGATCCCACCATGCGTCCCTTTCTCGATATCATGGCTGATATATTGCGCCGCCCCGAGGTGATCGAGATAACTATTCAGGGTTATACGGACGAGATACCGATCAAGGGATCACGCTATGCCAGCAACTGGGAGCTTTCCGCTGCCCGTGCGATGCAGGTGTTTCTGGCTCTGGAGAAGCGCGGTGTCCCCAGGGGGCGTATGATCGTGGCCGGCATGGGCAGCAATCACCCCTTGCCGGAATCCGAGACACACGGCGACCGGTCATTGAACAGGCGTGTCGATATTCTGTTGAAATTCCGCCCGGTCACGGACAAGGGTGAATCGAGCATGATGGGGGCTCCGGCCGAGCATGGTCAGGCCCCGCGTTCCGCTGTGAAGGCGAACTGATGCCGGCGCGCAGGACGAAAAAAGAGGAAGTTGAGATCAAGACCGATGGCTGGATTGCAACCTTCGGCGATCTGATCAGTCTGATGCTGACCTTCTTTGTGCTGATCGTGTCGATGTCCAGTCTAGATGAGAGTGCATTGAAAGAGGTGAGCGGTATCGTGCCTGACAGTGCCGTATCCGTCTTCGACAACGGTCCGGCCTCCGATATGGAGATGTTGAAACTGCAGAAGCAGCGCAGGATTTCGATTCAGGAGTTGATGCTCGCTGTGCGTCAGCAGGCCAACAAGGTGCTGCAGCACAGTGTATGGCGCCACAAGGTGAATGCGCATGTGCTCAGGAACCGCATGATTCTCCGGCTGCCCGATTCGGTGTTGTTTGATCGCGGGCAGGCCACGTTGAAGCCCAAGGATATTGCCATGCTGAAGCGGCTTGCCAGACTGTTGTCTGTCAGCCCCGGCAATATCCGCATCGAGGGGCATACCGACACATCGTCGTTGCCCGATTCAAGCCCTTTCCGTGACCCCTGGAGCCTCTCTCTGGCCAGAGCGGCATCAGTCTTGCATGTACTT
>DATFLK010000158.1:0-3502 GCA_035267815.1 Mariprofundaceae bacterium | reverse complement strand
GAGACGCAGGTGTTCGAGTTCGCCTCGGAGGACCGGGCGAGCCTTGTGTATACCAAGGATATGCTGCTGGAAGTGGGTGATCGTTACGAGCGCCAGATCGCCGACAATATCGCCGCTGATGCGCCGTACCGTTAAGGGCTGAAGGAACAGGAGGGGAGATGCTCGAAACTGGATTCTTTTACCTGTTCGCAGGGCTGGCTGTCATCGCCGGGATTGGTGTTGTGATGTCGCGCAACACCATGCATTCGGTGATGTTCCTGATCTTCTGCTTCTTCAATGCGGCGGGGCTCTTCTTCCTGCTCGATGCCGAGTTTGTCGGCATCATCCTGATTCTCGTCTATGTCGGCGCGGTGATGGTGCTGTTCATGTTTGTTGTGATGATGCTGGAGGTCAATTTCGCCCGGCTCCGCGAAGGGTTTCTGCGATATCTTCCGATTGGCGGTCTGATCGCCTTCGTGCTTTTTGTGGAGATCGTCGCCGCAGCGACCAGTGGTGTCTTTTCGCCAGCATCCAGTCCCAGCCCGGGGCATACGGGCGCATCGGTCAACAACACCGCAGAGATCGGCAAGATGCTCTATACGAAGTACCTGCTTGGTTTCGAGGTGGCCGCCGTGATCCTTTTGGTGGCGCTGATCGGTGCCATCGTGCTGACGCTGCGTTCGCGTAAGGATGCCAAATACCAGAAGATTTCGTCGCAGGTGAAGGTCCGTCCCGAGGATCGGCTGCGCAAGGTGAGGTTGTAAGATGGTCAGTCTGTCATCGTATCTCGCCGTCTCGGCCTGTCTCTTCGCGGTCGGAGTCATCGGCCTGTTTCTGAACCGGAAGAATGTCATCAACTTGCTGATGTGCATCGAGCTGATCCTATTGGCGGTGAATATCAATTTCGCGGCATTCTCGCATTTTCTGCAGGATATCGGCGGACAGGTGTTTATCTTTTTTGTGCTGACCGTGGCGGCATCGGAGGTGGCGGTGGGACTGGCTATTCTGGTGGCTTTCTACCGTAATCGCCGCTCGATCAACGTTGACGATATCAACACGCTGCAGGGATAGGGGGGGCAGGTGCATCATTCCATGCTGAGTACCACCGAACTGATGGTGATTCCCATGCTGCCGCTGGCGGCCTCCCTGCTGGCGGGGCTGTTCGGCTGGGCATTGAAGGAGAAGCTGATCCACTGGATCTGCTGTCTGGGCGTGATCGGTGCAGCGCTGCTCTCCGTACATGTCTTTACCCAAGTGCTCCACGGCGCCTCCTTCTACGGCAACTTCTGGACATGGATCCTCTCCGGTCATTTGCGCGTACCCGTGGGCATGATGATCGATCCGCTGACTGCTATCATGATGGTCACCGTGACCATCGTTTCGGCCTGCGTGCATGTCTATACCATCGGCTATATGCATGGAGATCCGGGCTATACGCGCTTCTTCTCCTACATCTCCGGGTTCACCTTCGCCATGCTGGTGCTGGTCATGGGCAACAACTTCTTCACGCTCTTCTTCGGCTGGGAGGGCGTGGGGCTCTTCTCCTATCTGCTGATCGGATTCTGGTTCAAGCGCGAGAGCGCCACGGTAGCGGCGATGAAGGCCTTCATTGTCAACCGCATCGGCGATTTCGGATTCGCTATCGGTATTCTGGCCGTCTGGTACTACTTCGGCACTGTCGAGTACAAGCCGGTTTTCGCCGCCGTATCCGATTTTGTTTCGCAGGGGATGACGCTGCACTTCATGAGTTGGCAGATGGATGCCATCACCTTCATCTGCCTGGCACTGTTCGTCGGCGCCATGGGCAAAAGCGCGCAGGTGCCGCTGCATATCTGGCTGCCCGATTCCATGGAGGGTCCGACGCCGATCTCCGCCCTAATCCACGCCGCCACCATGGTGACGGCGGGTGTCTTCATGGTGGCAAGGCTGTCGCCGATGTTCGAGTTCTCCGACACCGCGCTGGCTGTGGTCACCGTCATCGGTGGTATCACCGCCTGGCTCTGCGCCACCATCGGCATGGTGCAGAACGACATCAAGCGGGTCATCGCCTACTCCACCTGTTCGCAGCTTGGCTACATGTTCGTCGCCTGTGGGGTTTCCGCCTATTCGGTCGGCGTGTTCCATCTGATGACGCATGCCTACTTCAAGGCGCTGCTCTTCCTCGGCGCCGGTTCGGTGATTCATGCGGTGCTGGCCGATCAGGATATCCGTCGTATGGGTCATCTGAGGAAGTACATGCCGGTCACCTATGTGACGATGCTGATCGGCGCTCTGGCGCTCTCCGGTATACCGCCCTTTGCCGGCTTCTGGTCGAAGGATCTGATCATCGAGGCGGCGTCGGTGCGCGGCATGGGCTGGCCCAGCGAGTTCGCCTACTGGTGCGTCCTTTCCGCCGTCTTCATGACTGCGTTCTACACCTTCCGCATGTTCCTGCTGACCTTCCACAACTCGGATCGCCTGCCGGCCGAGACCAAGGCGCATGTGCATGAGTCGTCCAAGGTAATCACCGTGCCGCTGATGGTGCTCTCCGTCGGCGCGGTGCTGGCCGGCTGGTGGGGTGCCGATGTGCTGAACATTACCGACGAGGAGACCATGGCGGGCTATTTTGGCAACAGCATCTTTGTGATGGACGATCATAATCCGCTGATGCGTCTGGAGGCACTGGAGCACACTAATAGCCTCGGTTTCTTTCATGAGTACGGCGCCCTCATGCTGGCGTTTGCCGGTATCGCGACTGCGTTTGTCATGTATCTCCGGGAGACGCCGCATCCCGCCAGAATTGCCGCCTCCTTCCCGCGCATTCACGCCTTCCTGCTGGACAAGTGGCGCTTTGACGAGCTGTTCTGGGCCATCTTTGTGATGCCGGCTCGCCGTCTCGGTACGCTGCTCTGGAAACGGGCCGATCAGGGGCTGATCGACGGCATGGCCGTGCATGGCGGTATCGTCGGTTCGGTGCGGTCCGGTATGGAGCGCATGCGGAGTCTGCAGACGGGCATGGTCTACCACTATGCATTCGCGATGGTCATCGGCGTCTTCGGGCTGCTGACCTATCTGATGTTGAAGGCTTGAGGGGAGTGATGATGGAACCGCTTCACAATGTACTTGGCCTGCCGCTACTGAGCATCTGCACCTTCCTGCCGGCGGTCGGTGCGCTGGGTATCTGGCTGTTCGTCCGGGGCGACATGGCGGTGCGCTGGGCCGCACTGGCGGTCTCCATGCTGACTTTCATCGCCACCCTGCCGCTGGCCTTCGCCTTTGATAACAGCACGGCGCATATGCAGTTCGAGGAGTTTCACCCCTGGGTCTCCTCCTTCCACATTAACTATCACCTTGGTGTCGATGGCATCTCCATGCCGTTCATCCTGCTGACCAGCATGCTGACGGTGGTCTGTATTGTTTCGGCCTGGCGCTGCATTGAGAACCGGGTCAAGGAGTATATGCTCGCCTTCCTGGTTCTGGAGACGACGCTGATCGGCGTGTTTGCCGCGCTGGATGCCATCCTCTTCTACTTCTTCTGGGAGGC
>DATFLK010000157.1:0-14990 GCA_035267815.1 Mariprofundaceae bacterium | reverse complement strand
GACTGAACCGTTTGCTTGGGATCGGCATGCCCCGGTGTTGGCATTGAACCGGAGTTGACTTCGTCGCCACTGCCGGAAGCGGTGCGGACTGCTACCCCGGAACCGTTCTGGTCTGAAAACAGGTGCCTGGAAGCCTGCGTTGCGGCGTCATGGCTCTGCTGCAGATGAGCATCCGTTTTGCCGGTCGTGCTCTGTGCCTGTTTTGCATTCGATTCGGACTGCGCGGAAGCAGATGGCTTCTTTCCCTGTAACGCTGACATCTTGTCGGCGACAGCAGGCTGCTCCCCTCCAGCCGACCCGCCTTTTGCAACCGTCTCCGCAACCCCCTTGGTCAACGCGCTTTGCGACGCCCCTTTGCCGGATGCTCCGATCTTGTCATCGGCCACATTATGTTGTGCCGATCCGACCTGCGGATGCTGAAGCGCAGCCGCCAGCATCTGTTGCGCATGCTTCTCGCCCTTCTTTCCCTTCACGGCCGCGTGTGCGGCATCCGGCAACCCCTTGCTGTCGATGACGGACACAATCCCGGCAATGGCCTGCTTTTTGCCTTTCTGATCCTTCAGATGGTGCAGCAGGGCCTTGGCATCAATCGCCGCGATACCCTTTCCATCTGCCTTTCCAGGGCCTTTGGCGGTCGCATCGGCCTTGATCTCCTTTGCGAAGATCGCCATCAGCTTGGCAAACAGGCTGGCCTGATCGGCCTTCCCTTTCCCCTGGGAGAGCACGGCGGCCACCTTGGCCGCGGCGGTATGTGCAACGGGCTTCATCATGCCCTCCAGAAAGCAGGACACATGCCATAGGATTAATTGTTATAAATCAATAATTTATGAATTAATCCGGATAGACATCCAGGAAAAAGATGCCGGCCGGCGGCATATTCTTCCGATCGAGGGGTTACGGCAACAGGAGATGCAGAAGCCCCGCAGGGAGACCTGCGGGGCTTCGCATACTACCGGACGATGGGACCAAATACGGTCAGTCCATCTCCGGCACCTGAACATCCGGCGTCTGCACTTCCGGAGCTTCGACCTCCGGTGCCTCCACCTCGGGCGTCTCGACCTCCGCTACTTCAACATTGGGCACATTGACAGGAGTCGGTGCCGCAGGTGCAGCTGCCACGGTCGGCGTTGCTGCTGTGGCAGGGGCGTTCGGTGTGGCTGCCGGCGCGGCCGTCGTCACGGTCGGTGTATTCGCCGGTGCCGCGACAACCGATGCCGCCTGGGCCGCACCGACGCCCGTCATTGCCAAGCCAATCGCGGCCAACATGCCTGTGATATGTGTACGGTACTGTTTCATGGTATATCCTCCTTTTTCGCTTCTCAGAAGCGGACCAGCACGCTGATCCCCGCGCCGTAATCCGGGCTGCCGTTACTTAGACCCTTGTCGCCAAAGGCCTGCAGCCCGTAATCCCGACGCAGGTTATAATTCCAGGCGGCGATCAGATCGGCCGCTGCCTGGAAACCCGGTTGCGATGCCTGACGGCCTGCAAACAGCACCGTAAAGGCATTCGAATAATTGACGGCATAGCTGACGCCAGCCCTGTATGTCATAATATTATTCAGTGTGACGTTGGCGGGCTGACCCAGGATGCGATAGCCGACGCGGGCGAAGGGGAATGTGCGCACACCCAATCGCCCGCGCACACCCATGCCGAACTCGTAATCTTCCTGTCCCGTACCCAGCCCCTTGGCCCTGGATGCCGTGCCGAACTTCACCTTTGCATAGGGGATAAAGTCCACGCCACCCACGACATGGTGCAGGATATATTTCCCCTGCAACCAGATGTCGCCGAGACCGCTGTTGGTAGTGGTCGCAGCGCCCGTTCCCTTGCCGACCACCGTCCCGCCAGCCACGACAGCACCGTTGCTTCGCACGCTGATATAGGGAACGGTGAGCTTGAGGCGCAGATCGCCGGTGCGGTACCTCAGATAGACCGGTACATAGTAGATATCGGTCGTATGGGCCGTGCCGAAGCTGCCCGAGAAGAACGAGGGGGCCACACTGGCCGAAATGCCGCTTGTATCGGCATCCGCCCGCCCAATCTGACACGGCAGACACAGCAGTACGGCCACTCCCCACATAAGACATCTCTTCACGATCCCGCTCATCTTCTCTCCTTTTCCGGCGAACCGCTTCGCTTGCCGATTCGGACATCCGCAACATCGCGCCTTGCACGACACCCTTGCGGTGACCGTCATCACCTAACCCATATCGACGTGATCACCGGCCGATGACGGCAATATCGGAAAGGAATGTCCTCCCGGGCATGGGCCCGTCAACGCTCGGAGATGAAGAGATTCAAAAAGGGATGGATAGGCAAAAAAAGCACCCGGTGGAACCCACGGGGTGCTTTTTCATACCTCGAATGATTGTGGGCAGTACTACTGGTTCAGGGAACCGATCCGCTCCGTCAGGGCCCGGCTGATCTTCACCGCCTCGTCAGGCGGAAGGTAGGCGAGAATCTTGCCTACCTGCTTCTCGCTCATGTTGGAGAAGACCCGAACCACCGTAGCCAGATCGAGCTTGGCGACCACTGGCGCTGCCTTCTGGGCCTTCATGCCATCGTAAACCGCAGCCAGCCGCTTGATCTTCTTGTCACGGATGGTTTTCTCCTGCTGCAGAAGGTCCTGGATATTGACCTCCAGCTTCTCCAGCTGATCGATCCGCTTTTTGGCCCTTGCTTCCGCCTCTTCAGCAGCCTTCTGCCGGGAGTCCAGTTTTTTGGCACGGGTATCCAGCTTTTTCTTGATCTTCTGAAGGGATTTCAGAACCTCGATCTCTTGCGGCGTCATGTTGTCGCCGGGAATCCCGGGGAACACCGAGGCCTCGGCCTCCGGAATCACGCCCGAGGATGGCTTGCCGGCGGGCCTCTTCCTGACCTGGCCGCCATCTGCCGGATTCGGGGCCGACGAAGCGGTCGCCTGATCCTGCATCCCGGCCGCAGTACCGCTCTCCTGAGCCTCCGCCACCATGGATGTCATCTTTTTGGCAGAGGCCAGCATCGGGGTCGATGCGGGCCAAAATGCAACAGCCAGACGGGCCACGACGGCGACAGTCAGTATCACCAGAAGACTCAATATATAACGGCGCTTCATCATCAACTCCTGCGCATACGGCGATGTGCCATCACATCATCCAGTTTCTGCTGTTCGGAACGGCTCATCCGTCGTGCCTGCCGGGCCTCATGCTTCTGCTGCACGCGTGCATATACCTTGGCCTTGTTCTCACAGGCAAGCATCTGACGCACCACTTCCTTCTCGCTCCCGGCCAATTCGGCGAGCTGCTCATGGATAGCTCCTGTCAGCGCCACCAGCTCCTGCCTGGCTGCGTTCAGTGCCACCAACTCCGCCGCCCTAGCACCACCGGAGAAGACCTGCCTGCGCTGCCGATCAAGACTATCCAAGCGTATGAGGGCCTGATCGAGCGCTTTCTGAAGTTCTTCACGTTTCGCCACGATCCCGGAAAGCCGGTTGGTCAGGCGCACCTTCTCCTTCTCCTCAAGTTTGGAGAGGACCATGTGCGGAGGCAGGGCATCATCAGCCATGATTCTCTTCCATCAGACTGATCAGGGCCGACTGCCCCTCCTTCAGAGAGGTGGCATGCTCCGGATCCTGCGTCAGAAACTCCCGGATGGCCGGAAGGCGTTCAATCACCCGGTCGAGCCGAGGGTTGCTGCCCTGTTCATAGGCACCCATATTCACCATATCCTCCATTCGCTCGAACAGTGCCAACTCCTCTCGCAAGGAGCGTGCCGCACCTTGCACATCGCGGGAAGTCAACGAATTGGCAAGGCGGCTGACACTTCCCAATATATGAATAGCAGGAAAGTGCCCTCGTTCGGCCAGTCGCCTGTCCAGCACCACATGGCCATCGAGCACCGCCAGCGCCGCATCGGCCACAGGGTCGGTCAGATCATCACCCTCGACCAGAACGGTATAGAGCGCGCTCAGGTTCCCCCCGCCATCCCCGGGACCGGCGCGTTCGATCAGTTCGGCCAGCATGGAAAAACAGGATGGAGTATAGCCCTTGCTGGTCGGCGGCTCACCGAGCATCAGGCCGATCTCGCGCTGGGCCTGCAAAAAACGGGTCAGACTGTCCATCAACAGCATCACCCGCCGCCCCCGGTCGCGGAACGCCTCGGCAATCGTGGTGGCCGCCAGTGCTGCGCGCACCCGCATCAGCGGCGGCGCATCCGATGTGGCCACGACGACGATACAGCGGGACATCGCCTCTTCGCCGAGCGCGCGTTCGAGAAACTCCCTCAGTTCGCGGCCGCGCTCGCCCACCAGGGCGATGACGTTGATCTCGGCATCGGAGTTGCGCGCCAGCATGCCAAGCAGGGTGCTCTTGCCCACACCTGCACCGGCGAACAGCCCCATGCGCTGTCCCCACCCCATGGTCAGACAGGCATCCAGCGCCCGCACGCCCAGCTGCATCGGTTCATCAATCAGCTGGCGCGCCATCGGGTTGGGTGGCCGGCGGTGAATCGGGAAAGGCTCGCCCTCGAGCGCCAGCGGCATGCCGTCGAGCGGACGACCGCAGGCATCCAGCACACGTCCCAGCAGGGCATCGGAGATATGGATCGAGGCCGCTCCCGGTGTCGGCTGCACAGGATTGCCGGGGGCGATGCCGCGTGTCAGCCCTACGGGCATCAACAGCGTGTAATCGCCACGAAAACCGACCACCTCGGCCTCCACATCCTGTTTGGATGAGAGCTGAACCCGGCAGGCACGCCCCACCTCGACACTCAGGCCGCTCGCCTCAAGCATCGGACCCACCACCTTGTGGACACGTCCCCGCACGGGATAGGCCGACTTCCTGGTCAGCTGTGCCAGCGCCTGCTGCCGGGCCGATTTATCCCAGAGGTCAGATCCGGTCATGCTCGACATATTACGCCGGATTCCCGCCGTCATCCTGCTGATCGTGCGATGTCAGCAGCGCCGACTTGAGACTGCCCACTGCATCGGCCAACGCGGCATAAGGATCGACCAGGATATCCTGACTCTGATTGAAAACACGCACCTTGCCATCGGGCACGCTATCCTCGGCAATCAGCGGATAGGGGTGTTCGCCCTCCTCCATCAACTTCTCGAAATCAGCGAAATCCATCGGGGAGACCGCGATCTTCACAGCCTCGGGTTGGGGCAAGCCGTGCGCGGTATTCTCCGCCAGCGCCAGAAGGCGCGAGTGATCCTCTTTCGAAAGTTCACCGATCAGCCATGCACTGAGCTGGGCAGCCATGTCGATCACGGCTTCGCCGGCAGCATGCCGAATCTCGGCCATCTGCTGTTCGGTCTCATCCACCACTGCCTGCAGGCGTTCGAGAATCTGTTCGGCCCGTTTCTGTCCCAGCGCCATGCCCGCCTTCTCGCCGGCGGCGTAGGCCTTGTCGTAGGCCTCCTGCTCTATCGCGGCAGCCTTCCCCTGGGTGTCGGCCAGCATCCGTTCCAGCTCCTGGATGCGGTTTCTCGGCGCCGCCGGCGTCTCGGATACCGACGATGCCGGCATGGACAGTTCATCGAACGGGAAATCCCGTGCACCGATGCTGTCCGGCAACTCCTTGAGGGAGAGAGGCTCGAGCTGGAACGAGGACATTTAATACACCAGATCTTCCTGCTGGCCGAGGGTGATGGCCCCCTCCTCGTCCAGCTTCCGGGCCACTTCCAGCACCGTACGCTGAGCGGACTCGACATCGGAGACCTTGAGTGGCCCCATCACCTCCATATCTTCGCGCATGATATCGGCGGCACGGCTCGACATATTCTTGAAGAAGAGATCCCGCAGATCCTCGGATGCACCTTTGAGCGCCTTGACCAGGTCCTCGGACGAGACATTCTTGAGAACCTGCTGGATATCTCGATCATCGAGATTGGTGAAGTCCTCGAAGACCAGCAACTGGCTGTCCACCTGCTCAAACAGCTCCGGATCCTTTTCCCGCAGGCTTTCGAGAATCGGCTTGGAAATGTTGCTGTCCAGCGTCTTCAGGATCTCGACCACGCGAATCATACCGTCGAAGGTCAGGCCGGAACCGCCCTGCACATCCGACATCTCTTTATCCAGCGCCTCCTCGATATCGAGGATCAGATCGGTCGGAACGCTTTCGAGCTTGGACATCCGCAACACCACCGATGTCCGCATCTCCTCCGGCAACAGCTCGATGATGCTGCTGGCCAGATCGGGATTGATATGACCGAGAATGATGGCAATCGTCTGCGGTTTTTCATGCCGGATCAGTGCGAAAACCGCCTTCGGCTTCATGCGCGAGAGCCTGTCCCACACGCGGACACGCGTAGAGGAGCTGTCATTGAGGCTCTCCATGATGCGCTGCAGCCGCGGGCCATCCACCACATCCTTGAGCATCTTTTCGACATCATCGGCACTGGCCATCATCATGCCACCGCCCGACTGATGCATCTCCTCGAACTCCTCGAACACCTTGTGCAGCACCCCGCCCCCAAAACGCCCCACCTTCGGCATGCGTCGGGCGATCTCCATCAGGCCATCGTCATCCATATGCTGCATGATCGGCCCCGACAATTCGGGGCCGATCGAGAGCAGAAACATGGCAGCCTTGTCGGGCCCCTCGAGCTTCTTATCGTCGGGATTCATGCCGACTCCCGGGTCCATTGCTGCAGCACCCGAGCCGCACGCTCAGGATCGCTGCTCACCAGTTCCTTGGCACTGTTCTGCACCTCAAGGTGCGGCATGCTGCCCTCCGGCAGGGCGGCCGAAGCCATGGCCATATCGGCCTCTTCCCGGGCCGAACCGGACGGCGCGGATGGCGCACGCTGAGTCATCAGGAACTTGGACAATGGCCGCAGAATGAACCATGCAATCAACATCAGGGCCAGTACGGCCAACACATAGCTGGCAATATGGAAATAGAGTGCCTTGCGGCTGGCATCGGCCAGTGCCTTGCTGTCCGCATTGCTATGGACATCCATGAGCGGCATGCTCTGAACATTGATCGAATCCCCCCGATCGACATTAAACCCCACGGCGTTGCGGACCAGTGAATCGATCGATTTCAGCTCCTGCTTGCTGCGCGGCACGAACACCTCTTTGCCGTTCTCCTTCTTCATATGGCCGCCAACGATCACCGCCACCGATAGACGCTTGAGGCTTCCGCTCGGAATAATACGATGCTCCTTCACCGAGCTGATCTCGTAATTGGTAACGCGCTCGGTGTGGTTCGCCTTCTCGGCCGAGCCCTGTGACTGCTTGTTGGCCTGCGGTTTCGCACCGGGGGTATTGGAAGCGATTCCAGGCACGCCGGCCGCTGTCTTCGCACTGCTGGTCCGGCTCTCGGTATTCTCACGCTGGCTCCGCACCGCCACCTCGTCCGGATTGAAAGTCTGACGCTGCTGGTCCACCTGTTCCCGGTCCAGGTTCGCCGTCACCCGTACCACGGCCTGCCCGACACCGACAATCTGTTCGAGCATGCCCTTCAGGCGAGCCTCCAGCCGGCGCTCCATGCGTGTCTGCGCATCCTGGATGGTGCGTCCGGCGTTCATGGAGTTCTCCTCCTTGTCCGAAGAGAGAAGTTCGCCGGCACTGTCCACCACCGTCACGGTCTTGGCATCCAGTTGCGGCACACTGCTGGCCACCAGATTCTGAAGCGCGTGCACCGTCTCCCGCGGCAGTCGCTTCCCGCCCACGAGCTGGACCATCACCGAGGCGCTGGCCTTCTTCTGATTCTCGACAAAGGCCGAGTCCTTCGGCAACACCAGATGAACGCGTGCCGCCGACACCTGCGGCAACACCTCGATCGTACGCGCCAGTTCGCCCTGCAGGGCACGTTGATAGTTGACCTTCTGGGCGAAATCGGAGAGTCCGAATGTATCGGATTTGTCGAACAACTCGAAACCGACGCCGTTGCGTGGTGTCACGCCCGCCTGTGCCAGCTTCAGCCGGGCGCTGTAGAGCTGGTCGGCCGGTACCATGATGGCATTACCGCCCTTCAGTCGATAGGGGATATGCTGCTTCTGCAGTGATTCGGCCACCTGCGCCGCCTGCTTCTCGCCCAGGTTACCGTACAGCATCCGGTACTCGGGTCTGGCCGACCACCAGACCAGGCTGACGAATCCGAGCATCACCAGAAGACCGGCTACAGCAAGGATTAGCGGGCGGTTTTTGGGTACAAAGGTGGCAAATTTCCGATCCGCCGACGCGCCGCCGGAGACGGCACCCTCGGAGGCGACCGGCATATCCTGTTCTTGGGTTGCAAGTTCGTCAGCCATGGTTCACTACACCTGCATCCGCATCACTTCGTGATACGCCGAGACAAGCTTGTTGCGTACGGCGAACAGAAGCTGCGAGGAGAGATCGGCCTTCTCGACCGCCAGCAGCGTCTCGGAGAGATTGCCCGTCTTCCCCTCCGCCAGGGCCGAAGCGGCCTGATCAGCCTGATGCTCCTGCATGTTGGTCTGCTCCACATAGTGCTTGAGCATGGCGGAAAAGTTGGCGGGCTTCGCATTGCGCTCATCGCCCGCCACCTGCGACACCATCTGCTTGCCCGGATTGATACCATTAATCTCCATATGCTGTCTCCTACTTCAGCAGGTCGAGCGTCTTCAGAAACATCCGCTTGGATGCCTGCATGACGGTGACGTTGGATTCAAAAGAGCGCCCCGCGGAAGTCAGATCGACCATCTCCTGGACAGGGTTCACGTTCGGATACTTCACAACCCCGTGGCTGTCCGCATCCGGATGCGACGGGTCGAATACCTGGCGGAACGGGGTGGTATCATGGGCCACACTCGCCACCTTCACACCCATCGGGGAGTTCGCCTTGCTGGCAAACAGATCGGCGAATGAGCCTTTCCCCTGTGTCGCCTGGAATACCACCATGCGACGACGATAGGGACCTCCCGAAGCCGTCCGGGTGGATTGCGCATTGGCGATATTCTCAGCCACAATATCCATCCGCGTGCGCTGCGCGGACATGCCGGATGACGATATCTTCATCGACGAAAACAGGGAATCAGCCATTTATTGTCCTCCTTGCTTGATCGCGCTCTTGATACCCTGGAGATGGTCTTCGATCAGCCGCAGGGTGTATTCATGCATCAACTGATTCTCAGCGAGCTGCTCCATCTCCTTCTGCACATCCACCGTATTGCCATCCATGCGCGCAACGCCCGCATGTTTGGAAAACGCCGCCAAGCTATCCTGCCCACTTGCACCGGCTTCCATATGCCGGGGATTGGTTCTGGCCATCTGGCTGCCGTCCGACTTGAGCATGCCATGAAAGATATCGTCAAAGGTCCGGGTATCCGCTTTGTAATTCGGCGTATCGGCGTTGGCGATATTGGCTGCGCGCACGGACTGCAGCCGCTCCCTTGCGGAGAGGGCGGTCTCAAGGCGATGGAACTCTGAACCGAACAGGAAATTGCTCATCCCTTCCTCCCAAACGAGTATCTGCGGCGCCACAAGCCGGCCGCACTAACTTTTAGCAAAATCCGTGCCGGCTTCATACTCGTGCAGCTTGTTGCGCAGGGTGCGAATGCTGATACCAAGCAGTTTGGCTGCCTCCTGCCGGTTCCCCTTCACATGCACCACGGTCTTCTCGATCAGGGCCCGCTCCATATCACGGATACTCATCCCCGCCTTGACCTCGGATGAGGCGTCATCGCCGGAGCTGCCGGACGGCACCATTCCGTCCATCAAGCCCAGATGCTCCGACGAAACAGGGGCGTCGCCGCTCACGAGAAAGGCACGATGCATGCAGTTCTCCAGCTCCCGGACATTCCCCGGCCAGTCATGCATGCCGAGCGCCCTGACGGCATCGTCGCCGACCTCCGGCACCGGTTTACCGTACATCTCGGAAAAATGGGTCAGGAAATGGCGGGCCAAGGGAAGGATATCGTCAACACGCTGACGCAACGGCGGAATCTGGACATTGACGACATTGAGGCGATAGAAAAGGTCCTGACGGAAGTTTCCCTCGGTCACCGACTGCGTCAGATCACGGTTACTGGTGGCGATAACGCGCACATCCACCTTGACCGGTGCCCTGCCACCCAGTCGGTCCACCTCCTCCTCCTGCAATACCCGAAGCAGTTTGGCCTGGAGATGGATGGGCATCTCGGTAATCTCGTCCAGCAGCAGGGTGCCGCCATGCGCCAGTTCAAATTTGCCGGCGCGGGCACTCACTGCACCGGTGAACGCTCCCTTTTCGTGCCCAAACAACTCGGCCTCCAGCATCCCTTCTGGAATGGCCGCACAATTGACCGCCACAAAAGCGGCATCCTTCCGGTCCGAGCACTGGTGAATATAGCGGGCCATACGCTCCTTGCCGGTACCCGATTCGCCAATCACAAAGACGGATGCCTTGGAGGGCGCGACCAGGGCCACCTGATCGAGCAGCCTGCGAGTCGCGATATCGGCCGTCACAAAGGTGTCGCAACTGGCCTGAAGCTCCTTGGACTGGCGGTTGAGTTCGGAACGATGATCCGCCCCCCGCAAATAGATCTCGAACACCTCGTCCGGGCACGGAAGCACCCGATAATCCATGGCGCCGACACGCATCAGATCGGATGCACGATCTGCATCGGAGGCCGCCGAGAGCACGACCAGACTGATCTCCGGCACTGCCTGAAACAGGCGGTTCGCCTGCCCCATGGCCACCGGTGAATCCCAAAGAAGCAGCAACGTTTCGGCATCGAGCGGTACATGCTCCGTACTGAAACTTTCGTAGACCTCCACCGGCATATCGGGCGCCACGCGTCCAAGCTGGACACAAAGCTCCGCCGACTTCTCCTGCGGAAAGGCCAGAAGCACGACCCGCTTCATCTTCCCTCCTGTTCGAGTCGGTCGGCACGCTGTTCGGCGAGCAGCATGCGCGCGCGCGTCGTGTAGTTATTGGGCGGACTGGCATCGGCCAGCTTCTTCAAATAATCCGTCGCCTCATTGAAACGTCCCAGCTTCTGCATGGTTTTGGCCATCGTAAAAAGCCAGGCGGGCGAGCGCATGTTCTCGGGAATCTTCAACAGGACCTTCTCCGCGGCCGCGGTATCGCCCCCCTTCAGCAGGGCCACAGCCTGCGCGTGCATGGCATCCCATCTCGCCTCTCCCTTGCGCAGACCGACCAGATGCCTCCATGCATCCGCGCCTGCATGCCAGCGATGCAGTCCGACATTCACCAGCGCGGTCGTATGCCAGTAGTCGCTGGTCAGGGAGGGAGTCAAATCACCCACCTGAATACCGGCCAGCGTCTGAAGGGCCGTCGAAAAGTCACGCTTGTTCACCTGCATATGTGCCACAATCAGCAACAGGTCCTGTCGATAGAGGGTGTATTCGTGCCCGGCCAGCCAGTGCATGATCTTGCTTACGCCGTCGGAATCCCCCCGATCCAGCCAGAGCCGTGCCCGTTCCAGCATCACCCGCTGCCCCCAAACGGTATCCTTGGCCTCTGCATAGAGCTTCTCAAGCATCGCTTCGCCATGCGTATAGTCGAGCAGCTGCATATAGGCGCGGGCCACCGCAAACGAAAGCTCCGGCGCATCGGCCGGCCGAAGTTGAGGATATCGTTTCCACAATACGATGGACTGCAGCCACTGCTGTTGATCCAGCCCCTCCTTCAATCGATGACGGAACAGAACCGTCCCCTCTTTTTTGGCCGGTTCGGCAAAACGCTTGTATGTCGAGGAGGCAGCCAGCGCATAAAGTCCGATGGATCGGTCCTGAAAAACATCCCGCTGCGGATCGTCATCGACCTTTGCCAGACGCGACAGAATACGCGCCTGATCCAGTTGCGATTCAGTCTCGATGTCCGACATCTGATTCGACGAGGCAATGCGGGACAATGCCTTCAATGTGGAGCTGAGCTTCTTCCTCTCCTTGGTGCGACGAGACCAGATCATCAACTGACGCATCTGAGCCTTTTTGCCGACACTGCGGTGGCCGTAGCGGTCGGCAAGAATGCCGTATATGTCTGCGGCCTTCTGATCATCCCCCTGCTGCACCAGAAGATCCGCCTCCAACAGACGGATCGCGGGGGATTCCGGTTCGGTGATATAATGTTTCACGAACTGCTCGGCGTGATGCAGCGCCTCGTCCTTCGGGCCGAACTGGGCCAGCAGTTTGATATAGGCGGCATAGAGCGTCGGATCGTGTCGTATGACCTTCGGAACACTGGCATACGACTTTTTCATGGTCTTGAATGCTTCTTTGGTTCTGCCTTCGGCGCGATCAATGATCGCCATCCAGGCCAAGCCTTCGGCCTCCTCGCGGGCATTGATGTTTTCACCCAGACCGTAATATGCGAGCAGCACCCCTCTCGCCTTCGGGTAGGCCCCCTTCTTGATCAGGATTCGGGCCCGCAGCAGGGCGGCCTTCCTAGCCTCCGGCGCACGCGGATGCTGCTGCAGAATGGTCTGTGTCGTGATATCCGCCCGCTCCAGATCCTGGCTTTTCCAGTAGAGCCAGGCGATTCGCCACAGGATATCGGCCTCGTTGGAGCGCTTCGGAAACTCCTTTCGCAGACTTTCATAGGCGTGCACCGCAGTGTTCACATCCGTATACCCGCTGAACGAGGCACTCATCTCCTCGGCCTGGGCCAGCACGCTCAGCAGCTGGAAACGCTCGTCATCCGATACCTTGGTCTTCAGCAGCGCCTGCGCCGCACTGATTGCCAGCGAAAAGTTTCCCTGTTTCAGAAAGGAGTGGATACCCGCCACGCGCTTGCTGACAGCCGCCGGCTTGGCGGCAGGCGCTGCCATGACGGACACCGGCCCCGCCGACACCATCAACACCACGATGAGGAGCACAATACGCTGCAGATATTCCATAATCCGGATTACAGCAAGAGGCATGCCGCCATGGCGATCCCTACGACTTGCGGTATTCGATCACATGCAGCCAGCACGTTAGAACTCCCCCGTTCAACGTACTGGCCTAGTTTGAGGCAGGAGACTGCATCCCCTTCTTCTTGAGCTTCTCCACCAGGGTGGTCCGGTTCAGCGACAAAAACTTGGCGGCCTGATTTTTGTTCCATTCGCAACGCTTCAGCGCCATCCCCAGGAGACGATTCTCATACTCCTCGATCAGTGCGTTGAAATCGACACACTCCATCTCCGAGACGTCGATATCGAAATCCCGGTCTAGGCGCTCCTCTTCGCTCAGCATCTTGGAAGGCAAATCCTCGACACCCACCACCCCTTCACGCTTGAGGGTGGCGAGTCGCTCCATCAGGTTCGACAGTTCGCGCACATTCCCGGGCCAAGAATAGCGCATCATCATCCGACGGGTCTCTTCGTCCACCCCCTCAATCCGGGCCCCTTTTTCGACGTTGAATTGCTGCATGAAATGCTCGGCCAGCAGCAGAATATCATCGCCCCTAGCACGCAGCGGCGGCATATGGAGCGGAATGACATTGAGGCGATAGTAAAGATCCTCGCGAAAGCGCCCGTTCCTGATCTCCTCCTCCAGATCGCGGTGTGTCGCGGCCAGAACCCGCACATCTACCTCAACAGGCTGATGGCTGCCCACCGGTTCGAAACAGCGCTCCTGCAGCACCCGGAGAAGTTTCACCTGCAGCTTCGGACTCATATCGCCGATCTCATCAAGAAAGATCGTGCCGCCATTGGCCACCTCGAAACGGCCGGGACGGGATTTGACTGCGCCGGTAAACGCCCCTTTGACATGGCCGAACAGCTCCGACTCCAACAGCTCTTCAGGGATCGCCCCGCAATTGATCGGCACAAACGGTTTCTCAGCCCGTTCGCTCAACTCGTGAAGCGTGCGTGCAATCACCTCCTTGCCTGTGCCCGACTCGCCGGTGATCAGAATGGTGGTATCGGAATCGGCCGCAAGCCGGACGGTCTCCAGCACCTTCTGCATGCTGGGACAACGACCTACCACGCCCTCGCCAACCTGCATCCCCTGCACCTCCTGGCGCAACACGCGGTGCTCCTGAACCAGCTGCCGTTTTTTCAAAACCTCTTCGACACGAACAAGCAACTCGTCCATATCAAACGGTTTTCTGAGAAAGTCAGCCGCACCCAGGCGCATCGCATTGACCGCCACCTCGACATCGGCAAACCCGGTCATGATCATTACCTCGAGCCCGCCCTCCTGCGCACGAAACTCCTGCAACAGGCCGATCCCGTCCCCGTCGGGAAGCCGAACATCGAGCAGTACCAGATCGAACAGCCCCTCATTCAGCGCGGTGCGGGCGGCATGGGCTGTCCCAACCGCCGTCACATGGTAACCGATATGGCCGAGAATCTCGGTCAGGCTCTCCCGAAGCTCGACCTCATCCTCGATCACAAGCAGATGTTCGTTGTGTTTATGCACCACTCCCCCGTTCATCAGTGAAATTCACACTATCAACACATCCCACCTGAAAGTCAAAATCATGACACTCCTATCATGATTGACAAGCGCATGCGCCTTCCCGCAACCACAAAACGGTCGTCCGGAGTTCTAAAGTCGCCCGAATTTCCGGCGATACACTCTATTGGACATATAGTGACAATGAGATGTCTGATACAAAAGATGAGCTCGCCCGTCGCCATCATTGGTACAGCGTGAGTGTTCGCTCGGGTTCCATGATCCACGGGCATGCGAACGCATCACGTTCAAAAGCGACTGCCCCACCGTCTTGCCTCAGGAGGAGATTGCATGCCGGCTTCCGTCCATCAAACAACCGCGCTGCTCCATCGCCTGATTCAGCAGGAATTTCACGCTGCACGCAGCCATAACAAGAAGGCGGCCGCAAACGTCGACAAGCATACGGACCGGGTGAACCTCTCCTCATCGTCACCATCCCGGCAGGCGGAACAGACACAGCTCGACAACCACCTTCTGTCTCTCTACAACCAGCGGGGCAGCACCCGCCCATGAACAGGTCGCGACTGCTGCTGGTGGAAGACGACCATGCCCTGGCCGCACTGCTCAAGGAGTACCTTGAATCCGGCGACTATGAGGTAACATGGCATACGCGTGGTGACACGGCCCTTGCAGCCCTGAAACAGCAGCCATTTGAT
>DATFLK010000156.1:0-8548 GCA_035267815.1 Mariprofundaceae bacterium | reverse complement strand
GACAGAAGATAATAAATATGCATAAGGGGGCTTGCGTCCATGGAAAACAATAAGCAGCAGGTTTTCAGCAAGGTTCCGGAAGTCACTCTGGTCTTCTGGATCATCAAGATCTTTGCCACGACGCTTGGTGAAACGGGCGGGGATGCTGTATCGATGTCGATGGAGCTCGGTTACCTTGCAGGCACGGGCATCTTTGCGGTGATCTTTATGGCTGCGGTCATGGCCCAGATTGCCGCGAAGCGGTTTCACCCCGTTCTCTACTGGGTCACCATTATTGCTACGACCACGGTGGGGACGACACTGGCGGATTTTGCCGATCGCTCCCTCGGGATCGGTTATGCGGGTGGCACGACTGTTCTGGCCATGCTTCTTATCGCCTCGTTGTATCTCTGGTATCGCACACTCGGTTCGGTGGCCGTGGATACAGTCAGTTCGCCGAAATCAGAGGTGTTCTACTGGGTCACCATCATGTTCTCCCAGACACTGGGTACGGCGCTGGGTGACTGGACGGCCGATACGGCTGGCCTCGGATATGGCGGCAGTGCTCTGGTGTTCGGCGCGCTTCTGGCAGTTATCGCGGTGGCTTACTACCGTACACGGATATCCCATGCCGCGCTTTTCTGGGCTGCCTTTATCCTGACCCGTCCCCTTGGTGCCGTGGTGGGAGATTTCCTGGATAAGCCGGTCAGCCATGGCGGACTAGCATTGAGCCGTTATTCGGCATCGGCCACCCTGATCATGCTGATTCTTGCCTTCATCTTTCTCTTTCCGCATCGGCCGGCCCGAAAGACGCACTAGCTAGGTGGTCTCCTGTATGTGATAGGATGACCTCATGAATCCGGAAAACATGAGTGCCGAGGCGCTGCACCTCTTCAATCATCTGGATCCCGAGGTTCAGAGGCAGGCGGTTGAACTTGCCGAGACGGTGGGAGAAGAGGAGGCGGTCTACCTGACCGTATTGCGTGGCATGTCCGCCAATCAGCGGCGGCGTTTTCTCTTCGGTCTGAGCAAACGGAAGTGGGGTCTGTAGGCGCCGCCGCCGTTTTCTTGTCGTCGCGGCCTTTTTACCTTGCGATTGCAGGGGATGATTCGTATCATCCGGCGCCCTGTGCCGATGGAGAGATGTCCGAGTGGTTGAAGGAGCACGCCTGGAAAGCGTGTGTGCCCCTACAGGGGTACCGAGGGTTCGAATCCCTCTCTCTCCGCCAGTTCTCCGCCGGATCCGGCGATCCGCGGATACCCTGTGTCGTCCGGGTTGGGCCCCGCACGGCTGAACCTCGTGAACCCCGTCAGGTCCGGAAGGAAGCAGCGGCAGCGGGAGTTCGGCGCGTTGCGGATTCGTCCGGCCCGGGCGGCGCCTCCTATAACCAGCGTCGCACGCGTTCCTTGTATCGCCGGTAATCCTCCCCGAATCGCGTTTCAAGCACCCTCTCCTCCGGAATGATCTGAAAGATCGTGGTGTACCAGACAAACAGAACCACAATGGCCGGTCCGGCTACTGTGCCGAGATAGGCTGAAAGTGCGCTGAGCATAAGCGCGAGCCCGAGGTACATGGGATTGCGGGTGTGTCTGTAGATGCCGGTCGTGACGATCCACGATGTCCTGTGCGGGTAACGGGGATCGATCGTCGTCCTCGACCGGATGAAGCCGGCCAGTGCCGAAAGGTCGATCATGGCGGCGATGGCGGCGAGCACCACAGCGATGCCGGTTCGCATGTCGGCATCGCTTGGGATGACCGGGAACAGGATATTGCTCCGCCATATCAGCAATCCGCAGATAAGCGCCACGATCGGTGGGGGAATCTTCAGGTGCATGATTCAAGTGTGGTGCCTCCCTTCCCTTCACGCCAGTTGCCGGGGAGAGGGCGGTGCGTTTCCGGCCATGTTGTGGAATAGTGTCGAATATGATGAAACCACCGGGCGAATGCCCGATTGATGCCATAAGGGGACAGACGTAAAGTGACGGCTATGGACGATTCGACCTATCTGGTGCTGGCCCGTCGATGGCGGCCGCAACGTTTTTCGGACCTGACCGGCCAGGATGTGGTGGTCCGGACACTTAAAAATGCCCTGAAACAGGATCGTCTGGCCCATGCCTATCTGTTGACTGGAATCCGCGGCGTCGGTAAGACCACGATCGCCCGGCTTTTGGCCATGGTGGTCAACTGCGAGCAGCCCGATGACGGCGAACCGTGTGGCGAATGTGCGGCCTGCAGATCGATCATGCGCGGCAATAATCTGGATGTGCAGGAGATGGATGCCGCCAGTCATACCGGTGTCGACGACATCCGCGAGATCCTCGATGCCGTGCGTTATCCTCCCGCCAGCCTGAAACGGAAAGTCTACATCATCGATGAGGCGCACATGCTCTCCAAGAGCGCCTTCAACGCGTTGCTGAAGACGCTGGAGGAACCGCCGGAGCGGGTGATGTTCATCCTCGCTACGACGGAGTCGGAGAAACTTCCGGTGACGGTGCGTTCGCGCTGCCAGCGCTTTGATCTCAGACGTCTGGGGGCGGATGAGGTCGCTCATTATCTGGCCGAGGTAATGCAGCAGGAGAAGGTTGCCTTTGAAAGCGAGGCGCTGCATGAGATCGCCGTTGCCGCCGACGGCAGCGTGCGCGATGCACTGAGCCTGGCCGAACGAGTGTTGGCCTTTGCCGGCAAGAGCCTCCAGGCGGGCGATGTACGCAAGGCGCTGGGGCTGGTGGGTCCCGAACGGGCCCGGCTGCTGGCCGATGCGATCTTTTCCGGGGACGCGAAATCGGCTGTCGAGACCCTGCGCGCCGCTGCTGCAGGGGGGCATGCGCCGCGCAGCCTGTTGGAGGCTCTGGGCGAGTTGTGGCATGAGCTCGCTTGCCTAATGTGCGATGAGTCCCTGCTGGAGAGTGAACCGGGTCAGACACAGCGGGAGTGGCTTGAGCGCTGGATGCCCTGCTGGGATGCACAGGGCCTGGATCTGCGTTATCAGGTGTTGGTGGGTGGTCTGCGCGACTTCGGCTGGATGGACGAGCGTCGCGCTGCCGAGATGCTGGTGATGCGCCTGGCCGGCCTCCATGCCATCTATCCACCCGCTGCTCTTCCGGATAAGAAGACTGTGTCCGGCCTCTCCGGGGATGCCGATGCAGAGGAGGCGGTGTCTGGCGAAGATGTTGCTGAGGGGGCACCACCCGAGGTGGTGGATAACCCCCCTTCCGATCCATCACCGACTGAGTCGCATCAGGAGGAAGAACTGGCGCTGGATGTGGACGATGATGTGCCGCCGGGACTTGCCTACGGAAACTGGGAGGATGCCGTGAGCGCCTATGGCAAACTGCGCCCCGGAGTGTCGGCCATGCTGGAGCATGTGCTCTGCCTAGATTTCGGCGTCAAGGTGCGACTGGCGCTGGATAGTCATCAGGAGCGTGCCATCGCCACCGCCGAACGTATCGCTTTTTCCGAGTGGTTGGGTCGCACGGTCCATTGGGAGCCCAAACAGGGTCAGGAAAACGCCGGTGAGAGCATCATGCAGTCGCGAACCAGAGAGGCGGAGGTGCGCCGGGAACAGCTGGAACAGTCGGCGTTGAATGACCCGCATGTGAAACAGCTGATGGAGGGGATGGATGCACAGCTTGTGCGTGTGCGCGCCCCCGGTTCAGCGGGTGAGGGTGCCCCAGAGTAGTACAATTTTTCAGATTGAACGGGAGAGATCATGAATATCGGAAAGATGATGCAACAGGCCAGACAGATGCAGGAGAAGATGCAGAAGATGCAGGAGGAGATGGCCTCGGTCGAGGTCGAGGGCGAGGCTGGTGGCGGTATGGTCAAGGTGACGCTCAGTGGCGACCGTGTGGTCCGCCGCGTGACCATCGACCCTTCGCTGTGGGAGGAGCAAGACAAGGCCCTTCTGGAGGATCTGGTGGCGGCCGCCACCAACTCCGCACTTCAGGCGATTGAGTCGCAACTGCAGGAGAAGCAGAAGGAGATGATGGGTGGCCTGCCGTTGCCACCCGGTCTCTCATTTTGATTAACCTTCAGGGGATTCCGGCGCCGCTGGCCCGCGTGATGGAGATGCTGGCCGCGCTTCCGGGCATCGGGCCCAAGACGGCCATGCGTCTCAGTATGCATCTGCTGGAGAAACCGGCGGAGGATCTCGAACAGCTGTCGCACGCCCTGTCGGATCTTCATCACAGCATGGGCTTCTGCAAACAGTGCGGCTGTTTCGCCGAGAAGGGATACTGCCGTAACTGTGAACAGGCGCACCAGAGCGGGGACATGGTGTGCGTGGTCGAACAACCGGTCGATGTGCTGATGCTGGAGCGCTGCGGTGGCTTTGCCGGGCGTTATCATGTCTTGCATGGCCGCCTTTCTCCGGTCGACGGCATGGGGCCGGAACAGCTCTGGCTTGACCCTCTGGATACCATGGTGGAGTCCGGCCATGTGCGCGAGCTGGTGCTGGCCACCAGCGCCACCGTCGACGGCGAGGCGACGGCGCATTTCCTGGCTCGCCGTTATGGGAATACCGATGTGCGCGTATCGCGCATTGCTCGCGGCATCCCCGAAGGTGGCGAGCTGGAGTATCTGGATGAACATACACTCAATCGGGCGCTGCATCAGCGGGTGTATTGGGAACAGCAGGTATGATCTCTCATCCGGTCGTCATGTCCGTAGGGAGATCGGGCTTTGTCTGTTGGGGCAGGGAAAGACCTCTTTCGTCAGGAGGGCAGCTCCGGTCCGGAAACAGATATGGTATTTCGTGTGACTGATACACCGTCGGTAGGGTATGTCGACTTCACGTAAGATTATCAGTAATTCCGCCTACTATGCGATTGGGCGTATCTGGATGATCGGCGTCAATCTTGTCCTGACGCCGCTGATCCTCTCCTATCTCGGTACCGAACAGTTTGCTGTCTGGGCCTTGTTCTGGGCCTTTTCGACCTATTTCATATTTATGGACATGGGGTTGGGTGTTTCGCTGACGCGTGATGTGGCGATGTCGTCATCGGAACTGGAAACGGTGTATGTGAACGAGGCTTTTAATACCGTCCTTGTCTTTTTCTGCATGCTTGGAGCCGTCTGTCTGTTGCTGGCCTGGGTACTTACACCATGGTTGCTGGAGGTGCTGCATGTGTCGAAGGACATGAGCGGTACCGTGCTGAATATGGCCCATTGGGGCGTTTTGGTGTTTGTCCTGATTGGCATTGTGCAGACCCTGACTTCTTTCATGTACGGGTTCCAACGTTTCGATCTGGTGAATAAGGCGACCCTGATCGTCTCGGTGCCGAATGTTTTGGGCGCCTATCTGGTGTTACAGGCAGGCCTCGGCATCCTCGGTCTGTTATGGTTGATGGTGGTTGTGTACGCCTTGAAGGTGTTACTGCTGGCCATATGGGCACGTAGGGTTTTTCCTGAGTTCGAATTTGGATTCCATTACGTCAGCTGGAGACATTTTCGGACTATGCTTCCATTGGGTGTGCGGGTTCAGGTTTCGCGTTTTGCCGATCTGGCCAGCTTTCAGGCGGACAAGATTTTGCTGGCGCTCCTGGTGCCTGTAAGTTTTGTGACCATGTACGATCTCGGGGCAAAGGTCGCGATGCTGATACGGGACCTACCCTATGCCCTGACATCTCCCGTGTTTCCAGCTGCATCCGAGATGCATGGTCGTCAGGATTTTGAACAGTTGTGGCTGCTATATGACCGGGGGAGTAAATACCTTCTGGTCGCAACCTTGCCGATGTTGTTTGGCATGTGGCTGACCGCCCCATTGGTGATCGGGTTATGGCTTGGATATGTCTCCCCGCTTGTTTACCAGGCGGTATTGCTGCTTTCATTTGCCTACTGGGTCATCATTTCGGTGGCGATGGTTTTCAGTGTCAGTACTGCTATTGGCTGGGCCAAGCCGATTATGCAGAGCGCACTTTTGCAGGCTTTCGGCAACATCAGCCTATCGTTTGTGCTTATTATGAAATTCGGCTTTTCCGGAGCTCTGTACGGTACGGTGATCGCAATTACGCTGGCAAATACGATCCTTTACTTCCGGTTCTGCAGGCATTTCGATCGCTCAGTGAGAAATGAATGGCGACGGTTTTGGCATGTTGCACGTGCCAATATCGCGCCTGTTCTGTGCTGTCTGCCTTATATCGGTTGGGTGGATACGGTGTTGACCGAAGGTGACCGACTGCAATCGCTGATGTATTTGCTTGGTGCCGTACTGATTTATGTTGCGGCCTACGCCGTGTCGATCCGTCTGCTTGGCTTGTTCGATAAAACGGATGAGCGACTGTTGGGTGGATATTTTCCGGCTATCAGATGGTTTGTGGCTCATGGCAAGCCGGCCGGCGGGGGGTGCGCGTGAACCTTTGGGAGATTCGCGTCGCTGGATGGCGGCCAGTATACTGGTTGATGCTGAACTATCTTCGATATGCACCGGGCTCATGGCGCAAGATGTATCTTCGTGATGGTGTGGTTGGACATACGCCGCGCTTCGTCTCCTTTGTCAATCGCGACGGCATTTTTTTCGAGCTGGATATTCACGACTGTATCCAACGGGATATTTTTTGCTTCCACTATTATGAGCATGAAGATGTGGCGACGTTTCGGCGCTTGGTGAGATCCGGATCGGTGGTGTTCGATGTCGGCGCCAATATCGGTCAGTACACGTTGTTGGCTTCCAAACTGGTTGGCAAAACTGGTCGGGTATATGCTTTCGAGCCCAGTCCGGTTGTGCTGAAGCGCCTAAAATATCATCTGGAAATGAATCATGAGGATAATGTCGAACTGGTTTGCAAGGCCGTTTCGGATCGTAGTGGTACGGCTGATTTCTATCAGGCCAATGAGTCCGGCAACCAGGGCGTGGGTTCGTTGCTTCCGGCCGAATCGTATCGGGCGCGGGCACGGGCAAACGAGGCGATTGAGGTCGATACCATTACACTGGACGACTTTTGTGAGAAGCATGGCGTTGACCATATTGATGTGCTGAAGGTGGATGTCGAGGGATTCGATCTGGACGTACTCAAGGGGGCGGAGAAGGTGTTGTCCCGGAGCCCCCGGGTCGTTGTTCTGGCTGAAGTGGAACCGCTCAATCTGGCTCAGCGGGGACTGACGTATAATGACTTCATACAATATATGCATGAACGAGGATTCAGGCCGTATTACGCCGGAACCCGCGGTCGATTGAAGCCTTTGGATAAGGATGACGAGGCTAAACCGAACCTGTTCTTCCGGCGCACATGAAGCGATTCGCCACGCCATATTCATCCACTTTTGTGCGACGGTGCTGCAGTGGCTAGGACAAGTACGATGCGATATGGAGTCAGCGTTGTCATTCCGAGTTATAACTACGGGGATTTCATTTCCAACGCTATTGACAGCGTGTTGGCCCAGGCCAATGTCGACGTTGATCTGATCGTGGTGGATGACGGTTCCACGGATCGCACACCGGATGTGTTGCGTACTTATGGGGAGCGGATCAGGGTCTATCGTCAGGAGAATGCCGGCGCTGCTTCAGCAAAGAATCTGGGAATTGAGAAAGCCAGACATCCGTTGATTACCTTTCTCGATGCCGATGATTGGTTGTTGGAAGATAGCCTGTTCCGTCGTTGCCAATTGCTGGATATGTATCCCGAATATGACTGGGTGTATGGAAAATGGCTGATCGCCAGTCACGACGGCAATATTGTTGGGAACTCGAATGAGTTCTTTCGACATCCCGATGGGGTGCTTGAAGGGGATGTGTTTCCCAGCCTGATGAGCGGATATGCCGGTATCAATACCCTGACGCCCCTGTTCAGAACGTCGGATGTCCGGGAAATTGGCGGTTTCTGCACTCGCTACCAGGCAGCCGAGGACTATGATTTCCTTCTCAGAATCTCCCGCGGGAAGAGGGTGTTGTTTTCGGATGAGCTATTCGGTGTGCAACGGCTGCACCATAGTCATCTGTCCGCCAATCCGGAATTCAGATATTTGGCCGAGATAAAGATGCTTCAAGGCTATCGCACCGACACGGAGGCAAGGCAGTATCTGGAACCGTCGTACCACGGTCGGCTTTCGAATCTCTATAACTATCTGGCCTGTATCTATAGCGAAGAGGGGAAAATGTTCCTGTCATGTAAAGCGGCGTTGCTCTCCATTCGTCATAAGCCTTTGCAGCGCTTTGCATACCGGTTTCTGTTCTACACCCTGACAGGGCGTCCGGAGGAGGCGCGAAGCACGGTCAAAAACAGGGTGATGCAGATATATTCACGCATCAAGAGAAGGCAGGATTTTGATGATGGACGAGCGGATTGAGGTATCTTCAGGGACATACAGTGGAGGGGAGATGATCGAATATGTGGAGATGCATACATGCCCCCTGTGCGGCAGCGAGGCATATGAGGTCTTGTATAATCTGGATGTGCCGGTGGTACGTTGTAAGAAATGTACGCTGGTCTATCTGAACCCCCAGCCGAGGGTGGATCATCAGGGTTTTTATGACGAGAGCTACTACCGTGGATCGAGCACGAAAAAGGCCGATCAGGACAATGAAGATGTTCTCGAGGCGCACAAGGTAGATATCCGGCTGGAGAGTTGCCA
>DATFLK010000155.1:0-8550 GCA_035267815.1 Mariprofundaceae bacterium | reverse complement strand
TGTGCCGGCGATTCCTGCGCCGGTGGCAGCAACCTGGCCGCTGGGGTTCAATGAGATATACCCCGCTTTCAGGGAGAAGATCTCGTCCGCACTGGCCGGAATCGTGACCAGGAAGAGGGAGAGGGTGAACAGCATCTTGATTAGTGTGCGCATGGCAAACCTCCTTGTCTGACGAACGGGATCATCCCCTTCCGGTACGTATGGGTGCTGTGCGCCCTGTCACAATCCTCTGCCTACCATAACGCGTTCCGGCCGTTATGCTTCGTCCATGCTGATCGGAGTGGATACAGGCGGGACGTTTACCGATTTCGTCGCACTGGACGGTGCCAGGCTCCGTTTCCACAAGGTGTTGTCGACACCGGACGACCCATCCCGTGCCATTCTGATGGGCATTCGGGAAATGGGGCTCTCTCCCGACAGACTGTATCTCGTACACGGCTCTACGGTGGCCACCAATGCCATCCTCGAGCGCAAGGGTGTCAGAACACTGTTCGTCACCAACCGCGGTCTGGAGGACCTGATCACGATCGGCCGTCAGGTCCGTCCGGAGCTGTACGAGCTCTGCCCTGTACCATCCCCGTTGTGGACGGATCCGGACGACTGCATCGGTATGCCGGGACGGGTGAGCGCCGATGGAGAGGTGGTAGAGCGTGTGGCACCGGCGGATCTCGAGGCGCTGGCAGAGCGGGCCAGGGGGTACGAGGCGGTGGCGGTTTGCACGCTCTTCTCCTTTCTCAACCCTGAACAGGAGCGGCTGATCGGCGAGGTGCTTCCGCCGGACATGTTCGTCTCCCTGTCGCACGAGGTGCTGGCCGAGTACCGCGAGTATGAACGCGCCTCGACCACCTTTCTGAACGCCTATGTCGGACCGCTGGTTCAGCGCTATCTGAACCGTCTGGAAGCGGCACTGGCGCCCAAGCACCTGTTCGTCATGCATTCAGCTGGCGGTGTGATGAGCGTGGATGAGGCCGGGCGGCAGTCGGTCCGTATGGTGCTCTCCGGTCCTGCCGGCGGACTGGTGGCGGCGCGCAGGATGGCTGAACAACTCGACATATCGCGGTTGATGACGTTCGACATGGGAGGTACCAGCACGGATGTGTCGCTTCTCGATGGCCGAGACCGGATTAGCAGCGAGGCCTCTATCGCCGGCCTGCCCGTGGCCGTGCCGATGCTCGATATTCACACCATCGGGGCCGGCGGCGGTTCGATTGCCTGGATGGATGCGGCGGGGCTGCTGCAGGTGGGACCGCAATCGGCCGGTGCCGAGCCCGGACCGGTCTGTTACGGACAGGGCGGAACGGCGGTGACGGTGACGGATGCCAATGCCGTACTGGGACGTATCCCTTCCGATGCACGTCTGGCCGGTGCTATGCCGATAGACCGGGCAGCGGCCGAACGGGTCATGTCCAAGATGGGGGCGCAGTTCGGCATGGACGCCATGCAGATGGCGGACGGTGTGGTCCGCATGGCGGAGGCCCATATGGCGGGGGCCCTGCGGCTGGTTTCCGTGGAGCGCGGGCATGACCCGCGCGAGTTTGCGCTGGTCTGTTTCGGCGGCGCCGGCGGGCTTCATGCCTGCAAGCTGGCCGACGAGCTGGCGATGACACGTGTGGTACTGCCGCTCGCCGGAGGTGCCTTCTCGGCGCTCGGCATGCTCGCCGGCCGTCGCCAGTGCGATCTCTCCGTGAGTCGTCGCCTGGCGCTCGCCGACCCGGTTGCGCCGGACGAGATGGAAGGGCTTTTTGCCGACCTAGAGCGTCGCGCCGGGCGGCAGATGCCGGGACTCACACTACACCATGAACGTCATGCCGACCTGCGTTACGAGGGGCAGGGGTTTCACCTGACGCTGCCGTGGCGACCGGATATGGAGGCTCTTGTCCGCAGTTTCGAACAGGCACATGAACAGGCCTACGGGCACCGTCTGGACCGCCCGGTGGAGGCGATGACGCTGCGGCTGACCTCCCATGCCGAGACGCCGCGGCTGGAGCTTGCCCAACTTCCCCTAGCTGATACGGCGCCGGTATCGGCCGGTACCTCCGAGGTGTACGGGATCGGCGAGGTGCCCCATTATCGGCGGGATGCCCTGCGTCCCGGCCACTGCCTCCAGGGGCCGGGGCTGATCATTGAGGATACCACCACCCTCTGGTTGGCGTCCGGTTGGCGGCTTGAAGTCTCGGAGCATGGTCACCTGCTGCTGGCGCGGGAGGAATCGCAGTGAATCCGGTCGAGCTGAGCCTGTTTTCGCACCGTCTGTCGGCCATCTGTGAGGAGATGGGAACGGTGCTGAAACGAAGCGCCATCTCCCCGAACATCAAGGATCGCGAGGATTACTCCTGCGCTCTGTTCGATGTTGACGGGGAACTGGTGGCGCAGGCGGCCCATATTCCCGTACATCTCGGATCGATGGCCTATTGTATGCGGGATATCGTCTCCGGGTTCGACTGGCGGGAAGGTGATGTGGTGGTCTTCAACGACCCCTTTCTCGGCGGGACCCACCTGCCCGATATTACCGTGGTGATGCCCGTCTTCGATGGCGACACCCTGCTCGGGTTTTCGGCCAGCCGCGCACACCATGCCGATGTCGGCGGCAAGAGCCCTGGCTCGATGGGGGTGCACCGGCGCCTGTCGGATGAGGGAGTGGTGATCAGTCCGCAATACTGGATCAGGGCCGGAGAGGATCGGGAGGAGTCGCTGCAGCGCTTTATGCACCGCGCCCGCAATCCGGATGAGCGGTTGGGCGATCTGGCCGCCCAGCGTGCCGCCTGTGCCGTGGGTGCCTGGCGCCTGGTCACACTGCATCGCGGCATGGCCGCCGGCGCCGCATCGCTTGCCGATGCATGTGCGGAGTTGCTGGTCGCATCCGAGTCCTATGGCCGCGTCTGCGTAGCCGGGATTCCCGATGGTGCCTATACGTTCGAGGATGCAATCGAGGATGATGGTCTGGCCCATGGTCCGCTGACCATCAAGATGACGATCCGTATCGAGGGCGAGATGGCGACGGTCGATTTCTCCGGCACGGCACCGCAGTGCGAAGGACCGCTGAACTGTCCGCTGGCGGTGACGGCGGCCTCGGTCTTCTATGTGTTTCGCTGTCTGATGCCGGCAGGCGCGCCGCAGACATCGGCGATCTTCCGACCCGTTCATCTTTCGGCTCCGGAAGGTAGTCTGGTAAACGCGACTGCGGGGGCGGCGGTCGCGGCGGGCAATGTCGAGACCAGCCAGCGTATCGTCGATGTGGTGTTGGGGGCGCTGGCAAAGGCGCTGCCGACACGGATTCCCGCTGCCTCGCAGGGCACCATGAACAACGTCCTGTTCGGCAGTCGTGACTGGGTCTATTACGAGACCCTCGGGGGCGGCATGGGGGCGCATGCCGACGGCGATGGGCTATGTGCTGTGCAATGTCATATGACCAATACCCGGAACAGCTCGATCGAGGTGCTGGAGATGCACGACCCGTTACGGGTGCTCCGGTATGCCGTACGGACGGACTCGGGCGGGCGTGGTAGACACAACGGCGGCGACGGACTGGTCCGTTTCTGGGAGGTGCTGGACGATTGTACTGTGTCTCTGCTCAGCGAACGCCGGGTCTCCCGCCCCTACGGGCTGGCCGGCGGTGAGTCGGGGCAGGCGGGACGAAACCGGCTCTTTCGCGACGGGAGCTGGCGAGATTTGCCGGCCAAATGCAGCATGCCGCTCCGACCCGGTGATATCCTCTCTGTCGAGACACCGGGCGGTGGCGGTTATGGCAGTCCAGCTGCGGAAGAGGAGGCGTGATGCGTGTCATGGGGATCGAGACCTCCTGCGACGAGACGGCGGTTGCAATCTATGAGGGTCGGAATCGTGGCGGCGGGATTCTGGCCGAACGAATCGCCTCGCAGGTCGATATCCATGCCCGTTTCGGCGGTATCGTGCCGGAGATTGCATCGCGGGAACACCTGGCTGCGTTGCCTGTCATGGTGGATCAGGTGATGCAGGAGGCGGTCCTGGACTGGCCTGATGTCGATACGATCGCGGTTACCGCCGGTCCCGGTCTGATGGGGGCTCTGCTGGTCGGGATCAGCTACGCCAGGGCAGTAGGAAGGGTCAACGATATTCCGGTACTGCCCATCCACCATATGGAGGGACACCTGTTCGCACCGGGCCTGACGAATGAGCTGCCACCCTTTCCCTTTATCACCCTGCTGGTGTCGGGCGGCCATACCATGCTGATCCGGGTTGAGGCGCTGGGGCGCTACAGGTTGCTCGGCCAGACGGTGGATGATGCAGCCGGCGAGTGTTTTGACAAGTCGGCCCGTCTGCTTGGTCTGCCCTATCCTGGCGGTCCGGCCATCGCCGAGCTGGCTGTTGGCGGGGATGCAGGCGCGATCGCGCTGCCGCGTCCCATGCTGCGGGGCAACAACCTCAATTTCAGCTTTTCCGGTCTGAAGACGGCGGTACTGCATGCGGCTTCGGCGCTGGACGGAGCGGATGAGCAAGGGCGCCGGAATCTGGCGGCTGGCGTCCAGCAGGCCATTTCTGATGTGCTCGTCGGCAAGGCGATGCGGGCCTGTCGTGCACAGAAGGTGTCGGATCTTGTCGTGGCGGGGGGCGTGGCGGCCAATCGCCGGATCCGGAGCCAGTTGCTTGATGCCGCGTCAGAGGCCGCCGTGTGCGTCCATCTCCCCGAACCAGCGTACTGTACCGACAATGGTGCCATGATTGCCTATACCGGATTTCTTCACCGGCAGTCGGGAAGATCGGCGCCACATCACTGGGATGCGGCGCCGCGCTGGTCGCTCAGTAGCATGTCGGACGGATAAGTAAGACCGAGCCGCGGGCTTCAGGCCAGACCGGCCTCCTTGATCAGGTCCGATGCGTCGGCCTTGAAATCATCCATGATGACTTCACCGACGCGGTCGATGGTGGTGCCATAGGGAAGCCGTGCATGAGCCTCGCTGTTGGCTAGGGCGCAGATGCGGGCTGGCAGGAAGCCGCCCTCATCGAGACTGTGGTGGCCGCCGACGATTTTCTGCAGCCGTTCCGGGAAACGCCATAGCTTGAGAAGCTCTGCTCCGGCCTCGGCGTGGTCGATGCCGTAGCGCTCGTGTTCGGCCTCGACCAGTTCCGAACCATCCATCTGTGCCAGCGGGCTCTCGAAGTAGTCCATATCGACCAAGATGCCCAGAATGGCGCGGCCGATATCGTGCAGCAAGCCGGCAACGAAGAGTTCGTCGCTATTCTCTCCCAGCAGGTTCCCCATGTGTTTGCTGAGAAGCCCGACGGCAAAGGCGTGTGCCCAGAATGCACGGATATTCCCCATGCCCATCGGGATGGCGAAGCCGTAACAGAGCGACATACTCATGGCGATCTGGCCGGTCTCCCGGAGGCCCAGTCGGGAAATGGCCTGCTTCAGGTCGGTCACCGGCGTGCCCGTACGGTTGTAGTAGGCGGAGTTGGCTGCCTTGAGCACCATGGCAGTTGTCGACTGGTCCGTACCGATAACTTCGGCCAGTTCGTCGAAACTGGAGTCCTCGCGATCGAGGACCGTCTGAATCCGTGCGAAGCGGTCCGGAAGTGCCGGAACCTCTTTCGCCAGACGGATCATGGTCAGGCTCGCTTCTCGTGTGTAGACGCTGGGCATGCCCGCATCCTACCCCAAAAGTTTTTCAATTTATATAATAAAAAAGGGGGATTAGGGCTTTTCGTACAGCCGCATGGTCAATTCCGGTCCATTGCTCCGGTTCTGAAGGTTGATATAGATGTTGTCGCCGGCTGCCAGTACGCCGGTGATCTCAGCCTTGTTGTGGCTGGCGATGCGCATGAGTCGGCTGCCGTCCCAGGCCCAGAGGATGGAGGGCTTGTCGTCGTCAGTGATCCAGAGCCAGTTGCGTTTGCTGTCCCAAGCGAGATTGTCCGGATGGTAGAGCCTGCTGTTGTGCAGATATTCCGAGATTCGGGGTGTACTCCCGTCGCGATCGTCCAGCGCGAGGATGCGACCCGTCCCGGTTTCACTCATCAGAATGCGATGATCCGGTAGGGTCTCCATGTCCTCGATGCGGTTGAACCGGCGGCCATGCAGCAGTTGCGCCTGCTGGCGCGCCTCCATGGGATTGGTGATTGTCACCCACGCTCCGGATTCATTCAGCACCGCAAGTTTCATCAATCGGATGTCGAGACGGTAGAGGCACCCCTTCTCCCACTCATCAGCCATATAGGCATATCTGCCGTCGTATGAGAAGGCGATCCCCTCATGGGAGAAGCGGCCGGCGACGGGAAGCGTTGCGATGGCGGGATCGTCCGGATTCATGTCGGGACGGCTGATCTCCTGCTCGGGAATCAGGTGTTCCGGTTCGGCGATGCGCCAGATTAGTCCGTTCGCGAACTCCTCTCCTAGCCACAGGCTGCCGTCGGGTCCCAGCTTCAGGCCGTCGGCACGGATCAGCCCCTTGATCAGGATGGCCCGGTGGTTGTTCTTCAGATCCATGCGGATCAGGCTCGGATTGATGCCGCCCCCGCGCGTTTCGCAGCTGACAAAGAGGTAGCGCCCGTCCCGCGATGTTACGATCATGTCGGGGTGTTCCGCCCGCCGGTATACGATCAGGGAGCGGGCCTGCCAGCCCGGTGCAAGTTTGAGCCCGATCAGGTCGAGGTGGCATGACGACAGCACGCATGCCAGCAACAGTCCGAATGCGGTCTGGATACGGAATCCCTTCATGAGCGAAATGTCCTCTACGCCGGTCGAAGGTGCAACCCCGCTGTGGCCCCGTGATCGGTTCGAACGGTGGTCGTTCGACAGGCCGGCATTCCATGATTCTGCTGTATTTCACGGTCGAGCTACCTATGCTTGTGCCATGGTCTCCAATGTATCCCTGCACCATATCCGACTCTTCTACGCGGCCTATTTCGCCGCCATGGGGCTGATGCTGCCGTTTTTCCCGGTCTATCTGTCACATCGCGGGCTTGGCGTGGCGGTGGTCGGCTTTATGACGGGGCTTGTCTCCCTCTCCAAGGTGATGGCGCCCCCGCTGGTTGGCATGGTGATGGATCAGCGCTTCAATATGCCGCGTTTCGTGCTGCTGGCCTCGTTGCTGGCGGCCCTGTTCGCCGTCTCCTTTGCTTGGATCGGGGCGGCATGGGGGCTGGCCCTGGTGGTCTTCGGATTCGGTTTTCTGTGGGCCGCCGTGTTGCCGCTGACCGATGGCCTGTCGGTCGTGGTCAGCGAGGCCGCGCTGGTTGATTACGGTCGCCTGCGCGTATGGGGCTCGATCGGTTTCGTGATGGTATCGCTGGCCGGCGGTGCATGGCTGGCCGACCGGCATATGCCCGATTTCCCCTACTGGCTCGCGGTGCTGATGCTGATCATGGCAGTGGCGGCCCGGGGCTTCCCCGCTCACGCGGTGTCGGATGAGCGCGAGAGGGAGGCGCACGGCCGGTTCTCCTCCGCTTTTCTCGTGCTGATGGGCATCAGTTTCCTGATGCAGGCGTCGCATGGTGCCTATTACGGTTTTTACAGCCTCTATCTCCTGAAGATCGGCTATAGCGGCTGGCAGGTGGCCACCTTCTGGGTGCTGGGTGTGATCGCCGAGATCGTGCTGATGTGGAGCTGGTCCCGGCCGATTCAGCGGGCGGCGCCGGCATGGGTGCTGGGCAGTTGCCTGTTGCTCGCCTCGTTGCGCTGGGTCGGTATCGCGATGGCGCATGCCTGGTGGCTGCTGGCGCTGTTGCAACTGTTACATGCAGCCAGCTTCGCCGCGTTTCATCTCAATGCCGTGGCATGGGTCCGGCGGCTCGCACCGTCCCATCGCCACGCCTCGGCGCAGGGATGGTATTCGTCGCTCGGGTTCGGTCTCGGTACGACCGTCGGGATCATGGTCTGCGGCTGGCTTTCCGGTCTCTACGGGTTCTCGGTGATCTTCCTTGTCTGCAGCGGGGTGGCGTTACTGGGCGTGCCGGCTGCATTCGCCTTGCCGAGGCAGGCCCGATGAGCGACATGCCCCTGCTGGTAAGCGATATCCACGGGTCGCAGCGTTTCGCGCTCGCCCAGGCGGCCGGTCGGGCCGGCATCCCGGTAATCGGTGCGGCGCCGCACCGAGTGCCATGGGCGGAGCGGAGCCGCTATGTTCAGCGTCTGGTGCGCACGCCCGATTCAGAGGAGACGTTGCCCGGCGTCTATGCCAGCGCGCTGAAGCGGGCCGGCGTGGTGCCGGCGGTCTGGCTTCCCAGCTATGACGGATCGGCTGACTTTACGGTGCACTACGCCCCCTTCCTGCAGCAGGTCGGGCTGCGCTTTCTGGTACCGGACCATGCCAGTCTGGAGCAGCGCGCGTTGAGCCGTCTTCAGGCGTACCAGGGCGGCATACGCATCCCTTTTTGCAGGACCCTCCCGTGGGAGACGCTGGCGCAGCAGGCTGACGACCTGCCCTACCCGTTGCTGCTGAAGACGGTGCGTAACCAGTACGCGCTTTGCAGGAACGCCGCCGAGCTTCGGGCGCATGTCGACAGGGTGTCCGGCGAATATGACGAGGAGGAGAGCGTACAGGCCGTCTCCTATGTGCCCGGAGAGACGTCGCG
>DATFLK010000154.1:0-25160 GCA_035267815.1 Mariprofundaceae bacterium | reverse complement strand
ATCCTTGCTGTGGAACAGGCCCAGATGCTCCTGTCCCGCCTCCTGCAGCAGCAGGCTCAGATCCACCTCCTGATGCATCAGCTCCAGCAGGCCGGCATCGGCTCGCGCCAGGGTCAGCAGGCCGTCGACGATGCGTTGCATCCGTTCGATGGTGCCCAACTGCTGCTGCAGCACCTGTTCATACTCTTCGATATTGCGTTCGCGGCGAAGGGTGACCTCGATCTCCCCCTTCATGACCGTCAGAGGAAGGCGCAGTTCGTGAGAGGCGTCGGCGGTGAACCGCTTCTGCGCCTTGAAGCTCGATTCGAGATCGCCGAACATCTTGTTGAGCGCGCGAATCAGCACGCCGATCTCCCTGTCTTGGGAGAAGGATTTGAGACGCTGGGAGAGGTCACCGGAGGCGGCCCGCCGCGCGGCGGCGATGATTTCGTCGAGGGGCTTCAGCGCACGTCTGGACATGACGAAACCAGCATAGGCGCTGATCAGCATCGACAGCAGGCCGAGCATGCCGCCGGCCAGATACATCAGCTCGAAGAAGGAGTGAATCTCCCCGGTACTGCGTCCCAATATCAGTGCGGCGACGATGCGTCCGCCGCGATAGACTGGCATGGCCAGCACGCGCATGTTGTCCTTGCGCAGCAGCGAACGGGTCGAGGCAAAGGCGGTATGACCTTCCATGGCCAGCCGGAGGATTTCGGTCACCTCGCCGCCGCCCCGGCCGATCAGGGCCTTGTCCGAGGCGAACAGGAGCACGCCGTTGGCGCCGACCAGTTGCACCGAACCGATGAAGTGGCCGGAAAAGTTGGCCAGTTGCTGGGACCAGAAATAGAAGCGCGAGGACTCCATCTCCTGAATGACGGCATCGCCCTGTTGCTTGAGGTTGTTGTCGACCGAGGCGTAGATCTGTCGGGAGAGCACCACATAGAGGAGGATGCCGGCGAACAGCAGAACGGAGAGTTCAACGCTGATATAGAGTAGGGCCAGACGTCCGCGGAAGGTGGTGAACAGGCGGGTGATGAAATTGCGCAGTCGTGTCAGGCCAAAGCGCCGCCTGAAGAGGGGGGTGTTCACGCGGGTGGGGCGTTGGTGGAGAGCATATACCCCTGTCCGCGCAAGGTATGGATCAGCTGGGTGTCAAACCCCTTGTCCACCTTGTTGCGCAGGTGGCTGACATAGACATCGATGACATTACTTTCCGGATCGAAATTCATGTCCCATACGTGTTCGCCGATCAGCGTGCGCGATAGCGCCTTGTCGTGATTGCGCATCATGTATTCGAGCAGCGCGTACTCCTTGGTGGTTAGGCGAATGGGGGTGCCGGAGCGGGTGACGCGGCGGCTCATGGGGTCCAGCTCAAGGTCCGCAATGGTCAGGGTTGGTGTCTTGGCCTCGGAGCGTCGGCGAAGCAGGGCGCGCACCCTGGCCAGCAGTTCGTCGAAGGCGAATGGCTTGCTCAGGTAGTCGTCGGCGCCGGCATCCAGTCCACGGACCTTGTCTTCGACGCTGTCGCGGGCGGTCAGCATCAGTACCGGCGTGGCGACGCCGCGGGCGCGGATCTCCTTGCACATGTTGATGCCGTTCTTCTTCGGCAGCATGACGTCGAGGATGATGAGATCGTAGTCGTTGACTTCGGAGAGGAAGCCGCCCTCTTCTCCGTCGTATGCCACGTCGACGGCGTGGCCCTCTTCCTTCAATCCCTTCTGGATGAAGTGGGCAACCCGCTCTTCGTCTTCGACCACCAGTATTTTCATGTGCGTAATTGTAGCACTGTTGCCATCGTGGGATAAACCCTCATGATGACGTCGATGATTCCGATGAATCGTGCGGGGAAGAGGTGATGCGGCGCGATACGATTGTATTTGATATTGAAACGGTGCCCGATGCCTCATCGGCGCGGCATCTTCTGGGCCGGTCGGGGCTTTCCGATATCGAGACGCGGACAGCCCTGGAGGACTACTTTCTGGAGAAAACCGAGGGGCGGAACGGGTTCCCGCGCCAGCCGTTCCATCAGGTGGTGGCCATCAGCTACGCACATCTCGTCGTCGAGCCGGGCGAGGAGGGGCGGGAGATGGTACTGCGGCAGGTGGCGAGCGGCGGTGAACCGGAGAGCAGCGAGCGACAGCTTCTGGAAGGCTTTTTCGGCCTGATCGAGCAACGCGCGCCGAGGCTCGTCAGCTTCAACGGCCGGGGATTCGATCTTCCTGTTCTGAAGTATCGTGCCATGCATCACGGGCTTGCCTGTCCGCGCTGGTTTTCGGAGGGGGATCGCTACAACAACTACGATGCCCGTTTTTCCGGTACCTATCATCTGGATCTGCTGGAGGCGCTCTCCGATTACGGGGCATCGGCCCGCTGTTCGATGCATGAAGTGGCCGCCGTACTGGGTGTTCCCGGGAAGCTCGGGACGGAGGGCCACGATGTGGCCCGTCTCTTCGAGGCCGGCGATCTTGCTGCCATTCGAGACTATTGTGAAACGGATGTGCTCTCCACGCTGCTGATCTTTCTTCGCTGGGAGCTCTTTTGTGGCGCGCTGCACGAGGGTGCCTATGCGCGTGTGATACTGGGTCTGCGTAACTATCTCGAGGCCGAGACTGAAGATCGCCCGCACCTGGGCCGGTTTCTGCGGGCGTGGGAGGCCATGGAGGCCGCGGCAGGGTGATTCTATTCGGCCGGGCTGGAGGTGGGTAGCCACCGTAGCAACAGCGCCAGAAGCAGCAGGCATGCGGCGGAAAAGGAGAAGGCAACCATGATGCCCAGCTGCTGCCAAAGCTCTCCCAAGATGATGCCTCCGGGCAGGGCCAGGATGCCTGCCAGCATATGATACCAGCCGAAGGCGGTGCCCTTGCCGTGCCCCGCCTCGTCACCGACGACGGCACGCTCCGCCGCTTCGGTGATGGCGGTGCTTGTGCTGTAGAGCAGGAAGCCGGCGATGACGATGAGATGGCTGTGAAGCCAAGGGATGGTGGCCACGATCAGGGCGCGGACGGTCAGTCCTCGTGTCAGGATCGGGATTCTTCCCAGCCGATCCGAAAGGGCGCCGAAGGGACCGGCAGTCATGGAGCGTAACAGGTGTGCCGCGGACCACAGCAGCGGTAGCGCCGCCATATGCATACCCGTTTGCTGAATCCACAGCAGCATCAGGGTATCGGGCATTGCCACGAGGGTGATGGCGGCGACCGCTGGGATCAGGCGTCGCGACGCCGGCGAGAGCTGATGCCATGCAAGTCGGGTCGTGGTGGCGCGGATGGTGGTCCGGATGCGGGGTAGAGAAATGGCCAGAAGCCCCACGGCGATCAGTCCCGGTATAAGGGAGTAGAGAAAGATGTCCCGCAGGTGTGTTCCGGCGGCCAGGAGGCCCGCGGCGATCAGAGGGCCGATCATGGCACCGGCATGATCCATGGTGCGGTGGATGCCGAAGGCCCGGCCCCGACGCGTCGCATCGACCGATTCGGCCAGAAGGGCGTCGCGCGGTGCGGTGCGCAGCCCTTTCCCCAGCCGGTCGCCAAAACGCAGCATCAGTACCGCAGGCCAGGCTTGGCTGAGTCCGATCAGGGGGCGCAGCAGGTTCGAGACGGTATATCCCCCCAGAGCGAAGGCCTTGTGAGCCTGCATCCGGTCGGCCAGAAACCCGGAGGCAAGCTTGCTGAGACTGGCCACCGCCTCGGCTAGGCCCTCGATCAATCCCAGTGCCGCCGGCCCGGCCCCCAGTATCAGGGTCAGGAATGCGGGCAAAAGCGGCAGGATCATTTCGCTGGCCACGTCGTTGCAGAGGCTGACCGCGCCGAAAAGCCAGACGACCGGCGGCATGGCCCGGTCACGGTGTGTCTTGTGGCTGTCCATGGTGGCATTGTGCGGCACTTCGGGGACGTGTAAATTGTTTTGTCGGCCGTGCGGCACCGGTTTGGAGTTCCCTATTACCTATTAGACCTTGCGGGCTTTAGGGGTTCGCCGTACTGTCGGTCGGCGTTGAGGGTCTTTCGTCGGTGCGAGCTTCATGTCGATAGCGCATGTTCGGAGAGGGGGGCGGATGCTGTTTCGTAGTCTGGGGGTGCGTGTTGCCACGATGATCGTCCTGATCTCCGGCCTGCTGCTGGTGGCGGGATATGCTTGGTTACAGACCCAGGACCGGCAGATGGTGCAATCGGAAGAGACCGCGCGAGCGGCGCTGGCGGCACAATCCCTCGTGGCCAGTCTGAAAAGCATCATGCTGGCCGGGCATGGCGATATTGCGCACGACTGGCTGGCGCGCGTGGGCAAGGTTAACGATTTCACCTTCGCCAAGGTTTACCGGGTCAACGGGGTCGAGGCGTTTCACGACCAGAAGACGATCAAGCGGGTCAATGCATTCATCGGTATGGACCGGTTTCACCGCAAGTGGGACGGGACGCCAGCCGGCAGGGTGCCCGCCGGGCTTTCGGATGCGTTCTCCGATGTGGTGAGTGGCCGCGACGCTAAACGTGTCATCAACGCTGGCGATCACCTCACCTATCTCTACCCGATTCATGTCGAGAATGCGTGCCTGGCCTGTCACGGCTATACCTCCAATCCCCTGCGCGGCGTGTTGGTTCTGGGCGTGTCGACAGCTGGTGCGGAGGCACAGGTGGCCGCTTCCGGGCGACAGATGATGGTAGCCTTCCTGGCGGTTGCCATATTGCTCGGCCTCGGCGCCTGGCTTGTGTTGCGGCAGGGCGTGTTGCGGCCGCTGTTCCGGCTGGCGGGGGATGCAGAACGGATCAAGACAGGCGATCTTGAACACCGGGTGGCGTTGAACCGCGGGGACGAGCTTGGCGCATTGGCAGCGGCATTTGACGACCTGGTCACGCACCTGCGGGCCTATATCGACCGTCAGGAGAGGTTGACCAAGGCTGTAGCGTCACTGAGCGGTGAACTGGCCAGCGAGACGCTGATCCGACATATCGGTGCACTGGCGATGGAGATCACCAACGCCCGCTATTGCATGATGGCCTATATCGACGACGGAGGGGAGAAACATTTCGTGCCGCTCGGTATGTCCGATGAGGAGATCAAGGCGCTTGGCAACTTGCCGCAGGGAGTCGGTATGCTGGGGCTGCTGTGGGAGGAGAAGAGAACGCTGCGTCTGGACCGGCTTAATCAGCATTCGGCCAGCGTCGGATTCCCCGATGGCCATCCACCGATGGATAGTTTCCTAGGTACGCCGATGATGTTCGGTGGCGAGGTTATCGGGGTGATCTACCTGACGGACAAGCTGGGAGCGGATAGTTTCACGCAGGAGGATGAGGAAGCTATCCGAATGCTTGCCTCTGCCTGCGGTACGGCCCTTTCGAATGCCAAGAACTTCGAGGCGCTGTCTCATGCCAATGCCGATCTCGAGGAGCGGGTGCGCGAGCGCACCCTCGAACTGACGAGCGCGAACCAGCAGTTGAAGAACCGTGAGATCGAACTCGAATTGATGAACGAGGAGCTGGCCGAAGCGAGTGAGGCGAAGGATCAGTTCATCGCCAATACCAGTCACGAGCTGCGCACCCCGCTCAATGCCATTATTGGTTTCTCCGAGTTGCTGACGAGTCCCCGTGCCGGCGAGCTTTCCGCCAAGCAGCTGCGATATGCCGAGCATATCAACAACAGCGGCAAGCGCCTGCTGGATATCATCAACAACCTGCTCGATATCAGTAAGATCGAGGCGGGCATGATGGAGATCAACGAAACTTCCTTCTATCCGGACGAGCTGGGTCAGCGGGTCGTCGGAGAGCTGTTGGCGCTGGCCGAGACCAAGTCCCTGAATCTCAAGTTTATGCCCGGTGCCGGTGCGCATGGTTGTGTTCTGACCGATGTCGACAAGCTGCAGCATATCCTTACCAATCTGTTGGGGAACGCCCTGAAATTCACGCCGAAGGGCGGGGATGTGGAACTTGGGATCGATATCCAGGCGTCTGAGGTGGGCGGTAGCGTGACCATCGCCGCTTACGTTCGTGATACGGGGGTGGGCATCGCGCCCGAGGATATCGAACGTATTTTCGAACCCTTCGTGCAGGCGCAGGGCGGGCTGGACCGTCAACATGGCGGGACCGGCCTGGGGCTGCCGCTCTGTCGCCGTCTGGCCAATATGCTGGGTGGTGAGATTGCGCTGGAGAGTGAGCCGGGACGGGGCAGTACCTTCTTCCTGAAAATGCCTGCTTTTGCGGTGGACAGCGATCAGGAGGAGTCTGCGCTGTTGCAGCAGGTGGCTGAGGAGCGTGACGAGGCTACCGAGATTCTGAAGACGACGGTCGAGGAGTATGGTCCGGACCTGACCGTGCGTCCGCGCATCCTCGTGGTCGATGACAATGCCGACCGTGCCGCCGTCGTGGTGCAGATGCTCAATGGCGAGGGATATCAGGGCATGCTGGTCGAGATGGACGAGATGTGTCATCTGGCGGAGGAGATCTGTCCATTCCTGGTCATGCTGGGTATTCCCGGGGAGGCGGAGCTGATCTACCACCTTCTGCAGCGGCTCAAGCGCTGCGAGGCCACCCGTGATATCCCGGTCGTGCTGCTTGGTGGGGATGCCGATTCACCGCACTTCTCCACAGGCACTGTCGACAGCGTGGAAAAGGGGCTGGGGCATCAGGAGCTGATGGACATGATCTCCCGGCATGGCCGCTTTGTGCCCAAACATCCCGAGGTGCATACCGTGCTGGTCATCGACGACGAGGAGTCGGTCAGGGATTATCTGAAAGAGTCGCTGGTCATGGAGGGGTACCGCATTCTGCTGGCTCCCAACGGCAAGGAGGGATTGCGCCTGGCGATCGAGCGGGAGCCGGATCTGATCATTCTGGATTTGATGATGCCTGGAATGAGCGGTTTCGAGGTGATGGAGGAGCTGCATCAGCATCCGAGCGCCTCCGATATCCCGGTCGTGGTCTACACGGCCAAGGATCTGACCAAGGGGGATCTCCTCAGGCTGGGGCAGGAGGCTGAACGGGTACTGGTCAAGGGCGCATCCGGCCGGCCCGATATCCTGCACGAATTGCGCAAGATGGAGCTGCTTTATCCGGTCCAGGCACGGCTGGTTGATCCAGCGCTCAAGTGTTTCAATCGACGCTACCTGATGCTGCGCCTGTCTCAGGAGGTAGGACGGTCGAAGCGCTATAATCAGCGCTTCTCGCTGGTTGGCTGGCAACTGGACGGATTCGATGCCTATGTGCAGCAGCACGGCGTGCGCTGGGGCATGGCGGCGATGAAGATGATGACGGAGATGGCTCGCATGGTCACGCGCCGGGCCGATGTGCTGGCGCGGCTGGCGGAAAACAGATTCGTGCTGGTACTGCCCGGTATCTCCGCTGGTGCCGCCCATCGTGTGGCGGAGAAGTTGCGCATCCGTATTAGCCAGCAGATCTTCCCGTTGCCGGAAGGTGACAAGGGACGGCTGACCGCCTCTTTCGGTGCGGTGCATTTCGGCCTCGATGCGGAGGATGCCGATACGATGCTGGAGATTCTCGATGCCCGTATCAGGCAGGCATCTCTGGCGGGGGGCGACCGTGGCATGTTGGGTGAGGACGAGCATGGCTGATGCACGTTCGTGCCGGGCTTCGGTGTGCCGGATCAGCAGCCCGGTATGCTCTGACGGGAGGCGATGAGGGGGCGGCATGGCAAAGGTGTTGGTGGTTGATGACAATCCGTTGAATATCGAGCTGGCCGCCGATGTGCTGGAGCTGGATGGTTTTGAGGTGGTATTGGCGGAGAGTGGCGAAGAGGGCGTGGCGCGGGCGCTGGAGTCCAGCCCCGATCTGGTATTGATGGACATGCGCATGCCCGGCATGAGCGGTCTCGATGCCATGCAGGAGTTGCGCAGGCATGAGCAGACACGCGATATCCCCGTGGTGGTGCTGACCGCCTCCGCCATGAAGGGGGATCGCGAGCGCCTGCTTCGCGAAGGATTCGACGGCTATCTCGAGAAGCCGATCGATTTCAATACGTTTACCGACAGTGTGCGCGATTTCCTGCAGGGAGAGCGGGAGTCCGTATAGGTCCGCTCCGGATGGAAAGGCTCAGGCGCGTTCGACGTAACTTCCGTCTTCAGTGTTGACCTTGATTTTAGTGCCCGACTCCAGATAGGGCGGTACCATCACCGAGGCGCCAGTTTCGAGCTTTGCCGGCTTGTAGGAGCCGGTGGCGGTCTGTCCCTTGATGGCGGCATCGCACTCCACCACCTCCAGCACGACGGTCTGCGGCAGCTGGACGTTCAGCGGCCGCTCTTCATGAAACTCGATGACGACCTCCGTCTCCGGCAGTAGATAGGGCTTGGCATGTTCGATCAGCTCCTCATCCAGAGGTATCTGATCGAAGGTCTCCATGTCCATGAAATAGTAGTTGCCACTGTCTTCGTACAGAAACTGCATCGGCCGCTGGGACAGCGTGACCCGTTCGACCCGTTCGGTGGAGTTGAAGCGCTTGTTGGACTTGTTGCCGGTTTCGATGTTGCGCATCTCGACCTGCATGCAGGCCACGCCCTTGCCCGGTGTGACATGCTGGGCCTTGATGACGCGCCAGAGTACGCCGCCAACCTCAAGAATCATCCCCTGACGGATGCTGGGAGCATTGATCTGCATGGTCTCTCTCCTGAAACGATTGGAACGCTGTTTTTCGGCGACGCGACCATAACGGGATCGCGGGTTCGGGGCAAGGGGAGGTCCGGGCGGCGGCTGCATGCAGAGTGTGTTATTCTGTCGGGCACCGCTGTTCGAGACATGATCGGCGGCGATTTTATTCGATTCGGGAGGGCGCGGTGTTGATGCAGGAAGTATTGGACGGCTTCGTACGGGCGCAGTCGGACCGGGATGGTGAACATGGCCCGGTGGCGGAGGCATGTATGGAGTATCTGGCCGATTACCTGCTGCACTTCTCCGACCTTTTTCACGATTTCGAGGAGTTTGAAGAGTCGGGGCTGGAAGAGTGGGAGAGTGCGCTTGATGCGCACATGGAGGAGTTGCTGGGCGGCGATATCGAACCGGCACTCGATTTGGGGCCGCTCGACCTAGATCAGTTCGAACCGGAACACCTACGCGATTTTCTTGGCTGGTTTCTGTTGCGCGAACTGGATGGTGACAGTGTCGCCATCGAGGAGTATTGCGCTGTATTACGCGACTGGCTGGCTTTTTGCGGCCGGCAGGGCTGGCTTTCCGAGGTTCGCAGGATGGACTTCATGACGGTGGTGTCCGAGATGGAGCCGGAATGCATTCGCACGGCCAAGGCGGCGCGCATGCTGTTTCATTATGTCCGGCTGGGCAGCGGTGTATCGCCCCGGTTGCGGGGGAAGCGTTTCGCCCGCTTTGTCGAGGGGCATGCCCGTATTTTTCGGCTTGCCGGAAAGGAGTTGTGGCTGCACTTCGATTCACAGGGAGGGCATATCGGCCCGGTGATGCTTCCCGAGGAGATCATGTCGCTGCTCAGGGAGGGTGATGTGCTGGATATCGAACTGGGTGAGCGGGGCGATACCTGGTTGATCGTTGATATCGGTCCGGTCTATCCGGCCAATATCTATGTCGAGGCCGAGGAGTTCGAGTTTCCCGACAAGACATCCTGATTTGGCAGCCGATTAGCCCTTTTTCTCCGGGTCCGGAAGATGTTCGAGCTTTTCGACCCACGCACCGAGCTGCTTTCCGTCCGCGATCTGACTGGCTCGGTCAAGGTGCGTGTCCAGGTGCTTGACGAGGTGGTCGATATTCATGGTGATCGTTTTGTTGCGGAAGTTCTTGAGCAGAAGGTTCCGCAGGTGGTTCCACGTGATGGTGATGTCGTCACGCCGGATGGCCAGCAGGCTGGCGTTGCTTTTGGGGCCCTCCATGTTCAGCAGTACGATATCCCTAGACAGGTAGTCAAGCCAGGCGATCGAGCTTTTGACCGTATCCGGGAACCTCTCATTGCGTATCATGGCAGCGGTCAGTTGGTTGGCGGCGATAGCGCCACCAATACCTGAACGGTTACGGATGGCGACTGTAATGACCCGGAGCCAGGCGTGCATCATGGCGAGTTCACGCTCCTTCCGTTCGTTGAACGGACGGGATTTCATTTTCTGGCGCATGTTGTGGAACCGTTTTCGGATGGCGTTGACCAGTTGTCCGGCGCGCTTGAAATCCTGATGCGCGAAGGCATTGACCAGCCCCTCCGTCAGGGGTTCGGTCTGTGCTGCCGGATTGCTTTTCGTGATCGCTGTCGCTGCATGGGCGTCGAGGGGATGCAGGCATGCGCACAGGGTGAGTAGAAGCGGGATGGCATGTCGTGTGATCAGTCGCTGCAGCATATCGGCCTCCCTGTGTTGTCAGTCGGTACCGGAGAGGGTGTGCGATATCCATTTGCCAATGGCACCAATCTCCTCGGTGCAGACCTGATGCTCCATCGGATAGGTGTGCCATGCAATCCGGCATCCCTGCCGTTCCAGCTTGCGTCGCGATTCATCGCCCAGGAAGAACGGGACGACGGGATCGTTGATGCCGTGTGCCATGAACACGGGAGCGGATAGGGCGTCCGGGTTGGCATGTGATTCGGGCAGAAGCAGGTAGGCCGAGAGCGCGATGATGCCGGCGAGAGGCGTGGATTGCCTCAGGCCGACGTGCAGCGCCATGGCGCCGCCCTGCGAGAAACCGGCAAGCATGATGCGGTTCGCTGGCATGCCGTGCATCCGCTCACGCTCGATTAGCATCTGAATCTGCTGGGCGGAAGCGCGAATGCCTGCCTCGTCGTGCTCAATGCCGAGGTCCGTCTGCTTGATGTCGTACCATGCGGGCATGATATAGCCGCCGTTGATGGTGACCGCTATCGCCGACGCATGGGGAAAGATGAAGCGGACGGGAAGTTCGTCGGGAAGGTGCAGCTCCGGCACAACGGGTTCGAAATCGTGGCCGTCCGCACCCAGGCCATGCAGCCAGATGACGGTGGCCTCGGGAGCGGGCCCGGTTTCCACCGTGACGCACGGAAGCAGTGGTGTGCTCATGCGGCAAGCTTGCCATGTTTTGCCGCTTTGTGAATCGGGTAAGTTATGGTGAAATCCTCCCGATGAAGAAAAAGCACCTTCACATCCTCGGCATCTGCGGTACGGCGATGGCCGCGATCGCCTGTCTGGCCGGCAAGCGCGGCTACCATGTGACCGGTTCGGATAGCGGCATCTATCCGCCCATGTCCGATTATCTCGAGGCGATGGGGATCGCTGTGACCGAATTCGACGCGGAGAACCTCGTGCCTCGGCCCGATCTGGTCGTGGTTGGCAACGCCGTTTCACGGGGTAATGTCGAGGTGGAGACGGTTCTGGATGACGGCATTCCCTATACATCAGGCGCACAGTTTCTTCACGATCATATCCTGCCGGGGCGGCACAGCGTCGTGGTGGCAGGTACGCACGGGAAGACGACGACCGCCAGCCTGATGGCACATGTGCTTGATACGGCGGGCCTTTCGCCCGGTTTTCTGATCGGTGGTGTGCCGGAGAACTTTGGCGGGGGTGCCCGGCTCGGGGAGGGCGAGCCATTCGTGCTGGAGGGCGATGAGTACGATACCGCCTTTTTCGACAAGCGTTCGAAATTCATTCACTATCAGCCGCGCACCCTGATCCTGAATAATCTGGAATACGATCACGCCGATATCTTCCCGGATCTGGAGGCGATCAAGACCCAGTTTCACCACCTTGTACGTACGGTGCCGGCATCGGGGCATCTGATCTTCAATGCCGACGATACCAATATCGTCGACGTGCTGGCACGGGGGAGCTGGACGCCGCTGTTTGGCTTCGCCGAGCGAGGCGGCGAGACGGAGGCCGGTTGGCAATGGGAGTCGCTGAGCGGTGATGGTTCGCGGTTTCGCCTGTGGTGTGACGATGCCGTTTTTATCGAGGCGGAGTGGAGCATGATCGGCCGCCACCATGTTGCCAATGCCTGTGCCGTCGCCGTCGCCGCGACCATGCTCGGCGTTTCGGCTGCCACCATTAGCAAGGGTTTCGAAACCTTTGCCGGTATTCGTCGGCGCATGACTCTGATGGGCGAGGTGGACGGTGTCCGTGTCTACGACGATTTCGCTCACCATCCCACGGCCATCGAAGGGGTCGTGTCGGCGATGGGATCCCGGCTTGGACCGGGCGAACGGCTGTGGGTGGTGGTGGAACCGCGCAGCAATACCATGCGCATGAACATCCATCAGGTGCGTTTGCCGGACTGCTTCGAAGCAGCCAATTTCGTCCTTTTCGTGCCGCCCTCCCAGCGCAATCTGCGCCCTGAGCAGGCGCTTGATGTGGAGCGGGTATGCCGCGAGATCGGCGAACATGCATCGGTCCTTCCGGATGCCGAGGCCATTATCCAGTATCTGACCGAACATGCCAAATCGGGCGATTATGTGCTGATCCTATCGAACGGCGGCTTTGAGGATATCCACAAACGCCTTCTGAAGGCTCTGTCCGGCAGGGAGTAGAGCCCTTCAGGCTTCTCGCGCCGAAAGGGCGTATTTCCACCGGGTGTTGCCCTATCGCGGAGATGAACAAGCCGTTATGGTTGGTCGGACCACTGCGTTGCATGACACTAGGTGTGGAGGATTCTGGATGAGTCGGGCGAGGTTTTGATGATCACAGAGGCGCAATATCGGGCGATCGCCGAGTCCCTGCCGGATGGCCTTCTTGTCGTGGACGGGACGGATGCGGTGCGGCTCTACAATCCTGCGGCGGGGCGCATCTTCGGTTATGAGGCGGAAGAGGTTCTGGGGCATGATATCAGGTTGCTGATGGATGTCGGCAGTGTCGAGGCCTACGAGGCACTTTCCCGCGAGGGACGTGCTGGCAAGGGGGGGACTGTATCGCGTGAGATGTCGGGTGTGCACAAGAACGGAGCAGCGATCCATCTGCGCATGGCGATCAACCGGATCGGTTCCGATGACGGGCCCCTGCTGACCGCACTGGTATGTGATATCAGTGGCGAGAAGTGTGCCGAACAGGAGTTTCGCCGGATGCAGGCGGAAACGCTTCATGCCGCCAAGCTGGCGGCGGTGGGTGAGCTTGCTGCCGGGGCGGCGCATGAGATCAACAACCCGCTTACAGGCATTATCAACTATGCTCAGATTCTGCTGGATGTCCCCTCCTTGGACAAAAGGCAGGCCGGCATGCTGCAGAAAATTATCGACGGCGGCATGCGTATTTCCGGGATCGTCAACAATCTTCGCAGGCTGGCGCGTAGCTCGCCGGGCGCCCGCGAAGAGGTGCAGGTGGCTGACCTGATCGAGTCCAGTATGCAGTTGGTGGGTGCGCAGCTGAGGAACCATGGCGTACAGGTCAAGATCGATCTGGCCGTTGATCTTCCTAGGCTTCGGTGCAGCGCCACCGATATACAGCAGATCTTCATGAACCTGATCACCAATGCACGGGAGGCGCTGGACGAGCGTTTTCCGGGAGCAGATGCCGGGAAGATACTCGATATTTCCGGCAGAGCTTTCAATCGGGATGGCAGAGAGTATGTCCGTCTGGAGTTTTACGATCATGGTTGCGGCATGGCGCAGGAGGTGATGGAGCATCTTTCCGTGCCGTTCTTCTCGACCAAGGATGGGGATCAGCATGCGGGTCTGGGTTTGTTCGCCGGGTTTGCGATTGCGCGCGAGCATGGCGGATGTCTGCGTTTCGAGAGCGAGGAGGGCGCGTGGACAAAGGTGACAGTGGAATTGCCGACCGATGGCAGGCCGCTTTCTGACTGATCGTGTGTTTGTCGGTGAGAAGTCAGGGCCATTGGAAAAACCGTACTATCGTGACTACTATACTGTGATATTTGTGTTGCAGGTTGGCAGGGGGGATTTCTGTCTAGCGTTCTGATCGTCGACGATGAAGCCAGTATCCGCGATACCTTGAGCATCATGCTCGAGGCGCAGGGACATGATGTCGAGACGGCCGGAAGTTTCGAAGCCGCGATCGAGGCCCTGCAGTCCGGCAACTTCGACCTAGTTCTTTGCGATATCCTGCTTGGGCCGAAAACGGGTCTGGATGTGCTCAACCATATCACGGGCCATCATCTGAGTTGTCAGGTCGTGATGATGACGGGGGCGCCGAGTGCCGAAACCGCGGTGGAGGCACTTCGCCACGGTGCATATGACTATCTGACCAAGCCCGTGGTGAAACACGACCTGATCCATGTCTGTAATCAGGCGCTACAGCACAAGGCGCTGCTTGACGATATTCACCGTCTCGAGTCTGAGCAGCAGTCCTCGTCCACGTCGGAGAAGGGGGCGAAACGGGAAAGCACATCAGAACTGCAACATGCGCTGGAGACTATCAAGCAGAGTGAGGCCAAGTTCCGCTCCATCTTCGAAACCATCCAGGATGTCTATTTCCGTACCGATACCAGAGGCCGGATCGTGCTGGTCAGCCCCTCCGTCCGGGCGTTCGCCGGATACGAGGTGGAGGCACTGCAGGGGTGTCCAATTACCGATGTATTGCATGATGCATCGGCGTGGAAGGATCTCTTGGAGCAACTGCACGCCTGCCATAATCTTCATGATGTCGAGGTCAGCATCCGTACCGCCGGCGGGCGCAGTGTGCTCTGTTCGCTGAACGCGCATGTGCTGATCGGTGATAAGGGGCACGTGCAGGGCATTGAGGGCGCCCTGCGTGATATCACCGAGCGCAAACGCAGCGAAACACGCATGATAGAACAGAACCAGATTCTGGAGATGCTGGCCAGCGGTCGTCCCATCGGAGAGACCCTTGAGGTGTTGATGGCGATGGTGGAGCGGCAGACAGGCGGACATACCGTTGTGGTCGCCTCCGGCAGCGGCCATTCGTCCCATCGGACGATCAGCTCTTCCAGCCTTCCCGCCGCGCTGGTGGCCACCTTTGATGATGATGAGGATCGCTGGATCTGTTGTGGTGCGTGTGGGGCCACCGGGGAGCCTTCGCCCACCACAGCCTCGGGCAAGGAAGTGCTGATGGGGGGGATGTGCCCCGAGCATGACGGCCGATTTATCAAACACGGTTACAATGCGGTTGCGATGACGCCGATCCGCAGTGTGGGTGGGGATGTGTTCGGCTATTTTACCCTGCTCTTCGATGAGGAGACGGGTGCATCCCTGAATTCGGAAGTCGATCATGATGTCGCTTCACTGCTACAGGTGGCGGCGCATTTCGCCGGTATTGCGATGGAACGGCAGCGGACGGAGGACCATCTGTGGCGCCTCTCCTACGGCGATGTGCTGACCGGTTTGCCGAACCGGCGCCTGATGATGGACCGCCTGACACAGGCACTTTCGAGCCGCAGCAAGACCGGGCTCGCGATCCTGTTCATGGATATCGACCGTTTCAAGATGATCAACGATACCATGGGGCATCATATCGGCGACCAGTTGCTGACAGCCGTGTCCGGCCGTCTGAAGGCCTGTGTTCGTGCGGCCGATACCGTGTCCCGGCTGGGAGGCGATGAATTTACCATTGTCCTGACCGATATCCGCAATTCGCACGACGCCGTGGCCTCGGCTGAGAAGGTGCTCGCAGCCATGGCCGAGCCGTTTACCTTGGAAGACCGGAAACTGTACATGTCGGCCAGTATCGGTATCAGTTTCGGCCATCCTGGCAAGATCGCCCCGGCCGACCTGTTACAGCGGGCCGATATGGCCATGTATCGCGCCAAGGAGCGCGGCAATACCTACCATATCTATTCCGACGAGATGAGCGATCTCGCCGTGGAGCGTATGGAGTTGGAGACGAGTCTGCGCCATGCGATCGAGCATGACGAGTTCCGGCTCTTCTACCAGCCGCAGATCGATATCCGCACGGGCGAGGTGGTCGGTACGGAGGCGTTGATACGCTGGGATCATCCGGAAGAGGGGTTGATCCCGCCGGGCAGGTTTATCCGTATTGCCGAGGAGACGGGTCTGATCGTGGCCATGGATCAGTGGGCCCTCAAGGAGGCGGTTCGGCAGAATCGTGTCTGGATGGATATGGGTTACGAGGACCTCCATATTTCGGTCAACCTTTCGGCCCAGCATTTCCACCATCCCGATCTCTCCATGCACGTAAAGATGGCGCTGACCGAGACCGGGATGCCGCCCGAACTGCTCGATATCGAGATTACCGAAAGCATGGCGATGCGTGATCCGGAGATGAGTATCACCCTGCTGTACAGGCTGCGGGAGATGGGTGTGCAGGTGTCGATGGACGATTTCGGGACCGGCTATTCGTCGCTCTCCTACCTGAAGCGTCTGCCACTGAATATCCTCAAGGTGGATCGCTCGTTTGTGTGCGATCTGCCAGACGACCTGGATGATGCTGCCATTGCCGCGATGATCATCTCGATGACACAACAGCTGAATCTGACCGTAATCGCCGAGGGTGTGGAGACCGCCGAGCAGCTTGCCTTTATGCATGATCATCAATGCCATATCGTGCAGGGTTATCTGTTTAGCAAACCGGTGCCGGCCGACGAGATGACGACGATGCTGAGCAGGCGCTGGAATGTCGAGAATGGCCGCATTGTCGCGCATGACGCGTCGGAGGGTACGCAGACGACTGTTTGAGGACGATCCGGCTCGGATGCAGTATTTCATCTCATAGTAGATCGAATATCGATGGCATAGCACTGTCGGCGGCGCGGCATGGGCGATGCCTGTCGCGACATAATCGAAAGGAACGGACAGATGAAGCTTTCCCAACTCTTTGCTCCCACGCTTCGGGAGGATCCGGCTGATGCCGAGGTGGTCTCCCACAAACTACTGCTCAGGGCCGGTTATGTCCGTCGTGTGACCAGTGGTGTATACGATTTTCTTCCGCTGGGCCTGCGTGTATTGCGCCACATCGAGTCGGTGGTGCGCGAGGAGATGGACCGCGCCGGTGCACAGGAGCTGTTGATGCCGATGGTGCAGCCGGCCGATCTGTGGAAGCAGTCCGGCCGCTGGGAGAAGTATGGCAGGGAGCTTCTGCGTGTTACCGACCGGCACGATCACGCCTCCTGTCTCGGCCCCACCCACGAGGAGGTGGTCTGCGATCTGGTGCGGCGGGAGCTTCGCTCCTACCGCCAGCTTCCGATGAACCTCTATCAGATCCAGGCCAAGTTCCGCGACGAGGTGCGTCCCCGTTTCGGTCTGATGCGCGGTCGCGAGTTTATGATGAAGGATGCCTACTCGTTCCATGCCGACGACGACGATCTCCGGCGCGAATACCGCAACATGTTCGATACCTATCACCGTATCTTTACCCGTCTGGGGCTTCGGTTTCGTGCCGTGGAGGCGGATACCGGCAGTATTGGCGGCAGCAATTCGCATGAGTTCCATGTGCTGGCCGACTCCGGCGAGGATGTCATCGCCCACTGTGAAGGGTGCGATTACGCAGCCAATCTGGAGATGGCCCGAAGCGTCCGTGCCCTGCCCGACTGCGAAGGCGACGAGACGATGGAGGTGGTCGAGACCCCCGGCGCGACGGTGGTGGAGGATGTGGCGCCGCTGCTGCATGTCGGACCGGCCCAGCTGGTCAAAACACTGATCTATCGTGTGCGGCGTCAGGATGGAGAGGATGAGACTGTGGCTGTATGCGTGCGTGGCGATGATCAGGTGCAGGAGGTCAAGCTGGCGAGGCTGCTGCAGGCCGATGAGCTGGAGCTGGCCTCGGATGAACAGGTCGCTGCGGTTGGCGGGGTGGCCGGATTTGTCGGGCCGCAGGGGCTGAAGGCAGAAATCATCGCCGACGAGACACTGCGTGGCGCGATCGGCATGGCGGCCGGCGCGAACCGCAAGGATGCACATGTGACCGGTCTCGATATGGCCAAGAATGTGTCAGGAGCGGGGTTCGCGGATATCCGGACCAGTCGTGAGGGCGATGCCTGTCCCCAATGCGGGGGGGGGATCGCGCTGAGTCGCGGCATCGAGGTCGGACATGTATTCGAGCTCGGAACACGCTATTCGGAGGCCATGGAGGTTGCATTCCAGGGGGAGGATGGCAAGCGGGCGTTCGCCACGATGGGGTGCTACGGCATCGGTATTTCGCGGCTGGTTGCGGCCGTGGTCGAGCAGTGTCATGACGAGGCGGGTATCCGCTGGCCGGTCCATCTGGCGCCGTTCCATGTGGCCTGCCTCTCGCTCGGGCAGGGGGAGTCGGTGATGCAGGCCTCGGCGCAACTGGTCGAAGGACTTCAGAATGCGGGGTTCACGGTGCTTTGGGATGACCGCAAGGAGCGTCCCGGCGTGAAGTTCCGTGATGCCGAGTTGATGGGTATTCCGCTGCATGTCGTGGTGGGCGACCGCGGGCTGGAGAAGGGCGTGGTCGAGGTGGCGCGGCGTGGCGGTGAGAAGCAGGAGATCGCGCTGGAGGAGGCAGTCGGGCATATCTCGGCGCTGCTGCAGCTCGATGCGGACTAGGGCTCGTTCGCATTTTATGTGAGCACGCCCTAGAATGGGGAAATGCGTTTTGATCTGACCGCGGGCGGCCGCATGTGGGCCGTTGTCCTGATGAGTGTGTTGCTGGTGGGCATGACGGTTCTGTTCCAGCCCTCACCGAAGGATGCCTCGAACCTGATTGTATCGGGGAAACAGCGTGTGCATGTCATTCCCAGTACCCACCTGACCAAGATCGATCAAAAAGAGCGGCTACGCATGCGCAAGATGCTGGAGCCGGCTCCAGCACCGCAGAGCGACCGTTTTGAGAGGACGGTCTGGATCCGGGATATGCAGCAGGTGGTCGGCCGCTGGATTTCCGATGATGTTGAGGCTGGGGACGTGGCGCGCTGGGTCTATGTTTACAGCAGGCGGTTCCATATCTCGCCGGAACTAGTGTTGGCCGTGATTGCCGTGGAGTCCCATTTTGACCGGTTCGCCATCAGCCATGCCGGTGCCCGTGGCCTGATGCAGGTGATGCCGTTCTGGAAGCGTCAACTGGGTTCGTCGAATGACAATCTCTTTGAGATCGAAACCAATGTGCGTTACGGCTGCGCCATTCTGCGCACTTATCTGAACCGTTACGGCACGACGACCCGCGCACTGGCCGCCTACAACGGCTCATTGAAGAACGACAGCTATCCCGGTCTGGTCTATGGCCAGATGAAGCGCTTCAAGGCCAGCGCGCAGGATCTACAGAATAGGGGCTGAGTCGCCTCAGTCGGTGGTCGCCGCCCGCTGCAACACCGTCATGAACATCTCCCGGGTCAACCGCTTCGTCTGCGTGTTGTAGCGTGAACAGTGATAGCTGTCGACCAGCCTCCGTCCGTCCGGCAGCGTATGTTCGGCGCCATGCGCGAATTTCAGCGACGATAATTTCATGTCGTAGGCTCGCAGGGTGGCTTGGTGGGCAATGCTGCCCAGTGCCAGTAGTGAGCAGTCGTGTGGCAGCGTAGCGATCTCTCTCTTTAGAAACGCATTACACTCGCGAATCTCGCTTGTCTGCGGCTTGTTCTGTGGCGGCAGGCATTTGACTGCATTGGTGATGCGCACGTTATCCAGGGTCAGGCCATCGGAGATATCGCTGGAGACAGGCGAAGAGGCGAGTCCCAGCTCGTGCAGGCACTCGTAGAGCATGACACCGGCGTAATCGCCAGTGAACGGTCGACCGGTCCGGTTGGCGCCGTGCATGCCGGGGGCGAGGCCGACGATCAGCAGTCGGGGATGCGGGGCGCCGAATGCCGGCACGGGGGCGGCGTGGTAATCCGGATATTGGGTGCGAATCTCGTCCAGAAACGTTGCCAGCCGCGGGCAGCGACGGCAGCCGGTCATGTCACCGGCATTATGTTCCAAGCTGTGCTCCGAGTCTCTGTGCCAGTTGCCTCAGGGCGCGTCCGCGGTGGGAGACCTGGGCCTTCTCTTCCGGAGAGGCGTGGCCGAAGCTTTTGCCGAGCTCCGGACAGAAGAAGAGCGGATCGTAGCCGAACCCGCCCCTGCCGTCCGGGTGCTCGAGGATGTGACCCTCCACCGAGCCTTCGGCCGTGATGGCCGGGATCCGGTCGGGATAGCTCAGGTGCAGTGCACAGACGAAACGGGCGGTACGGTCATCGATGCCCTGTAAGGCCCCGAGTAGTTTGTCGTTGTTGCTGGCGTCGGTGGCATCATCGCCGGCGTAGCGGGCCGAGTGGACACCGGGTGCGCCGTCGAGCGCCGTCACAGAGAGGCCTGAATCGTCGGCCAGGGATGGAAGGTGATTGGCGTGGGCAAAGGCCTCCGCCTTCTTCCTAGCATTGTCGGAAAAGGTCTCCCCATCCTCATCCACCTCGACGAAACGGGTCGACTCTGCCGGAACGATCTCGATGCCGAGGCCATCCAGAATCGCCGCGATCTCGAGGCGCTTCTTCGGGTTATTGCTGGCGATGATCAGCTGCATTGATGCCGCTGTATCGCCTCAGTCTGGAAGCGGCAGAGCGTTCCGATCCCCTTCTCGGCCAAATCCTTGAGCCGCACGATATCGTCCCACGCAAGAGGTTTGTCCTCTGCTGTGGCCTGTACCTCGACAATGCCACCTTCCGAAGTCATGACGAAGTTGGCATCCATTTGCGCCTTTGAGTCCTCGCTGTACTGCAGATCGAGCAGGGGGCGGCCATCGATGATGCCGCAGCTGACTGCCGCGACCTGTGCCTGAATGGGGTCATCTTCCAGTACGCCGTCATGGAGTAGGCCGTTGACGGCAGTGCGCAATGCCACCCAGGCGCCGGTGATGGCCGCGGTGCGCGTTCCGCCATCGGCTTGAAGCACATCGCAATCGAGATGAACGGTGCGTTCGCCAAGTCTCTCCAGCGGCACTACGGCACGCAGGCTGCGGCCGATCAGGCGCTGAATCTCGACGGTGCGTCCTCCCTGTTTGCCTTTTGCCGCCTCGCGTATGCCGCGCGTATGCGTGGACCGGGGAAGCATGCCGTATTCGGCCGTGATCCATCCGCGTCCTGTATCCCGCAGGAAAGGGGGAACCTTGTTTTCGACCGAAGCGGTGCACAGCACCCGGGTGTCCCCCAAGCTGATCAGGGCCGAGCCCTCGGCATGAAGGTTGAACGCCGTGTCAATGTGGATGCGGCGCAATTCGTCGTTTTTTCTGTCTTCTCGCATATCGTTTCAATAAGCCTTTCGTCGGTTCTGGACGAGGGGTGATCCCTATTTGTCAGAGGAGGGTGCCCGTGCAAGCCAGGTCCGGAGCTTGTTCGCCGGCAGATATCCCGCATGTTTTCGGCCATCGTGGGCGATCAGCGTGGGGGTGCCGCCGATGCCGAGCTGATGTCCCAGCTTCAGGTTTCGGTCGATTGGTGTGGTGCACTGGGCCTTGGGCAGCTTGCCGTGTTTGAGCATGACATCCAGCAATGCCTTGTGACGATCCTTGGCACACCAGATGGCCTCGGCGGTGGCATGTGAGCCCGGATGGATGCGTTCCAGTGGATAGAGAAAGGTATAGACCTTGACGCCTTTGAGTTTCGGCAGCTGGGTTTCCAGCTTGCGGCAATAGGGGCATTTCGGATCGGTGAAGATGGCGACCGGTGTGCCGTTCGGGTCACCGGATACGATGGCGTCCTTGAGGGGCAGCACCTTCCAGTTGATACGGTTGATCTCCTCCAGACGTGCCTCGGTCAGATCTCGGTGGTCTCGAGTGCTGAAGATATGCCCCGACAAGAGATGATGGCCGCTCGAATCGGTATAGAAGATATTGGAGCCAGAACGAATCTCGTACAGTCCCGGGATCGGTTTGAACGGTCGTATGGCATCGATCTTCAGATCGGGGATATTGGCTCGGATCGTCTTCTCGATCTGCGCCTCGTTTCGGCTGTTCCGGTCAACAGGGCCGGCGAAGCAGCTGGGCGCGGTGAGCAGTACCAGCGCAAGCAGCAGCCATGCGGTATGCCGTATCATATGGACTCCCGTGCGCCATACGAGGCGAGACCGGCTATGCTGCTGATAGCGATCAGGGAGGGCAAGTATGGTCTGTGTGCTGGATGCGCTGAGGTGCGATATTACCGGGCTGTCTGTGGATGTGATCGTCAATGCGACCAATGAGTCACTGCTCGGCGGGGGTGACGTCGACGGCTCGATTCATCGGGCGGCCGGGCCCGGTCTGCTGGAGGAGTGCCGCAGCTTGGAAGGGTGCCCGACCGGCGAGGTACGGATGACCGCGGGCTATCGCTTGTCGGCCGAATGGGTCATCCATACCGTCGGGCCGGTCTGGCGGGGTGGCGGATATGGGAGGATGCGAAGCTCGCCGATTGTTACCGCCATTCTCTCTCCCTGACGGAGGAGGTCGATGCCGCGAGCATCGTCTTCCCGGCGATCTCGTGCGGGGTATACGGCTTTCCGCTTGGGCAAGCGGCAGACATCGCGGTGCGGGAGGTGCGCGGCTACCTGAAAGCACACCCGGAGAGCTTCCTGCAACGGGTGGTCTTCGCTGTTTCGATGATGGTGCCGTGGCTGTTTATCGGGCGGCGCTGGCCAATGAGGGGCTGAAATGATCCCGATGACGGGAGGGGAAGCTGTCGGCGATATGGTTGCCGAATGCCGGGCTGGACCATGGCTGGGCACCGACATAGCGGGCCAGGACCTTGCCGTTGGCCCCGATGATGATCGTGGTGGGCAGGGCACGGATGCCCAGCTGCATGGCCCGATCGGAATCGCCGGAGAGCGCGGGCAGGGAGAGGTGGCTGCTGTGCAGGAAGGATTCGGCATCCTTGATGTCGTCATCCAGCGAGACGGCGATGAAGGTGATGTCGGGGTGTTTCTTCTCCCACGCCGCGAGTTCCGGAAGTTCCGCTCGGCAGGGCGGGCACCACGAGGCCCAGAAATGCAGGATGCGGGGCTTGCCGCGGGATTCCTCAAGGGAGTGCGTGGTGCCATGGGCATCGCGCCAGTGGAGTTCCATGGCCTGACCGGGACCGGGCATGGAAAACAGCAGCACGGTCAGCATTGATATGGCAAGGGCTGGGCGCATGCATCTCATCAGCAGGGGGCTCATTCCGGTAACTCCATATGTAAACGGCCGGCTTTGCAAGCCTGTTCCGATCCCTCTATAGTGCCTAGGTGCGAAAAGCGATTTCGATCCTGCTGGCCATCGCCGTGCTCTCGGTAAGCGCGGTGCCGCTGCTGCCGGCGACGGCATGTCCGTCCACGCAATCGATTCAAGGCAGGGCTATGCATATGCAGGCCGGCCATCAGGGGCATCAACATCGCATCGTGCCCCTGAATGACTGGCAGACCTGCCGTATCGAGTGCGGTTGCGGCTGTCATCGCAGTATCGATTCCCTGCCGCACCTTCTGGCACCGCATGCCGTCTCCCTAGCTCCTTTCAGGGTGGAGATGGTTGTGGCGGATGCATCCGCCGAGATGGCGCCCGTTCTGCAGGCGCGGCAACTCGTGCTTCCCACTCCTCCTCCCATACGGGACTGATTTTCCCACATCGTTTGACGTTTTACATCCGGTCCCTTGACCGGATACGCATGCGTTGGCTCGCATGCCGGAAAATCAGTTTCTGGAGGAGAGATGATGTCAAAAAGAGTATGGCTGACGGTGGCATTCATGGTGCTGCTTCCCGCCCATGCACACGCCTATATCGGCCTTTGTTGTGGTAAATGCGGCGGTAACATGCCGATGAATATTCCCGGGGGTGGTATCCCCGAAACCTACGAGTTCCGGGCCAAGATCCAGCCGATGTTCATGCACATGCAGGGGCTTCGCAGCGGCACCGGCAATGTCGACGGCTCGAGCCTTCTAGGCATGCCCGTGATGATGGGCAAGCCGACGGGCAAGTTTATGGCCGTGCCCGAGAGCATGGATATGTACATGACCAACCTGTCGCTGGGATACAGTTTCTCGGACAAGTTTTTCGGCGGCGTCATGCTGATGTACAAGGATAACCGCATGCCGATGCGGTTCAGCAGCATGATGCGGACGATGACCGGGCAGTCGGGCTACACCATGAAGTCCGACGGTATGGCGGACACGATGTTGATGGCGAAGTATCGTCTGTATGCCGATGATCCGATGATCCCTTCCAGCGAGACATCGCTGTTCATGGGGCTGAGCCTTCCCACCGGCTCGATCGATGCGCGTAACACGACGCATCCGCTTGCCGTCAGACGGACGGAGCTCCTGCCCTACGGCATGCAGCTCGGTTCCGGCACCGTCGATCCGACCATCGGCATGCTCTACCAGCACTCCGTGTCGCCGTGGTGGTGGGGCGTCAACGCCACCTATACAGCCCGGCTCTATGACAATCGCCGAAACTACCGGCTTGGGAACGTGGCCAAGCTGGATGGCTATCTGATGCATCAGCTGAGCTACAATTTTCTTGTACAGGCGCAACTGAATATGCAGTGGCGTGGCAGGATTCACGGACAGGCGGACGAATATGCATCCGGCTACTCCGGTCATGCCACGCATAACAGCGCGGCATCGCCGGCCATGACACCGCTGTGGAATCCGGCCAATTATGGCGGCACCAAGGCTTATGCGACCCTTGGCGTGCAGTGGCAGCCGAAGCCGCTGCACATTCTCGACCTCTCCGTTCAGTTGCCGGTCTATCAGCGCTTGAACGGTGTTCAGCTCAAGGATCAGTACGGGGTGATGTTTACCTGGTACATGGAGTTTCCGACCTCGAAGAGTGTGAGGCACCTGACTGCAGACCATGCAGATCCGGAATTGGGATTTTAGGGGGTGATGATGAAGATGAACAGAATGGTGATCGCAATGATGCTGTCCATGTGGGTTGGTGTGCAGTCCGCTGCAGCGATGGAGATTCCGGATCAGGATAGTGCCACGGCAAAGGTGTATGAGGCCAAGTGCTCGGCCTGTCATGCGCTGCCGCATCCCAAGCGGCTCTCATGGAGTGCTTGGCGGCATATGCTGCATGTCATGAAACGGCGCATGCAGGAGCGCGGTGTGCAGATGAGTCGGGAGCAGTGGCGGCAGGTCGCCGCCTATCTGAAGCAGCATGCGCGGTAAGAGGCCCATATTCTGGATCTGTCTGCTGCTGTTGCTGGCGATGGCCATATCGGCCCGGGCGCTCGTCGCCCGGGCCGGTGCGCTCGAGGGTTTTGGTGTTCAGCTTCCGCGAAAGTCGCTACCTGCCCCGGCTTTTTCCCTGCCGCGTCTTGGGGGAGGAGAGGTCTCGCTTGCCGATCTGCGTGGCAAGGTGGTGATCCTGCATTTCTGGGCGACATGGTGCATTGCCTGTCGCCATGAAATGCCGCAGCTTGAGGCGCTGTGGAGACAGCACAGAGAGGAGATGGCGGTTCTCGGCATCAACG
>DATFLK010000153.1:0-17405 GCA_035267815.1 Mariprofundaceae bacterium | reverse complement strand
GGCTGGTAGTCGTCCGGCACCTCCTCGCCCTCCTCGGCGATCACTGCAATCGGTGTGCCCACCGGCACCACCGAACCCTCCGGCTGGATGATCCGGTGCAGAATACCCTCGTCGACGACCTCGATCTCCATCGTCGCCTTGTCCGTCTCAACCTCCGCCATCACCTCGCCGGAGGAGAGCTCGTCGCCCTCCTTCTTCAGCCAGCGGACTATCTTTCCCTCCTCCATCGTCGGGGAGAGCTGGGTCATGAATACGTCAATCGGCATGGCTAAATCCCTTCCTAATTCCGGTTGCAGACCACGCGGGCGGCCTCGACGATCTCGGCGGTGCTCGGCAGCGCCATGCGCTCCAGGTTGGCCGCATACGGCATCGGCACATCCTTACCGGTCACACGTGCCACCGGGGCATCTAGGTCATCGAAACCCTTCTCCATGATGCGGGCGGAGACCTCGGCGCCGATGCCGGCGAAACGCCACCCCTCCTCGACAACTAGGGCCCGGTTGGTCTTGGCCACAGAGGCCAGGATGGTGGCCTCGTCGAGCGGCTTGATGGTGCGCGGATCGATCACCTCCGCCTCAATGCCCTGCTTGGCCAGCTCCTCAGCCGCCTCCAGCACGAAGGTGATCATGCGCGAATGGGCCACGATGGTGATATCCGTGCCTTCACGCTTGACGTCGGCGCGGCCGAGCGGAATCAGGTACTCCTCGTCCGGCACCTCGTCGATATCGCCGTAGCAGATCTCATTCTCGATGAAGACGACCGGATCGTTGTCGCGGATGGCGCTCTTCAAGAGCCCCTTGGCGTCGTGCGGGGTGGCCGGCATCACCACCTTCAGCCCCGGCACGTTGGCCATCCAGTTCTCCAAGCTCTGGGAGTGCTGCGCCGCCACGCGGGCGGCCGCGCCGCCGGCACCACGGAAGACCATCGGCACGTTGTACATGCCGCCCGACATATAGTTCATCTTGGCGGCAGCGTTGACGATCTGATCCATCGCCAGAATGGCAAAGTTCCAGGTCATGAACTCGACGATCGGGCGCAGGCCGGCCATCGCCGCGCCGACACCCATGCCGGCAAAGCCCAGCTCGGTGATCGGCGTATCGATCACCCGCTTCGGGCCGAACTTCTCCAGCATCCCCTGACTGACCTTGTAGGCGCCGTTGTACTCGGCCACCTCCTCGCCCATCAGGAAGACGGCATCATCGCGCTGCATCTCCTCGCACATCGCCTGGTTCAGCGCTTCGCGAAAGGTAATCTTCGACATTAGTTGGCCCCGTCAGGATAAGGATAGGCGCCCGCGATCGGATCGCGGTACACGTCGGCATAGAGCTCCGAGCCATCTGGCTCCGGCATCGCCTCGGCCGCCTTGACCAGCTCAGCCACGCGCTTCTTGAGATCGCGGTCCTGCTGCTTGAAGGCATCCTCGCTGCCGAAACCGGCCTCGATCATCTGCGCCTGCAGCTTGGCGATCGGATCACGCCCGGTACGCCACTCGTCGACCTCCTCGCGGGTCCGGTAGGTGGCCGGATCGGACATCGAGTGGCCGCGGTAACGGTAGGTAATCGCCTCGACCAAGATCGGACCCTGGCCGCTTCTGGCATGATGGATCGCCTCACTCATCTGGCGCTCGACTTCGAGCACATCCATACCGTCGACCTGCATGCCGGGGATCTTGAAGGAGATACCGCGTTTGAACAGGTGGGTCTCGGCCGAGGCGCGATCCAGCGCCGTGCCCATGGCGTACTGGTTGTTCTCGACCACGAAGACGACCGGCAGCTTCCACAGCGCCGCCATGTTGAAAGATTCGTAGACGGCACCCTGGTTGATAGCGCCGTCGCCCAGGAAACAGAGGGTGACGCGGCCGTCGTCGCGATACCAGCTGGCAAAGCCGAAGCCCAGCCCCACCGGCACCTGCTCGGCCACGATGCCGTTGCCGCCGGCAAAATGGCGCACGTCGTCGAACATGTGCATGGAACCACCCTTGCCCTTGACGATGCCGCCAGCGCGACCCAGCAGCTCGGCCATCACCGCCGTCGGATCGGAGCCACGGGCCAGCACATGGCCGTGGTCGCGATAGCCCGTCAGCATGACATCATCCTCGTTCATGGCCTCGTTGACACCAACCGGCACAGCCTCCTGGCCGTTGCACAGATGACAGAAACCACCGATCTTCTTCAGACCATAGAGCTGCCCCGCCTTCTCCTCGAAACGGCGGATGAACAGCATCATGTCATGCATGGCCTGCAATCGTTCGGCGCTGTATTCGCGCCCCTCGTGGATCAGCCCCTTGGCGGCCTTTCCGGCTTTCTTCTGCTTGGCAGACATGGAACCCCCTGCATCGAAAAACGAAAGCGAATGATGCCGCAGGGCATGGCTTGCGGCAACCAAGGTATATGTAAGCCCTTTATGCCCCAATTGCGATGCCGATCACAGAAACCGGCCGCAGGCCGGCTATTTTCCGTTGTGGGATACAACGGTTTCCCATATATTCATGGATCATGTCTTGCATGGCGGACGGGGAAAGAGCATGGCGCGTATTGTAAAGTTCAATGAGGGGGACACCCTCATCACCGAAGGTGATGAGGATACGGCCGCCTACCTGATCCGCAACGGCTGGCTGCGGGTCACGCGCAACGGCACGAAGAAGCCGGCCGCCGTACTGGGTCCCGGCGAGATCGTCGGGGAACTGGGCCTGGCCGGCACGGTCGGCAAACGCACGGCCACCGTCACCGCCCTGACCGACGGCTCCGTCGAGCAGATCGACCGCGGCACACTGATTCGTCTGGTCAACGGCCCCGGCAGCCGGCTGGTACCACTGCTGGCCGCGCTCTTCTCACGGCTGCAGAACACGCTGCTGGAGACCGGGGAACAGGAAGAGGAGGCGAATGCCCCCGTTCTGGCCGAGATCGAGGGAATCAGCGACGGCGCCCGGCGCGCCCTTTGCAACCGCATCCATCACATCACCCGCCTGCCCTGGGTCTGCGGCGCCTACCGCACCCCGCTGAGCGTCACCGATCTTTTCCGGCCCCAGCAGCATGTCGACGTACAGCTGGCCGATGATGGACCGCTGATGCGCGAACAGGTGATTCAGATCGAAGCGGCGGAGAAGGGCGGCCTGCAGCTGCACCTGCTGCACCACGGCGACTACTGCGAACTGAACGAGGAGCGGCTTGGCTACGGCAACACCCCCGACGTCCTGCCGCTGAATCCGGGCACGCATGAGCTCGCTTTCGGTCCGGTCGACAAGCCCTACAGGTTCACGATCCGGGTACCGTAACCTTCCGGCTTGCAGAGGCGACCCGAAACGCAATACTGTTGGGTCCATGAACGATGATCGCAGGGTGGTCTATTCCACCGAACAGGGCAGCCTGGCCAAGCCGATGGCCGGAGGGAAAAAGCGCAAGGCCCGGCAGAGCGCCCAGACACCGACCATCAAGAACCCCGCCAAGCAGGGGGTCCGTATCCGCCGCGAAAGCAAGGGCAGGGGCGGCAAGAATGTCTGCGTCATCGATGGCCTTCAGCTCGCCGACGGCGAGCTGAAGGCGCTGCTGAAACGCCTCAAAGGAAAGCTCGGCACCGGGGGTGCGGTCAAGGCCGGTTATATCGAGGTCCAGGGCGACCATCGCGACAAACTGCTCGAGCTGCTGGCACAGGAGGGGATCAAGGCAAAGCTGGCCGGCGGCTGACACGCACACGTCATCGACACCGGCTATACTTCGGGCTTCTTCTGGCTTCCGCGGACGATCAATCACGACACCTATTGACATCCGATTCTGTTTTATCACCATTAGCACTCTCTCGTCGGGAGTGCTAATCCCGATAAAGATTTGAATAAAGTAAAACTAAAACAGGAGACAGGTATATGGCTACAAAGGTACGTCCTTTGCATGATCGTGTGATCGTGCGCCGTCTGGAAAGCGAGGAGAAGTCCTCCGGCGGCATCATCATTCCCGAGACGGCGAAGGAGAAGCCGATTGAGGGTGAAGTGATCGCAGCAGGGAAAGGAAAAATCCTGGAGAATGGCGATGTACGTCCCCTAGATGTGAAGCAGGGCGACCGTATCATTTTCTCCAAGTACGCCGGCACCGAGATCAAGCTCGACGGCGACGAGTTCCTGATGATGCGCGAGGACGACATCCTCGGCGTCGTCGAATCCTAATACATCTAGAAATCGAAAAGGAGAGTAAAGCAAATGGCTGCCAAGGAAATCCATTTTAGCGAGAACGCGCGCGCCCAGATGATGAAGGGCGTCAACACCCTAGCCGACGCCGTGAAGGTGACGCTGGGCCCGAAGGGGCGCAATGTCGTCATCGAGAAGTCCTGGGGTGCCCCGACCATCACCAAGGACGGCGTCTCCGTGGCCAAGGAGATCGAGCTTGAGAACAAGTTCGAGAACATGGGTGCCCAGCTGGTGAAGGAGGTCGCCTCCAAGACCGCCGATGTCGCCGGTGACGGTACCACCACGGCCACCGTACTGGCCCAGGCCATCGCCCGCGACGGTGTCAAGGCGGTTGCCGCCGGCATGAACCCGATGGACCTGAAGCGCGGCATCGACAAGGCGGTCGACGCTGCGGTCAAGGAGCTTCAGGGCCTCTCAAAGGAGATCAACAACCAGAGCGAGATCGCCCAGGTCGGCACCATCTCCGCCAACGGCGATGCTGAGGTCGGCAAGATTATCGCCGACGCCATGGAGAAAGTCGGCAAGGAGGGTGTGATCACGGTCGAGGAGGCCAAGGGCCTGGAGACCGAGCTGGAGGTCGTCGAGGGTATGCAGTTCGACCGCGGCTACCTCTCACCCTACTTCATCACCGACGCCGAGCGCATGGAAGTCGAGCTTGAGGATCCCTACATCCTGCTGTGCGAGAAGAAGATCTCCAACATGCGTGACCTGCTGCCGGTGCTGGAGAATGTCGCCCGTTCCGGCAAGCCACTGATGATCATCTCCGAGGACATCGAGGGCGAAGCCCTGGCCACGCTCGTGGTCAACAAGATGCGCGGCGTGGTCAACGTCGCCGCCGTCAAGGCACCCGGCTTCGGCGACCGCCGCAAGGCGATGCTGGAGGACATGGCCGTCCTGACGGGTGGCAAGGTGATCTCCGAGGATCTCGGCCTGAAGCTCGAGAACACCACGCTTGAGGATCTCGGTCGCGCCAACAAGGTGAAGATCACCAAGGACACCACCACCATCGTGGACGGTGTCGGCGCCAAGGCTGATATCGAAGCCCGGGAAGCCCAGATCCGCCAGCAGATCGAGGACACCACTTCCGACTACGACAAGGAGAAGCTGCAGGAGCGCCTGGCCAAGCTGGCTGGTGGCGTGGCCGTCATCAAGGTCGGCGCAGCGACCGAGGTCGCCATGAAGGAGAAGAAGGACCGTGTTGACGACGCCCTGCACGCCACCCGCGCTGCGGTGGAAGAGGGTATCGTACCGGGCGGCGGTGTCGCCCTGATCCGTGCCATCAGGGCCCTGAAGAACCTGCAGGGTGACAACCACGATCAGGATATCGGCATCGGCATCGTCAAGCGTGCGATTCAGGATCCGCTGCGCCAGATCGTCGTCAACTGCGGCGTCGAGGCCTCCGTGGTCGTCAACGAGATCGTTAACAACGATAGCGACAGCTATGGCTTCAACGCCTCCACCGAGGAGTATGGAGATCTGGTCAAGATGGGCGTCATCGATCCGACCAAGGTGACGCGCTCGTCGCTGCAGAACGCGGCGTCCATCGCCGGCCTGCTGATCACCACCGAAGCCATGGTGGCGGAGATTCCGAAGGAAGAGCCCACTGCACCGGCCGGTGGCGACATGGGCGGCATGGGCGGTATGGGAGGTATGGGCGGCATGATGTAAGACGCCGTCCGGACATTCCGGAAGCCTTGAAGGGGCGGCCCATTAGGCCGCCCCTTTTTTATGATCGGTGATCCTCGCCCTGCTGCCATTGGACAAGGTACTGCCTAGCCCAGACGACATTCAGGCGACGGCGCTGCTGCAACGCGGCACGCTCCATCGCATCGAGCGTATCGACCAGCACGGACAGATCGCGCGGCAGACGGGAGAGCAGCAGCGTCAGCACCGCCTCATCCACACTCCACTGGCATGACGCCGCCACCGACATCAATACGCCGCGCAGGTCGGCATCGGTGTGCGGCGGCGCCATAGACACCTGCTCCATCCCCTTCATCCGACTTGCCAGCTCCGGCGGCGCCAGCTCCGCCTCGCCGCAGCGCCAGGCCACCAGCAGCGGACGGTGCATCTCCCGGGCCCGTTCGATCAGATGGAACAGCGCGATACCGGTAGCATAGGGCAGCGGCCCGGCCTCGACATCGACCATCCATAACGCCCTCTCATCGAGATCGGCCAGCCAGGTGTTGACCAGCGCCCACCCATGATCGGCCGAGGCAAGGCCGGGCCGGATCAGCCCGATATGGGGGTGCTCCTCGGCCAGCGCATGCAGCAGGTGGGTCTTCCCCGCCGGCCTGTCCGAACGCAGCCACAGCCGGCCGCCATGCACCAGCCACAGTGCCAGCCGATTATGGGCCGCCTCGGCGCCGGCGTGCTGGATCCAGTCGCCGTAGCTGTAGCGTGCCGGCAGCGTCAGTTCGAGCAGTTGCTGGTGCATCAGTCGGACGGGACAACGAGATCGCTGTTCAGGTAGCGGCGATCCACCTCGCGTACCAGCACCGCCCCGGCCGCCGTCAACGGTACGGCGAGCATGACGCCAACGAAACCGAACCGGTCGGCAGCCACGGTCAGCGCCAGCAGCACGATCAGCGGATGCAGGCCCAGCTTGTCGCCCAGCACCTTGGGCGTCAGGTAGAAGGCCTCGATTACGTGCACTGCCGTGAAGACGACGACCACGCCGATCAGGTGCTGATCCATGCCGAAGTGCCACATCGACATCAGCGCGGCGGCGAGGAAACCCATGATCAGTCCGACATAGGGGATGAAGGCCAGCAGGCCCGAGGCCAGGCCGATGACTAGCGCGAAGGGGATGCCGGTGACATAAAGACCGAGGCTGTAGAGCAACGCCAGGATCAGGCAGACGGAGAGCTGACCGCGCAGAAAGAGGCTGATGATGCCGTCCATCTCATCGGTCAAGCGCAGCAGCGTATCCTTGCCCCTGTGGGGCAGATGCGCCCGCACCACCGTGGCGATCTTCCGCCAGTCGTAGAGGAGATAGTAGGCGAAGAGCGGCACGAGGATCAGCTTGAACAGGCCGAGGATGGCGCCGAAAATACCGGAGACCGCCGACAGCCCGAGGTGCGCCCAAGGGGTCACCGACTCCAGCGTCAGCGACTTCACCTGCTGCTTGACCCATACCACCCACTGCTCCGCCTCTCTGGAGATGTCGATCCCCATATGGCTCAGTACCGGTACCCAGTGTGCCTTCAGCCGCGTCAACGCGTCGGGCAGGGCCTGCAGGAAGTGGATCACCTGTGTGACCAGCGGCGGCAGCAGCAACACGGCCAGCAGCACCGTGGTCACCAGCCCCAGCAGGAAGACCAGCATGCTGGCCCGCTCGCGCTTCACGCCGCGTGCCGCCAGCCACTCGACGAACGGCACCAGCAGGTAAGCGAGCAGCCAAGCGACCAGCAGGGCAGCGGCCACACCGGAGAGTAGCCACAGTAGGAAAGCCGCCACCGCGGCGAACAGCCCCAGGTTCCACCACCAGCGCTTGCGGTCGGCGCTCATGTTCACTGCTTGCCCTCATGCACGATCGCCTTCTCCGTCCAGGCCCACATGTAATGCAGCCCCGAGATACAGGTCAGCAGGAAGGTCACCCATATGGCCACGGTCACAGCCAGCGCGGGCAGCATCCCGGCCATGTGCAGCAACGCCATGGCGACATAGGTGATCTGCATGGCGGTGGTCGCCTTGGAAGTCATGGTCGGCTGCATCTCCAGCCGGCGGGTCACAAGCTCATAGGCCACCGCGCCGACAACGATGATGACGTCACGGAAGATGACGGCGAGGAAGAGGAAGAGGGGGGTCTGGTCGATCATGAAGAGGCTGATGATGGCACTGATCAGCATCAGCTTGTCGGCGATCGGATCCATGTAGGAGCCGACCACGGTACGCTGGTTGAAGTGTTTGGCGATGGCGCCGTCGAACATGTCGGTAAGGCCGGCGATCAGCATCAATATCAGCGCATGCACTGCTGCCTGGCTCATGATCGCGTAGACGATGAAGGGGGTCAGCACGATGCGGGCCAAGGTCAGCAGGTTGGGAATATTGATGATCTTGCCGTTCAATGGATCAGCCAGCCTCCCCCATCGGACATGGCCTCGGCACTGAAGCCGCGCTGCGAGAACCAGTCCGACAGCCAGTCACCGTTTGCGGTCGTCAACCGCAGACGATAGCGAATCTTCTCCCGACTGTAACTGTAGGGGATCAGCGCCTTGACCCTCGGGTCGTGGTGCAGGGCATCCTCAAGCGTAACCTGCTCGGAGAGGCTCATGGCGTGGTCGGTGACCGTGATCCACACCATCTGTCCGTCGCCAGCCGGCATCGCGCCCTGCGACACGGCGCCGGTGGCCGCCGTCTGAACATAGGCGTCGCGCGCCTTCAGCAACACCTGCTGCAACCACGCCTTCAGCGACTCCAGCGGATCACCGCCGGCCGGCAGGGTTCGCGTCTCGGTGAACTCCTGCAGCCGCGAGTTGCCACGCGCGCTGAACATCACCCGGGTATCATCCACCCATCGCCAGCTCAATACCAGGCTGGGCGCCGTCTTGGCCAGTTCGATCCCCCAGCGCGGAGCGATCGATTCGGCATACTGCCTCAGCAACGTCTCGGACTGCGGCATACCGGTACCACTACTATTGGCCACATGGATCACCAGCGACAATTGTGGCGACGATGCCAAGTAATCGATACCGGCATCGCGCAGGGTCTGGAAGACGGCCTGCCGGTTGAATTCGACCAATGCCCCGTCGTCGCCGGGCACGATTCGGGACAGCAATCCGACCGAGGCCGGCAGGGCGTCGGCCTTGGCGCGCTCGGCCTGCGGTATCAGGCGATCCCAGAGCACGGGCAAGGCGCGCTTGGCCAGATCGGTCAGATCGGACTGGCCCGATTCACCCTCCTGCTTCGGCACATGCACCTGCATGCGCATATCAGTGGCGGCCGTTGCAGCCAGCGGCATGAAGAGCAGGGCCAGTAACATACCACAACAGAGGCGGCCGAGACGGTTCATTTCACCACGCGCAGATGCCGTACCCGCCTACCGCCCGGCTCCTCCGCATCATCCGTATCTTCGCTGCTCTCTTCCGACGCCGGGTCCGATTCGGCCGATTCATCCAGCTCCATACTGCGTGCCGCATGGACCAGGCTCTGGATGGTCTCGGGCACATCTGCTTCCCAGAGAATCCCCTCATCGATGCCCTGTTCCGGCACATAAGCAGCCCAGATGGCATGCATCGGAATGCGGCAGGCCGTCACTTGGCCGCCAAAGGAAAAGTCGGACTCCAGTACATCGCCGCGGATAAGGATCGGCTGCGGCATGCGTGTATTGAGCACCAGCCGCAGCGCCGGATCGCCCTTGAGATGGGTCGGCAGCCGGACATCCTCCCCTGTGGTGTTGACCACGATGTAGATACGCCCGTTTCGGGCGAAGTACTGGCGCAGCTGCTTGGCCTTGGCGATATCCGCCAGCGTGCTGTTCATATTCCTGCCTCCGTCGGGCCCGCCGTCCCGTACTCGATGGCGGCATGTTCGGCGGGTGCCGTGCGCCCATCCTGCCGGATTGCGGCGGCACGTCTATCGATCATGCGTCATCACGAATTCGGAACAGAAGCGGAGCGGCCCTGTAAGCCGGGTTCTGTACCCCATGCCGGAGCACGGGGCGATGACCATTCATCTGGGCCTGCGATTGCCCGCAGGCTCGAGCAGCCTACCCGGAAGCACGCGCGGACCACGCTTGGCGCTTCCCTATTCGGCCTTGCTGCAGGCGGGGTTTACCGTGCCCCCATCCGTTGCCGTCCGGGGCGGTGCGCTCTTACCACACCGTTTCACCCTTACCAGACAGCGTCTGGCGGTCTGTTTTCTGTGGCACTTTCCCAGAGTCGCCTCCACCGGACGTTATCCGGCGCCTTGCCCTGTGCAGCCCGGACTTTCCTCGACGCACGATATGCAGGGCATACCGCGCACCGCGGCCATCCGGGCCACTCCGCGTCCTGTTGAACTATATCCTACCCGAACATGATACGCGGCCACAACTGCGGCACGTCAGCTCTTCATCAGCAGGCTCTGGTAGATGCTCAGACGCGTTGTAGCGAAGCCATGCGCCGAGGCCGCCATATAGAGGCGCCAGATGCGGTAGGTGGGCTCGTCGGTACAGGCGACGGTCGCCTCGTGCCGTGCCTCCAGGCGGCTGATCCAGAGGCGCAGCGTCCGTGCATAATGCTCGCGCAGGCTCTCGACATGCCGCACTTCGAAGCCGGCCTGTTCGGCGTAGTGCAGTGTGCGGTTGATCAGCAGCAGCTCGCCGTCCGGGAAGACATAGCGGTCGATGAAGGGCGACACCTGCTGCACCGGATCCTTGATGGTGATGCCGATGCCGTGGTTAAGAAACAGGCCTCCGGACCTGAGTAGATTCAGGGCGCGGCGGAAATACTCGTCCAGCTTCTTCTCACCGACATGCTCGAACATGCCGACACTGGCGATCTTGTCGAATGCATCGGTCTCGTCCATCTGCCGATAGTCGCGGATCTCGACGCTGCAGCGCTCCTCCAGCCCCGCCTCCCGGATGCGCTGCTGGGCCAGTTCCGCCTGCCGTTCGCTCAGCGTGATGCCGACGGCCTGCACGCCGTAGTGCGCCACGGCATGCATTACCAGCGCTCCCCAACCGCAACCGATATCGAGGAGCCGTTCCCCCTCCTGCAGCTTCAGCTTGCGGCAGATCAGGTCGAGCTTGTGGTGCTGCGCTGCCTCCAGGTCGTCCGCCTCGTCGGCGAAGTAGGCGCAGGAGTAGACCATGCGCGGATCGAGCCAAAGCGCATAGAAGTCGTTGGAGACATCGTAATGGTAGCGGATCGCCAAGCTGTCACGGTTGACGCTGTGGCGCCGGCCGAAAAGGCTGGCCCGCCGTTTCCGCCGCTGCTCCCCGGCACGGCTCTCGGCGGGAAGCCGGGCCAGCTTGCGGAAGATACGGTAGGGGAAACGACGAAGATGCTCAGCCGCGTCGAACACCCCCTCTATATCGCCCTCGATATCGTAATCGTCGTAGATATAGGCCTCCGCCATACGCAGCTCCGATGGAATCATGAACATGCTGCGCAGCGCGCCCGGATGTTTCAGATGCAGGGTGAAGCGAGGCGGGCGATCGAGATCGCCCCATACCGAACCGTCCCAGAGCCGCACGATAAAATCCCGTTCGCGATAGCTTCCGAAAAGCTCATCGAGCGCTTCGAAACTGATTTCCCTGTAATGCTGTTCCGTGTTCCGATGTGGAATCTCTGCCGCCCTCCTCTCAGGGTTTTACAGATTCCATCATAGCACATCTGCCGGGGGTATTCGGGCGGAGTCCTACCCTGTCCGCTCCAGATAATCGAGGATCAGCACCGCATTGGCCTGAAGCATCCGGTAGGCATCCTCGAAGCCGCTGCCGCCGCCGAAGTAGGGGTCCGGCACATCGAGCTCCCGGTCCGGCTGTTCGAACTGCCGCATCAGCAGCACCCGGTCGCGCTCGGCGCCCATGGCGATCAGGTCGGCCCGGTTCTGCCGATCCATGGCGACGAACCAGTCCCACTCCGGAATGCGCCGCACCGTCACCTGCTGGGCACAGTGATCGCCTAGGTCCAGACCGTAACGGGCCGCCACCTCGGCCGAACGAGGGTCGGCACCGCCGCCGACATGCCAGCTTCCGGTACCGGCCGAGGCAAACTCGAAGCGCCCGTCGAGTCGGCGCTCGGAAGCACGGTGGCGGACAATCACCTCGGCCAGCGGCGAACGGCAGATATTGCCGAGGCAGACGAAGAGTACGCGTGTCGGTTCAGCCATATTCCATCAACTCCTGAAACTTTGTGGATCGATCCTGTAGCGGCGCAACAGCTTGCGCACCGTGTTGCGGTTCAGCCCGAGCATGTCCGAGGCCTTGAGCTGATTGCCGTGGCAGCGCTCCATCACCAGCCTCAAAAGTGGTGGTTCGACCTGATCGAGCAGGTGACGGTGCATATCGGTCGCCTCGGCATAGCCCAACTGGTCCATGTAGCGCTTCAGGCAGCGCGTCACTGCGTCGGAGAGCGTCTCCTCGCCGTGCTCCCGGTTCTCGCGGTTGCCGAGCGCCAGCGCCACATCCGAGAGGGTAATGGCGGCGCCCGGCGTCAGCACCGCCAGCCGGCGCATGACGTTCTTCAGCTCGCGCACATTACCGGGCCAGTCGTAGTCGGAGAGCAGGTTGACCGCCTCGTCGAGCAGGATCGGCGGCTCCATATTCAGCTCCTCGGCGGCCGATTTCAGCAGGTGTTCGGCCAGCTCGCGGATATCGTCGCGGCGTTCGCGCAGCGGCGGGATGTGCACCGGGATGACATTGAGCCGGTAGTAGAGGTCCTCGCGGAAGGCACCGTTGCTGATCTTCACCTGCAGGTCCTGGTGGGTGGCGGCAAGCAGGCGCACATTGACCGGGCGCGACTGCTGGGCGCCGACCCGTTGTACCTTTCCCTCCTCGAGCACGCGCAACAGTTTGGCCTGCAGCGCCAGCGGCATGTCACCGATCTCGTCGAGGAAGAGGGTACCGCCGTCGGCCTGTTCGAAGCGGCCGGGACGGGCCCGGTCGGCGCCGGTGAAAGCGCCGCGCTCATGGCCGAAGAGCTCCGCCTCCAGCAGGTCGGAGGGGATGGCAGCAGTATTGATCGCCACGAAGGCGCTGCCGGCGCGACGGCTCTGCTCGTGCAGCACACGCGCCACCAGCTCCTTACCGGTGCCGGACTCGCCGGTAATCAGCACCGTCAAGTCGGAGACCGCCACCCGTCCGAGCGTACGGAAGAGCTGCTGCATCGCCGGACTGCGGCCGAGGATGATGCCGGGCGCGGTGGCCGGCGGCGCGGTGGCCAGTTCGGCCTCGTCCTGCGGCTTGATGCGCCGAACCAGTTTGCGCACCTCGTCTAGGTCGAACGGCTTCGGCAGATACTCCATGGCGCCGATGCGGTAGGCTTGGGCGGCGTGATCAAAGGTGGTCTCCGCCGTCAGCAGTACCACCGGCACGTCGAACTCGCCGGACTCCAGCGCCTCCATGCCGTTGCCATCCGGCAGGTAAACGTCGAGGAAGATCAGCGACACCTTCTCGCGTGCCAGTATGCCACGGGCCGTGGCCAGGTCGCCGGCCTGCCGCACCTCGAAGCCCTCCTCCTCGAGTACGCGTGCCAGCACCCAGCGAATACCCTGATCGTCGTCGACTACCAATATCTGCATCAGCTCTTATCCCCCCGTATCGGCAAATGGAGCACGAAGGCCGTACGCCCCTGCTCGGACAAGGCTTGGACACGCCCGCCGTGCTCCAGCATCACCCGCTGAACGATCGCCAGTCCCAGCCCGCTGCCGCGCTGTTTGCCGGTCACGAAGGGCTCGAAGAGACGTTCTCGCAACCCCTCGGGTATCGAGGCGCCGTCGTTGGTGATGCGCGCCTCCATCACCGGCCCGTCATGGTTCGGCAGACGCACCATCGGCGCCACCCGTGTCTGCCACTCGATGTTGGTGGCGCCGGCATCGAGCGCATTGGCCCAAAGATTCTCAATCGCCTGCCGGAGCCTCGCCGGATGGGCGAGAACCTCCGGCAGGCTGGGGTCGTAGACCCGATGCAGCGTCACCGATTCGGGCGGGCGGCAGACATCGTCGAGCAGAGTATGGATGTTGAGTCGCTCCATGGTCACGTCGGCGCGCGGCCCGAGTTGCAGAAAGGCATCGATGCGGCTGCGGATCCGGTCCACCTCGTCTAGGATCATCTGCGCCGCCTCCTGCTGCGGTGCCTCCAGCGACTGCTCGGAGAGCCACTGCGTCGCCCCCCTCAGCGCCGCCAGCGGATTCTTCACCTCATGCGCCATCTCCAGCGCGATACGCGCCACCGCTTCGGCCATCTCATGCCGTTTCGTCTGCTGCTCAATCTCGGTGCGGTTGCCCTCCGGCACCATCACCACGACCAGTCCCTCGCCGTCGGGGCCGAGATGAAGGGTATAGGGCTTATCGGTCTCGCGATGCGTCAGGCCGTGGTCGGAGATATCACCACCGTCCTCGAAGGCGCGCCGCAACAACTCCTGCACCTCCGACTTGGGTGCGAACAGATCGATCAGCGATTTGCCGGCAAGGCGACTCTCCGAACGGTTCATGCAATCCTGGGCCAGCAGATTGACCGCCCGGACGCGTCCGTAGGCATCCAGACGCAATAGCGGCAACGGTACGGAGTGGATCTCGATCTCGCTCCCGTTCAAGCCGCGCACAGCCATGCATGCGTATCATCCTCATCCCCGGTGAAAAAGGCCTCGGCCGCCTCAAGCTGGGCCGGAAACGCCTGCAGGGTCTGGAAGTAGCGGCGGAATTCGGCCGAGGCGTGCATGCCGCGGCTGTACCAGATGACATGTTTGCGGGCCAGCTTGGAGGCGGTGGCCTCGCCGTGGTGCACGGCCAGCCCGTCCAGATGCTCCTGCACCACCGCCCAGCGCACCTGCGGCGAGGGGGCCTCCGGCAACGGATTGCCGGCCAGCGCGGCGCTGACCTCGGCCAACACCCACGGGTTGCCCTGTACGGCGCGACCGACCATGACGCCGTCACAACCGGAGACGCGTACCATCTCGAGGGCCGAAGCGGAATCGATGACATCCCCGTTGCCCAGCACCGGGATGGAGACCGCCTGCTTGGCTAGGCCGATATCCTCCCAGTTGGCATGGCCGTTGAACATCTGCGAGCGGGTGCGGCCATGCACGGTGAGCATGGCGATCCCGGCCTCCTCGGCGATGCGGGCGATGCGCTCGACATTCTTGCTCTTCTCGTCCCAGCCGGTGCGGATCTTCAATGTCACTGGCAGATCGACCGCCCCGACGACCGCGTCGAGGACCCGTGCCACGCGCGGCTCGTCCTTCAACAGGGCCGAACCGGCCACCTGCTTGCAGATCTTCTTGACCGGGCAGCCCATGTTGATGTCGATGAAGTCGGCACCCTGTTCGGCCGCCCAGCGCGCTGCCCGGCGCATGTAGTCGGCATCGGAGCCGGCGATCTGGATGGAGACTGGGTGTTCGTCCTCGCCCACCTCGGCCATCCGATCGGTCCGTTCGCGCCCGGTATCGACGGCGCGAGAGGCGATCATCTCGGTCACCATCAGGCCGACGCCGAAGCGTTTGCAGATACGCCGGAAGGGCAGATCGGTGATGCCCGCCATCGGCGCCAGTGCCAGTGGCGGGTCGATACGGTGGCGGCCCAGATCAAAGCCGGGGCATGGGGGTTGGGTTGTCGTGCTCATAATTTAGGCAAGTGTAGCGTCGTCGTCGCGACAAGTCAGCTCTTGAATCGCACCCGCCGCGCGGACATGCTCCCGCCATGCCGGAAAAGATTCAGTGGTCCAACACGCACTTCGTGCAGTCTGTCGCCAACACGCGCCAATTTCCGGCATCGCCGCTGCCGCAGGTGGCCGTCGCCGGCCACTCCAACGTCGGAAAATCGAGCCTTCTGAACTCGCTGTTCAACCGCAGGGGGCTGGTCAAAACCTCGAAGCAGCCCGGCTGCACGCGCCTTCTGAACCTCTTCGAGCTGGACGACCGGATGTTGATCGTCGACCTGCCCGGCTACGGCTTCGCGCGCGCCGCCAAGTCGGAGCAGAACCAGTGGGCCCGACTGATTGAGGGATACCTCTCCTGCGATCCTGGACCGGTACTGGTGCTGGTGCTGCTCGATATCCGCCACGGTCCGAAGGATTCCGACCTGCAGCTGATCGAGTGGCTCAACGCCGAGGGACGGCGCTGGCTGCCGATCGCCACCAAGGCGGACAAGCTGACCGGCAATAAACGCACCGCCCGCCTGAAGGAGATGACCGAGGCACTGGGCGGGATGCTTTCGCCGCTGCCCACCTCCAGCTTCGACAAACGCGGGATCGACAAGCTACGGGGTCTTCTTCTTAAAGAAATTGAATAGGCGCATCCTGCGCTGATTCAATCACGCAGGGGAAAAATCACGACAGAGAGCCATTTGGACGGCTGCAAGCCGCCCACAGGGCAAGTGCTGGGATGGCTGCGTCAATTTTCCCGCCTCCTGAATCATCAATGCCACTGGGCCGTGTAAATGGCCGACACAACAAGGATCGCGGCAAGCGTCATGAACAGGACGCGCAGCGCCGACTGCACCGTATGCTCGGGCCAAGCACGGTGCAGATGCGCCGAGAAACGGGTGGCAAAGGGGAGAATACCGACAAGCCCGACGAGCGCCCCGAGCAGGAAGGGCCACTGGTCCGCCACCAGCCCGTCCCATCGCCGTTCGACGATCAGGTTGATCAGCGCCGCCGACCCCGCCATCGCCGTGCCGCATAGCGCCGCCGTGCCGACCGCCTCCCGGAGCGAGACGACGCGCCGCAACAGGGGTACCAGCATCGTGCCGCCGCCAATCCCGAGACTGCCGGAGAGGTAGCCGATCGGCCCACCCCAGAGTCCCAGCTGCCCCTGTCGGCCCGGCCGGATACGGATACGCTGCCCCATATCCCAGGCGACCCATGCATCAAGCAACCCCAGCCCCAGGAGTATCAGCGATTCGGGCAACCGCAATGTGCTCCAGAGGCCGAGCGCGGCCCCGACCACGAGAAAGGGGAGAAGCTGCCGGCTTGCCGACATGCTCACATGGCCAAGCCGCCAATGAGCCCGGGCCGAGAAGAGCCCGGTCAGGAACACGCCGATCAGGCTCACCATCACCGGTAGTGCCGCGCCGGCATGCAATCCCGGCATCAGCGCGTAGAGCAACGGTACATAGATCAGACCGCCGCCGACGCCGGCCAACCCCGCCAGCACGCCGCCGATACCGCCGGCCAGCACGCCGACCGCCGCACCGTAGCCAAGCAGAAGGGCACTGTTCTCAATCATGACCGGTACCGGAAGGGAAGTGACATAGGATTGAGCTTATGCAGCCTGCCCATACCCTGCAACAGCACCGCATTGACGGCTTCTGTCGCATGGGCCTTAATCGCCACATGTACTGGCCGACCTTCCATCTTCTGTTGGGTCTGGGGCTGCTCTATGCCGGCGCCGAGGCATTGGTGCACGGCAGCTCGGCGCTGGCCCGGCGGCTGGGTCTCTCGCCACTGGTCATCGGCCTGACCGTCGTCGCCTTCGGTACCAGCGCACCGGAGCTGGCCGTCAGCGCCAAGGCGGCGCTGGAGGGGATGGGCGGCATCACCATGGGGAACGTCATCGGCTCCAACATTGCCAACATCGCGCTGGTC
>DATFLK010000152.1:0-7228 GCA_035267815.1 Mariprofundaceae bacterium | reverse complement strand
CGCGGTACCGAGGTGAAGCACCACGATAAAGGGTAGAAACCAGGCCGCATCGCGATCGATCGGCCAGTGCAGCAGCGCCGGGACCAACACGCTGTGCCCAAGACTGCTGATCGGAAACAGCTCGCTGACGCCCTGCAGAATGGCAAGCCACAACAGATGCAGTGTATCCATGGAAAAGGCCTTTGGAAAAGAAGTGTAGAGACTTTAAGGGGACAACACCATCGTTGCAATCGGACACCACTCTCAGTTTCACCTCGTATACGTATCACCTCCGATTCTATATAGGTCGACAGAGATCAGGGAAATTAGGACGATGGCGACCAGTAGCTGTAGAGATAGTAGATTCCCCAAATCGACATCACGACCACGACCAACCATAACCATCCCGGCACTTGGCCGTGCGTCTCTTGGATACCGGCAGCCTTGTACTCGTATATCTCCTCCTTATTGGAGCGCTGTTCTGAGGTATTTCCACTCATCTTATCCATCGAACCTCCCTGCTTCACTGGCCGGTATTGGCATCCGCAGCGGCCAAATGTGTGGAAGAATCCCAGCCCTTGTCGAGCACGGCGGTTCCGATCCGTCCTTGATAAGCAGCATCGGAGATATCCTGCCACAGATTCTTATCTGCCTTCGGTGCCGCGGCCTCCTTTAAGCCCTTCTGGCGCAAGGTTCGCATATGTGTGTCGATGCGCAGCGACTGTACGAAATGGGCGATATCCCAAATCTGTTGCGGCGATAACGAACTGCCGAAGGCCGGCATCGGCGTGCCACCGATCCCGTCCGACACCGTCTTGAAGATATGCTGGCCATCATGCCCCAGCTTGACGCCACCGGGTACGCCGGCCGGCAGCGTGTAGTTGGCCGGGCTTTCGTCATGCCCCCACATGTCCTTCATGCCGGTGGCGGCAATACCGTCGCCATGCCCCTGCTTGCCGTGACAGACGGCGCAGTTCGATTCGAACAGCTTGTGGCCGTGCCGGATCGATGCCATCGTCACATTGGGCTCTCTGACCACCTTGATCGGTGTCTCAACCTGCTTCTTCTGCCAGCGATCGGAAAAGGTCTTGATATACTGGATCACGGCGAGACGCTGCTCAGCCGGAAGGTTATACCACGGCGGCATCGCCGTGCCCCACAGACCATGACTGATGATGATGAAGAGATCCTGGTCGGTGGGCAATGCGTTCGAGCCCGGGGTCGAATGGAATTTGAAGATGCCCGAGGTGAAGTCGCGCGGCTTAACCTTCAGGAATTTCGCCACCGGCCCGTGACCGTCACCCTTGACCCCGTGACAGCCGATACAACGACTGTGATAGACCTGCTTGCCGAGCGCCAGCAGCGATTTCTTATCCGCCGGGGACATCTCGGTCGCCTCGCCACCTGTTAAGCGAGTCGGCGCGAAAGTCTCGCGCCAGTCGCCGATGCGTGTCCCCAGACTCTGCACATAGGCCACCAGCGCTTTGCCGTCCGCATTCAGATGCGGTCGGCCATCCTTGCCCGTCTTAAAAAGCCACGGGAATCGAGGCATGATTGAATCAGGTTTGACCAGACGCGCATTCCAGTAATGGGCCGCATGCCATCCGTCGGCGTACTTGCGCCCAACACGCGTCAGATCGGGCCCAATACGGCGAGTGCTGAGCAGTTCCGGCTGGTCGAAGGCATACTCACCCACCTGCGACAGTGGCCCCCAGCGCCGCGTCTCGCCGGTCACCGACCGGATATACTGAGAATGGCAATACCAGCAGCCTTCGCGGATATAGACCTTCCGGCCGCGCTTCTGCTCCGAGGTGTAATCGATGGCCCGCACCTTCGCGCCGGAAGCGATATCGGTTACTGTCGGCTTGGCCACATCCAGCGTCATGGCCGGAACCACTCCCTGCACGATCACTGCGGTGGCGAAAAAGCCCATGCCCGCAACGATGAGCACACCGGATGGCCGGATCAGGCCGCCCACCTCCTCGCCAGCTGGGCGTGTCTCCAGCCTGCGGTTGTCGACCAGCCCGGCCTCCTTGAACGGCTTGCCGTAGCGAGCCGTACGGTAGAAGTTGATGACCATGAGAATCAGGGCCAGATCCATGGTGGCACCAGCCAGTGTCCGGGCCATCCACCACGGTTTCATTTCATTAACCGTCGTCAGGAAATTGGTGCCATGCTCGAGCATACTTCCCTGGATAAAGCCCTGCACCGCCAAGCCGAGGAACATCACGGTGGCGCCGGAGATAAACAGCCAAATATGCCAGCTAGCTAGCTTAGCGCTATACAGCTCCCGTCCTGTCACGCGCGGCCAGACGTAGTACATGGCGCCAATCACGGCGATGATGAACGTACCGAAGACCGTCAGATGCGAATGACCGATGACGAAATCGGTGAAGTGCGTCAGCTCCTGCATGCGGCGCAACGCCTCGGTCGAGCCTTGAAAGCAGCCGAGCAGGTAGTACAGGGTGGCCAACAGCAGGAACTTGGCGGCATAATGGTCGGCCGTGGTGCCGCCGATGATCTCGCCCCACCGGCCCTTGGCCGTGCCGAACAAGTTCGTGACTACGGCCCACACCGGAATAATCAGCATCATACTGGTCATAATCGAGATGGTCTGGTTGCTGAACGGAATCGGACTGAACAGGTAATGATGCAATCCGACGAACGGATAGAAGAAAGCGATGACCCAGAAGCCGAGCAGTGACAGGCGATGACTAAACAACGGATTCTTGATCGAAAGCGGAATGAAGTAGTACATCAACCCCAGCCCTGCAGGCGTAATCCACAGGCCGACCACATAGTGGATGAACAGTCCGTGCAGTGCGGCATTACTGATGCCATCCATCGATACATAGGGGAGGATGACGTTTCCGAGAATCAGATTCAGTAGCGTCCAGACCAGCGCTGCGGTGGTGTACCACATCGCCACATAAAACCCCTTCTCCTGACGGCGGAAGATCGTCGTGAACACCTGAATGCCGACGACGGCCAGCACCAGATAGCGAAGGATATTGAAGGGCCACTGAAACTCGTCGGCCTCGAAGCCGAGGTTGTAGCCCATCATCAGGGAAATCGAGCCGGTGACCAGAAAGAGGTTCCAGCCGGCCAGCGCCCACCAGCCGTACCGTTCCCCAGCCATGCGACGACCGCAAAGCCTAGGCACCATGTAGTACAGCAGACCGATCAGCGGAGTCGAGAAAGCACCGAAGATGACACCGTTAACATGCACCGGCCTCAGGCGCCCAAAAGTAAGCCACGACGTTTCACCTAGGAAATTGGGGAAATTGAATTTAAGCGACACCAACAGGCCCACCAGCGGAAAGACAGTCAGCCAGACTAGCCCCCAAGACAGCCATGACCGGATCAAATCCCGATTTATCAGCGGTTCAGTCGTATTCTTAGATTCGCTTTCAACCGTCTTGGCCACCATATTCACCCTCCCGGAAAATCATGAAAAGTCACAGGCACGCTGCGCGTCACCAATTGGATAAAGTTACTGAATAAAGTGAGAAGAAGAGCTCGCCGGCTCGATACCAAACCGCAAACAGTTCAGCAATAAATCGATTCGTGCAAATTGACTCAGCACTAACCGGAAGAACCATATACATTTAGCTAAGATCATCGGAAACGGTCATGCAACCCGGTATCCGCAATCGAAATCTCAGGACACAGGAGCCAGCGCTACAGCCGCAAACGGTCGGTGGCGATCAGCAATACATCCTCCTGCCAACTGGACATGAACCGCACATGGCCACCATGACGCTTTACCCGTTTCGACCTTACCCCCTCAAGCATCGGACGAAGATCGATCAGCGCTTTATCGTAAGTGTAAGTGTTCCTCAGAATCGTGATCAGTGGCAGATGCTGAATCCGCTGGCGCGTCACTGTACCCACCCAAAGCGACACACTACCAGGCTGCAAGTGGATCGAGGTCGACCAGAGGCGAAGTATCATCTGACCACGCCTGTCTTCGACCGCATGGACAAGCAAGAGAGACTCCGACTGGCCGTTATGCAACTGCGGTGGCACCGGCAAGTCGGAGACAGACGGGTTTGGTAGCAACCAGTTGGGCGCCGTACGCAGGTTGATCTGCAGCGGCTGATGCCAGCCATGCGCCACCAAGTACTTACGGATCGCCGATATTTGGCCAGCCCATTGAAGGTTAAGCGGTTGTTTCGGATCCCCCTCCAAGTCAATCAAATAGACCGGCAAGCGCCGCCAATCCCGCTGCCACCAAGCGGATGCCGACATGTGCAGGAACGCCTTACGAGGAGCATACTGCCGAACGCCTCCACCGATTTGCGCATGGATCTGCCAGCCACCGGCCAATATCAACGCCGCCATAGCTACAACGGGGACGCCATGCATTGTGCCATGGGCATGGCGCTGTCTGGCAATCGCCACCAATGCCACCCAAACCACGCCGAGGCTCAAACCACCCGTCACATCCGAAAGCCAGTGCACCCCGAGATAGAGGCGGGAAAAGGCCTCGGAAAAGATCAAAAACGCGGCAACCGCATACGCCCACCAACGCCACCGCAGTGACAGGCCTTGAGCAGTAAAGACCGCCAGCAAACCGTAGATCACAGTACTGACCGTCACATGGGCACTAGGAAAACTGTAGCTATCAGCCACCTGCAGGATAGGAAGCGGACGTGGTACGGCTACCACTGCCTGAAGCACTACGACAGTCATCGCACTTAGAGCGATTGCAGCCAACCAGTAAAGAGCGTCCCGCCAAGCGCGCCGCCATACCAACCAGGCCAATACCGACAGCGACACCGATAGCATAACGGGCAGGCTTCCCAGAATGTTGCACACTATCATCAAATGATCGCCCATGGAGGTGCGGAGGCCCTGGAGAAGCTGATACAGCGACTCACCGGCAGAGGTAAGCCCGCCCTGTGAAAATGCCCCCCGTACAACACCGATAAAGAGCCATGCACCGACGATCATCACGCTGAACCAGGCAAACAGTGCGCGAAACCCCGGCCGTTCGGGGTCAACCAGGTCGGCAATCAACCATCTTACCCTGCGATGATGATGCCCCCAATGCATGGCCTGTTCTACCCACCGGTTGGCATGGGGTTGGAACCACCGATAGAGGCGATGGATCAATGCCGCGATGCCCCACACGGTGAGCAGCAACACGCCCAGCAGGAGAGCAAGACGGCCGGCCACCTCTCCCGCCAGCATCAATGAGTCGGCAAACGCCATGCCGAGGATCAGGTAGGCCGGCGCCCAACCCAGCGCGGATAGGACATTGGAGACATAGAAGCGCAGTGGCGGCATTCCCATCATGCCGGCTACCACCGGCACGACCGGCCTTACCGGCCCCACAAAACGCCCGAATAGAATGCTTTTGCTGCCGTGACGTTGAAAAAAGGCCTCACCGCGAGCTAGCATCTCCGGATATCGGCGAAACGGCCATAGCTGGCGGATGTGCCCGTGATAGTGGTGACCGAGCCAGTAACTGCTCCCATCACCGACAATCGCTCCGGCTACGCCCCAGACCATGGTGGGCCAGAACTCCATCGTTCCACTGGAGACTAGGGCACCGGCGGCAAACATAATCAGGGCACCGGGGACGAGAATGCCGACAAACGCGAGGGACTCGAAACAGGATGCCAGCCCCACGATCAACCCGGCCATATGTGGATGACGACCGATCCAGTCCACAAGCTGATGAACGAACTCAAGCATCGACACTCCTGTCACGCCTCTCCGACACGGGTCTCTGACGCCTTCAGGGCAGCGCCACGATCATGGCCCATGTTGGATAGTAGCATGGGCGTGATCGCATGCGATGGCCGGTGATCACTGTATAACCGGGCAAGGCTTCGCGGTATCATAATGCCCATGCTCTGGCAGACCCTTTCACGCAACCTAGCGCCCCTGACACTGGCCGGGGCCATCGCCGCCTATTTCGTCCCGTCACCCTTCCTTTTCTTCAAGCCCTACTTCCTCTGGTGCTTTGCCGCCACCATGTTTGCCCTCGGCCTTGTGCTTCACCCGGAGGAGGCAAGAAGCGCCCTACGATCACCCGCCCGCATCGCACTGGGTGTCGTCACACAGTTCTCGGTAATGCCCCTGCTCGGGTTTGCGGCGGCCTCCATCGCCACCGCGCAGGGGCTTTCGCCAGCACTGGCACTCGGTTTCGTGATCGTCGGCTGTGCCCCGGGGGCCATGGCCAGTAACGTCATCACCTACCTGGCCGGCGGCGCCATCGCCTTCTCCATTGCCATGACCACGATAGCCACCCTGCTCTCACCATTGCTGACGCCCGCCCTGATCGAATGGCTGGGTGGTGCCTTCCTGGATATCCCCTTCTGGCCGATGATGCAGACCATTCTGCTGACGGTCTTACTGCCGTTGTTACTCGGCATGCTGCTGCGTCCACGACTGAAAGGGTATGCCGGCCGTGCCGAGGCGATTGCGCCCGGCATCGCGGCACTCGCCATCGTCATCATCTGTAGCTATGCGGTAGCGGCCAATCAGGAACGGATTGCCCATCTGGCAGGCTGGGTAGTCATGCTCGTGGCTCTCGTCAATGGACTGGGATACGTCGCAGGCTGGTGGCTCGGGCAACTCTTCGGCTTTGACCGTCGGCACCGGATCACGTTGGCGATCGAGATCGGCATGCAGAATGCAGGACTGGGTGTGGCACTGGCGCTGAAACATTTCGGTCCCGAAACCGCCCTGCCCGGCGCCCTGTTCGCCGTTTGGTGCATTATCACGGCAGCGGGCGCCACCCGCTACCTGCGTCGCAGGGATATCATGCTGGCCGCCGTATAATGAATGGAAGCCCAGCCGGCACGAGGCTGTCGGCCTGGAGGGATACTACCATTCTCGCCATTTACTGCGGGATCATCTTCTATTTCTCCAGCCTTTCGACACTGCCGATTTCGGAGAGGCTGTTCCCCTTCGAGGATAAACTGCAGCACGGCAGTGCATACGCAATTCTGGGCTGGCTGGCATGGCGTGCCCTCACGCACCGCATCGCCAGACTTCCTCTTCTGGCCACGGTCGCCTTCCTGTTTACCTCAATGTACGGCATCAGCGACGAATGGCATCAATCTTTCGTACCCGAGCGCGACCCGGACATCTGGGACTGGGTCGCCGACAGTACGGGCGGCCTGATCACCGTTCTACTCCTATATTACCGGGCCCGTCGCGGGAGCCGACGGGAACAGGTTAGTTAAATGGCACGCGCGAACTGGACACCGAGCCAGGTCAGCACCAGACAGAC
>DATFLK010000151.1:0-4752 GCA_035267815.1 Mariprofundaceae bacterium | reverse complement strand
GAGATACAGTCATCGTTCTGCCGCTCTATATATTCGTCGGGTAACGCCAGGTGGGTCACTCGGTCGCCATCTACGACAAACACACGCTCCGCATCGGCACCGTTCACCTTCATCACCTCAAGATACGGTGCCGTTGTCGCGAAATGCTCGGCAAACGCAGCAGCATGAGTATCATTTGAACCCGAAGACAGGTCACAGACAACATGGAAATCTTCCGTGTCGGTAATACGCATGGCGGATGAGGTACATCCGAAATAGCCCGCCAGTGCCTCCAGAACATACGGCCAGATATCCATATCAAGCGCCGCTGCATAGATCAGATCGATCAGTTCAATGAGCTTATCAACTTCCATGTCCCTCCCTTCAGACGATAGAAACCATCCACGGCTTCTAGCAAATCGTCCTCCCCCCGACTCCTCCCATATGGGAGGAGAAAAAGCCTGTTATCATCATAGCATGGGAGTGTTTAGGGGGAGAAAGGCATGGAAACATTTGGACCATTGAAGATTCTGGTGGTTGATGACGACGAGTTTGTCCTTTCAGCCTTGGCCGACTTTCTGGAGATGATCGGTCATCACCCCCTCCCCTTACGAGACAGTCGCGAGGCCATCCGACTGTTCGACAAGAAGGAGGACGATTTCGATCTTCTCATCACCGATATCTGCATGCCGGGAATCAATGGCCTGCAACTCATCAGGAAGGTTCGGGAGACCAACAGCCAACTGCCGATCATCGTGATCACCGGTTATGCCGAAAACGAAGATTTAGAACAAATAGCCCACCTGAAGGTTCCTGTGTTCACAAAGCCAGTTAATCTCTCGAAACTCGCCGTACATCTATCGCACCCATCGTCTGAGGCATAGCCTACAACCGGATCGCCAATGCGGGCACGAGCAGCGATATCAATACATGCGATGGCGGAACAGCCAAGAAGCCAGGGTCAAGCTGATTAGACCGATCACCGCCATGGGCCAGAACTGGGGGATGAGCATATGGAACGAGGCCCCCTCAAGAAAGACGCTACGCAGCACCACCATGTAGTAGCGTACCGGGTCGATCAACGTGAAATCCTGCAACAGCGGCGGCATGTTCTCGATGGGAGTTGCGAAACCAGATAGGATGATTGCCGGCACGAGGAAGAGGAAGGCTCCCAGCAGCCCCTGTTGCTGAGTGACGGCAAGCGACGAGATCATCAGACCGATACCGACGGCCGACAGCAGGAAGAGGACAATGCCTGTATAAAGCGTCAGCAACGAGCCATGCAACGGGACATGGAACCAGAAGATCGCTGCGACAACGATCAGCGAGGCCTCGAAGGCACCGATGATGAATCCTGGCATCGCCTTGCCGACCAGTATCTCGAACGGGCGCAGCGGCGTTACCAGCAGCTGATCGAAGGTCCCCTGCTCCCGCTCGCGCGCCACCGATAACGCCGTCACCAGCATCGTCACCACCAGTGTTAGCAGGCCGATGATCCCCGGAACAATGAACCAGCGGCTCTGCAGGTTCGGATTGAACCAGGACCTGACCTCCAAGTGCGCGGGAAGGGCGGACTGCCCCACCGCGTTCATCTGCTCCGTATTGAATCCCTGCACGATGGTACGCGCATAATTAAGCACCAACAGGGCGGTATTGGAGTTCCTGCCATCCACGATAATCTGCACGGCAGCGGGCCGACCTATCGCAATATCGCTGCTGAAGCGTGGCCCGATATGAAGCACCATCAGCACCTTCTTGTTGTCGACCAGCGGGCGTATCTGGCTATCGCGATGGAGATTCGCGGTCAAACGGAAGGTCGGCGAATTCTCGAAACGGGCCAGCATATCCCTAGAGATTGTACCGCGATCCTCGTTGTAGACGGCATAAGGGACATGATTGAGATCGAAGGTAGCGGCATATCCGAAGACGAATAGCTGCACCAGAGGAGGTATGACGATCACGAACCGACTCTTCTTGTCCTTCAACAGGGCCAGAAACTCCTTGCCCACCAGGGCGACGATCCGTCTCCACATATCCTAAAACCCGTGCCGGGCAATCGTATTTCGTTGGTGTTTCATGTAGGCATCCTCCTCTAATCCAGCCGCTTGCGCGAAATGCGACGGATCAGCGCAAACAGGATGATCGCCATCACGGCCAGCGCCAGAGCATTCGGCAAAATCACCGCCCAAACGTTACCGGCCAGAAATATCGTCTGCAGTAAAGAGACAAAATAGCGTGCCGGGATGATATGGGTGATCAGCTGTACGACGTCGGGCATGCTGCTGATCTCGAAGATGAAACCGGAGAGCAGGAAGGCCGGTAGAAAGGTGACAATGATGGCGATCTGGCCGGCCACGAACTGGTTCTTGGCAATTGTCGAGATCAGTAATCCCATGCCGAGCGCCACCAGAAGAAACAGCGCTGCACCGGCAAAAAGTACCCACAGTGCCCCGCGAAGCGGCACCCCGAAAAGCCATACGGCCATCGCGACCGACAGCATCATGCCGCCGGTACCGAGCACGAAATAGGGAATCACCTTGCCGAAGAGAATCTCGGCCATGGTCACGGGTGTCGCCATCAGCGACTCCATCGTTCCCCGTTCCCACTCGCGGGAGACCACCAGCGCGGTCAACAGCGCCCCGATCAGCGTCATGATCACCGCGATCAATCCGGGCACCAGATAGTCCTGACTTTTCAATTCGCTGTTGTACCAGACTCGCTGCTCCACCGTCACGGGTGCCCCGAACGCGATGCCCCGATCCCGTGCATACTGCTGCAGCCAGTTGATCCAAACGCCTGTGCCATAACCGATGATCAGCCGCGCCGTATTGGCATTGACACCATTGACGATGATCTGCACGGGTGTGCCGCCGGGGCGGTGCAGTTTGCGCCCGAAATCGGTACGCAGATGCACGATCGCCTCGACCCGACCGTCCATCATCGCCTCTTCGGCATGGTGCATGTCGGGCATCACAACCGGATCAAAGTAGAGCAGGTGCCGGAACGACGCAGTAAAGGAGGAGGTTCCTGCACTTGGCTGGTCGACCACCAGGGCGACGGGTACATGCCGAGCATCGAGCGACACGCCGTAGCCAAAGATCAACAACAAGATCACCGGCATCACAAAGGCGATGGCGATACTGCTCGGATCGCGCAGGATCTGCAGAAACTCCTTGCGGATCAGGCCACGTATCCGCATACCAGAGATGCTGTGATGACTCATGCCGAAACCGCCCTCTCCGGCTTCTCGATCAGAGCGATGAAAGCATCTTCCATGGTCGCTTCAGTACCGCCGTGTACTCCGGCCGCAGCCTTAATCTCCTGCGGCGTTCCCTCGGCCAGAATCCTGCCCTCGGCCATGATGACAAGCCGGTCGCAATACTCGGCCTCCTCCATGAAATGAGTGGTGACCAGCACGGTGACACCCTGTTCGGCCAAGGCATTGATGCGGTGCCAGAACTCGCGCCGTGCCAGCGGGTCCACCCCGGATGTCGGCTCGTCCAGAAAGAGGATATCGGGCCGGTGCAACAGGGCGCAGGCCATGGCTAGGCGCTGCTTGTAGCCGAGAGAGAGATCGTCGCCGGTAGCATCCGCCACAGCCTCCAGATCGAAACGCTCGAAGGCCCAATCGATCCGCTCGCTACGCTCACCGAGCGACAGACCATAGACGCTGCTGAAGAAACGGAGATTCTCGTAAACGGTCAGGCTACCGTATAGCGAGAAGCGCTGCGACATATAGCCGATGCGGCTGCGTGCACTGGCCGCCGCCCTGCGCAGGTTCACGCCGGCCACCTCAAGTTGCCCATCGCTGGCAGGCAGCAGGCCGCAGAGCATGCGGAAGGTGGTGGACTTGCCCGCACCGTTGGCGCCGAGCAGGCCGAACACCTCGCCGCGCTGAACATGGAAACCGATCCCCTTCACGGCATGGAAGTCGCCGAAGACGCGCTTGAGCCCCTTCACCTCAATCACCGCCTCGTCGTGATCCGGCCATGCATGGAGATGCGCCTCCCCCTCGTCATGCATATCCCGTACGGCATCGGCCCCACCCAGTATGGAGATAAAACTGTCCTCGAAACGCGGTGCAACGGGGTCGATGCGTATCTCGCCCATGCCCGACAACCAGTCGGCAGTGGGCACCACCCCCTCTTTCATCACCAGCCGGACATGCTCACCCTGGATCACCGCATCAAGGACACCCGATATGCGGCTCAATTTCTGCTGCAGTTGTCGTTTTGGCACATCCGCCGAGACATGATAGGTACGCTCCCGCAACCCCGCACTGAATTCGTCCGGCTTCCCCTGCCCGATCAGCCTGCCCCGATGCAGCAACAGAAGATCGTGACAACGCTCGGCCTCGTCCAGATAGGCGGTGCTGAACATCACGCTCATGCCCGCCTCTTCGACCTGCCTGTAGACGATCTGCCAGAGCTCGCGACGTGATACTGGATCGACGCCAGCCGTCGGCTCGTCCAGCAGCAGCAGGCGCGGCGGGCGCACCAGCGTACAGGCCAGTCCCAGCTTCTGTTTCATGCCACCGGAGAGATGCCCGGCCAGACGCGCCATGAAGGGCGCAAGCCCCGTCATATGCATCAGCTCCCGGTAGCGCTCCGAACGTTCGTCATGCGGCACTTGCTGAAGGTCCGCATAGAGATCGAGGTTCTCCTGTACCGTAAGATCCTCATACAGGCCGAAACGCTGCGGCATATAGCGCGTCTCCTCCTGTACGGAGAGGGCATCCTCCGTGGCATCCATCCCCAACACATCGATACGACC
>DATFLK010000150.1:0-2835 GCA_035267815.1 Mariprofundaceae bacterium | reverse complement strand
GGTGCGAATGCATCGAGCTTGCCGGTCACGCGGTCGTCGAAACGGGCGCCGACGGCGACCAGAAGATCGCAGTGCGACACGGCCATGTTGGCCTCGTAGGTGCCGTGCATCCCTAACATGCCGAGGAAGTGCTCGTCATCGTAGGGCACGCCGCCCAGACCCATCAGGGTGTTTGTGACCGGGAAGCCCAGGCTCCGCACCAGCCGGGTCAGCAGCTCGGCGCTGCCACGGCAGCCGTTGATTCCGCCGCCGGTATAGATCACCGGGCGCTTCGCCTTGAGCATCATGGTCGCGGCCTTCTTCACCTGACCAGGGTGACCTTTGGTGACGGGATGATAGGAGCGCATCTCCACGGTTTCCGGGTAGTGGAACTCGCAGATGGCCGTGCTGACATCCTTGGGGATATCCACCAGCACCGGTCCCGGCCGGCCCGTCGTGGCGACATGGAAGGCCTGGCGGATAGTCGTGGCCAGCTCCTCGACGTTCTTGACGAGGAAGTTGTGCTTGGTGGCCGAACGCGTGATGCCCACCGTGTCCGCCTCCTGGAAGGCGTCGTTACCGATCAGCGAGGTGGCTACCTGGCCGGAGAAGCAGACGGTGGGGATGGAATCCATATAGGAGTCGGCCAGTCCGGTGACAGCATTGGTCGCGCCGGGGCCGGAGGTGACCAGCGCCACGCCGCATTTTCCGGAGGCGCGGGCATAGCCGTTGGCGGCATGTAGGGCCGCCTGCTCGTGGCGCACCAGCACGTGTCGGAAGTAGTTCTTCTTGAAGATCTCGTCGTAGATCGGCAGTACGGCGCCGCCGGGATAACCAAAGACGTGTTCCACGCCTTCCCGCTTCAGACATTCGACGAAGATTTCAGCACCGGTCAGTTTCATGATCCTGCTTTTCCAATTGGGGTAAATAACGAGCCCTCAACATAGGTGCAGGCTGTGTTGGTGTCAAGAAAATAGCGCTCCAAATACCCATGCAAAACAAGGCGTTTCAAGGGATTTCGGACCGCCAGGCTGCGATTCAGAGCGTCCGTGTCATCAGCAGCGCATCCTCGCGCTCGTGGCTTCCCGGCAGTGGCGTGTAGTAGTGTCTTCGACTTCCTGCCACGATGAAGCCGAGCGCCTTGTACAGCGCCTGCGCCGGTTTGTTCGAGAGACGGACCTCGAGGTAGGCGAGCCGCAGACCGGTGCGCTGCTTCTCCTCCAGCAGGTATTGCGTCAGCCGTCGCGCCAGTCCTTGCCGCTGGAACGGTGGTGCCACGGCCAGCTGCAGGATATGCACCTCGTCGAGGGTGTCGCGGGTCAGCGTGTAGGCGCACAGGCGTCCATCGGCCGTGTTCCATACCCGAAGTTCGTAGCCCTGGGAGAGCACCTGAGACAGCGATTCGTGCGACCACGCCTCGGGAAACGACGCCCAGTTTAGGGCGAATACCGCATCGATGTCGTCCCGCGTGCCGAGCCGGATCGAGGCCAGCGGCGGGGGTGCATCATCGGCCTGTCCGGAAGGGGTCAGGCAGCTTCCGGGGTCTCGACCTGTTCCTTCCATTCGCACCCTTCGGTGACGCAGATATGCTCCACACCGCGGCGCTTGGTGACCTTCTCGGTCACGAAGGGGGCGCCGCACTCGGGGCAGGAGCGGTCCACCGGCTTGTTCCATAGCGCATTCTTGCACTTGGGATAGCGCGAACAGGAGTAGAAGATCTTGCCGCGCCGCGACTTCTTCTCTAGAAAAGTGCCCTTGCTGCACTCGGGGCAGGTGATGCCGGTATCCTTCGGCTTCTCCAATGGCTGGATGTTCTTGCATTTCGGATAGGCCGAACAGCCGAGGAACTTGCCGTAGCGGCCGTGCTTGATGACCATCGGCTCACCGCACTTGTCGCACTTTTCGTCCGTCATCTCCGGTTCAGCTGGCTCCTGTTCGCCATCCTTACCGATCGGTCGCGAGAACTTGCAGTCAGGGTAGCCGGTGCAGGCCATGAAGCGCCCGTAACGCCCGAGCTTGATGGCCAGCGGCTTGCCGCACTCGGGGCATGTCTCGTCGGTCTCCTCGTGGGTGACATCGGCCCGGCTGACATGCTCGAGGGTGTAGTCGACCCGCTCCTTGAAGGGGGTCCAGAACTGGCGTAGCAGCGGCTTCCACTGCACTTCGCCGCGGGCGATGCGGTCCAGTTCGTCCTCGATGTTGGCCGTGAAGCCGACATCGACGATGTTGGGAAAGTGGTTGCAGAGGAAGCGATTGACCACCTCGCCGGTGTCGGTGGGGATGAAGCGCTTCTTCTCCATCCGGACATACTCGCGCTCGCGCAGCACGTTGAGGATCGAGGCGTAGGTGGAGGGACGGCCGATGCCGTGCGACTCCAACTCCTTGACCAGGCTGGCTTCGCTGAAGCGCGGTTTCGGTTCGGTGAAGTGCTGCTTAGCGGCCGCCTTGTCGATGCGAACGGCTTCGCCCTCCTCCAGCGGCGGGAGCAGTTTTTCGTCGTTCTCCTTGGACGGTTCGTCCTGTCCCTCGGTATAGAGGGTGCGGAAGCCCGGGAAGGCTAGGTGCGAGCCAGTGGCTCGCAGCGTGACGTCGTTGCCGGCGTAGAGCTCGGCGCTCACCTGGTCGAGCACGGCCGGCGCCATCTGGCTGGCCAGAGCACGTTTCCAGATCAGGTCGTAGAGCCGCCATGTATCGTTGTCGAGCGCCCCCTTCATCGATTTCGGGGTGCGCGAGATGGCGGTTGGTCGGATCGCCTCGTGCGCCTCTTGGGCGTTGCGGCTTTTGGTTTTAAACTTGCGCGGTTTGTCCGGTAGGTGGGAGTCGCCGTAGTGCTCGCCGATATGCTTCCGCATGTCG
>DATFLK010000149.1:0-26997 GCA_035267815.1 Mariprofundaceae bacterium | reverse complement strand
ACCATGTTTGCTAATATTGGCGAAGAGCTCGTCCACCGCCACGAGCATGCGATTCGTCTGAATGGTGTTGAGCCCGGCCCGCATGCTCATCGCCTCCACCATGTAGCGGAGGGTGCGCATACAGTCGCAGCCGCTGTTCAGTGTGCAGCTTAGTTCGTAGACCGGCGAGGCATGCATGGAGTCATTCCACGACAGAGGGGCGGTTGATGCAACCATCGGGATGGGTGGTCATGTCGGTCCGTTTTGGCGCTGTTTCCCCTTTCTGAGCGCCCTGATACAGGCCTCCTCCCCGGCCTTGTCATGCAGGGCGCGATAGATGGTCAGCGCCCGGTGGAGATGGTCGGAACGGGTCGTCTCACTCTCGTCGGTCTCCGATATCTTCAACAGGGTATAGGCAATCAGGCTGGGTGTTCCGACCTGTCGGAACACCTTAAGTGCCCGTTGCATGTGGTGGCGAACCGACGCCCGGTCCTCCGCCAGCAGTCCAAGACCCAAGTATGCCTGCCCCTTGTAGGTCAGTCCCTGCCGGGATGTGTCGCTTCGCTTCAGGGCCTGCTCGTACTCCGCCCGCGCTACCTTCGGGCGATGTTGTCGCTGTGCCAGGCGTGCAGCGCTGAGATGGATGTCCGCCGGTAGTTTTGCCTGCAGCGGGGCAGGGCGCCAAGTCGGCCGGACCTGCAGCAGGGCCAGCGCCAGTCTGGCCCGTAGCGCTGTCAGGGTATCGTGGTGCTGTTCGGCCACCCGCCGTGCGGTTCGAAACGCCGTTTGGGCTGTTTCGGTCTGCCCGTCGGACCGCCTTGCCATGCCGAGGTTGTACCAGGCCCGCGCGACCAGTGCAGGGCTATCGGTCAACTGTGCCGCGGTCAGTGCCCTGGTGAAGGATATCCGTGCATATCGCCATCTTCCGTCTTGCATGGCGTTCATGCCGGACTGAGTGGAATGTCTCGATTTTTCGAGATAGGGATTGTCGACGGTGGCATGGCGTGCTCCGCCTCCGCAGGCGGTCAGCAGCAGTGCGGCCAGCCAGAAGGCGCGCAGTTTCACGGGTGGAGCCCCAGGTCGGGCGGGGCGACATCCTGTTTTTTGCCCGGTTTTTCAGGTTTCGCGAAAAGCCAGGAGCCGCGAAGTCCATCCAGTACCTTGCGGATCTGCTCGATCGCATCCCGTGACTGCTGGGCCAGGCCGGGTAGCTCGGGCGTCAGCTCCTGAAGGTCGGCAGCAATGCCGTTCAGCGACCGGGTGAGCTTGTCCGTCCGGGTCAGGAGGGCGTTCAGATTCTTCAGACTCTCCGGCCCGGTTTTGCCGAGGCTCTTGACCATCGGTTCGATATCCTTGAGCACGGTGGCTGTCTGCGCCAGCGATCCGGAAAGCCGCTCGGCCACCTTGTGTTCGACGATCTGGTCGGTCAGGGCATGAATGCGGGTAAAGGCCGCCGTGGCCTCCTTGATTGCCTTTTCAACATCTGTCCGGTGCAGCCCCTTGCTGACCTCCCGGATATTGGCCATGGCGACACGCACGTCGCCATCCGGGTTGTTGACCCATTTGGCCAGCGTGACGAGCTCGCGCAGTAGTGTGTCCGCATTGGCTATGGCGGGTTTGATGTCGAGCAACAACTGCTCTATGGATGCCTCGCTTTCGTAGCCGACGAAGGCCTTGTCCGCTAGGACCGGTGCCGAGCTCTTCCCCGGCGTGATCTCGACATCCTGTTGGCCGATCAGCCCCTCCTTGACGAGCCGAACGGTCGCGCCCTGATGCAGCATATTGTGATACCGCTCCAAGATGTGCAGATCGATGGTCACCTTGCCCTGTTCCTGCAGGGCGATTTTATTCACCCTGCCGATGGTGAATCCCTGAAACTTGACCGGCTGCCCGACAAAGAAGGCCGCCGCCGAAGGCGGGCTGACATACAGCGAGAACTTGGATGCAAAAATGTCGGTACGCAGGCTGACGACGAGCAGCAGCACCACGATGGCACCGATGCCGAACATCACGAACCAGCCGACCTGACGGCGCATGCCAGCCACGAAATCTCCCTGTTTCATGACGCACTCCCCCTGATCGGCTGGTCGAAATGGAGCCCCCAATCCTCCTGTTCGGAGGAGGCGAGGTACAGAAGGCCGCTTCGCAGCTGTTTGAGGGCTTCGGCGAAGCGTGTGCGGAAGGCCGGCAGATCCTCGAACGGGATGCCGACATGGATATCCTGGGCCACAATGATCGCCGGCTTTTGCAGCAGGGCACGCCCTAGGCTGATCAGCCGGTGCGTGTAGGGCGAGCATTCGCCCGCCTGCCGGTCCAGTTCGTCCGTGAGACCGAGAAACTCGGCCACGGCAGGCAGGTCCGTTTCGGCCTGCAGGAGTGCTTCTGCCTCCGCATGATAAAGGAAGGGCAGCAGCAGGTTCTCCCGCAGGCTGAGGTTTGCCATGGCGCCGCGCTGGCGCAGCATGATGCTGACCCGCTCCAGGAAGGCAGGGGTGCCGGCCTGGGCACTGGCGGTGTCCGTCTCCAGCCAGATTCGCCACGCCGTCCTGCTCGCCGGTGCATGTTCGAGAAGAAGCTGTTGCAGCCACATCAGCTGCTGTTTCTCCGGCATGATTAACCGCATATGCCGGCCGTTTTCAACGCTGCCGGATTGCGGTCGGTCTGCGCCGTTCGCGGGGATATTACGCCAGCACATGCGGCTCATATCAGCCCCCGTCCGAGCGCGATCAACACATCGACGACCACGATCATGACCAGCGATCCCAGGACGCCATAGGTGGCCCGCACGGGGATATGGTTCGGGTTGCGGCCGACCCGGGAGGCCTGAAACAGCAGCATGCCGCAGCATATCAGCGGGAAGAGCAGGGCCTTCCCGGTCATCAGCATCATTTCGCCGACACTCGTACCCTTGCGGACCTCGATCAGGAACTGGATGAAATTCATCTCATGGTTCCAGGCGATTAGCAGGCCGCCGATCCAGATGGAGATGGCTACGAAGAGGATGGTCAGAATCAGCCCGCAGAGGGCGAACGCCACCATCCTGGGCAGATAGAGGTATTCGTGCAGGTCGATGCCGAGACTGTGCAGCAGCGTGTCCTCTCCCCGGATATGCATGTTGCCGATCTCGGTCACGACGGCGACACCGGACCGGGTCAGCAGGAACAGCGACATCAGTACGGGCGCCATCTCCTGCACCAGAAGGGAGCTGGTCAGTGTGCCGATCAGGGAGACATCCTCCATGCTCTTGGCAAAGGGAACGACCTGGTACATCGCGGTGACGCCGGCAAACAGGGCGATCAGAATGGTCCACGGCAGCCCCTCGACGCCGGTGAAGTAGATCTGCCGGATCAGCACATTGATCACAGCCGGGCGGGCGGTCCATTTCAGCCGCAGAGCCAGCCCGAGAATGGAGGAGACAAAGGCGTAGAACTGGTAGATGTCGTAGAGCAGCCGGAGGCTGACGCCACCGACCCGTTCCGCCCGAAGGTTCCACGCTGCCATATAGTCCCGATACATCTGCATATCCTGTGTTATAGGGTGGAGCAGGCCTCTCTGCCAGTGACCAGTGTCACAGGGGGTCTTATCTTGCGCCTGCCACGCCCCTTGGGTAGCGTCCCCCAACCTACGGTGAATGCATCGATTTGTAAGCAAATTTGCAAAAAGATGTCCCAATATTCCGAGAGCGGATCTAATAACCTGCAGAGGACACCCATGCTCGAAAACATGCGTAATCATGCCCAATCCTGGATCGCCAAGATTATTCTGGGCGGTATTGCACTCTCTTTCGGTCTGTGGGGCGTCGGTTCCTACTTCTCCGGATCGCGCGTTCAGAATGTGGCCGAAGTGGATGGTAACGCCATTCCCGACTCGACCTTCTATCGCGCCTACGAGCGTCAGTTGAACAGCTATCGGGCACTGCTGGGGAAGAAATTCTCCAAGAAGGCCATGGAGCGTATGGGGGTCAAGCAGGACACGCTGCAGACCCTGATCAACCGGCGCCTGATGCTGGATGAGGCGAACAGAATGGGCCTGGTGGCGCCGGCCGGCGTGCTGCTTGCCCGGGTACGTTCCAACCCGGCATTCCGTTCCGCCGATCAGTTCGATCCCGAGCGGTATCGCATCATCACCCGCAACATGGGGTACCGGACACCGGCTGATTACGAAAAGAATCTTCGCCTCAACATCATGATCAATGCCCTGCAGCGTGCCATTACGGATACGGCGGTGGTGACCGACGAAGAGGTGCACCGCCGTTTCGAGCAGGAGTATGAGAAGCGAGTGCTGGCGGCATTGGTCGTCGATCCGGCTGGTTTCGAGAAGGGTGTTCACATTAGCGACAAGGCAGCGCGCGATTACTACGACGCGCACAAGGAGCAGTATCGCTCGCCCCTGCGTCTCGATATGGATGCGGTGGTGATTGATCCGGCGATTCTTGCTAGGGATATGGAGATCGACGCATCGGACCTGAAAGCGGCGTATCAGAACAGGCAGGGGCAGTTTGCCGTGCCCGAAACGCGCCATGTACGGCAGATCGTCGTGCGTGTGGCCCCGAATGCCGGACAGAAGGCAGTGGAGCAGGCCAGAAAGAGGGCCGAGCAGGTGCTGCAGCGTATCCGCAAAGGGGCGGATTTCGCCAAGGTGGCCAGGGAGGTTTCCGAAGGTGCGGCGGCGAAGAGTGGCGGAGACCTCGGTTTCGTGGCGCAGGGAACCATGGTATCGGCTCTCGACAAGGTAGCTTTTTCACTGAAGAAGGGTGGTATCAGCGATCCGATCACGACCCGGTTCGGTTACCACATCATTCAGGTGGAGGACATCAGGCCGGCACGGGAGAAAAGCTTTGCGGAAGTGCGCGATACCCTCGCCAAGCAGCTCCGCATGGAGAAGGCGGATGATGAGGCCTACAAGCTCTCCCAGGATCTGGACGACGCGCTCGGGCGCGAGGACAGCCTCAAGGCTGCCGCTGACAGTCTGAACATGAAGGTGCGCCGAATTGGGCCGATCAGCCGGAACGAAGCGCAGGACGATCCGCTTCTGGGTCCGAATGCGGAGCTTCGCAAACAGGTGTTTTCGGCGCATCCGGATGACCCGGTCGAGGTGACGGAGTTGAGCCACGGCCGTTTCGCCGCCGTTGCGGTGACCAAGCGGATGGAGCCCCAGACACTTTCCTTTGCCAAGGTGGCCAGGCAGGTCCATGCCGATGCCCTGCATGCCGCCGCGACCAGGAAGGCGAAAGCGGAGGCCAAGCGCATCCTTTCAGGGGCGGCGAAGAGTTCGCTCGCCACGCTGGCCCAGAAACATGGCCAGCCGATCTATATCTCCAAGCCGGTGAAGCGGAGCGGTGCGGGCGATGATGCCACATGGTTGACCACCGAGGTGCTCGATGCGGCCTTCACGCTGCCCAAGGGTGCAGCCGTTGGGCACGTCATCGAGGTGCCGAAAGGCTTTGCGGTGGTTCGGGTGCGCGATGTGATCGCCGCATCTCCGGACGAGTTCGCCAAACAGGAGAAGGGGATTCGTGCCATGCTGACAAGGTCCGATGGTGCGGTGCGTTTCGCACGCTGGATGGCGAGCGTCCGGGCGCGTCACGAGATTGTCATCCATCCGGATGTGTTGGCGCGGTTCTGATGTCGATCTGTAGCGGACATAAAAAAACCGGGCGCTTTGCGCCCGGTTCTCGAGATGGTGGAGCCAGGCGGGATCGAACCGCCGACCTCTACAATGCCATTGTAGCGCTCTCCCAGCTGAGCTATGGCCCCGAAGGGGCCGCATTTAGCCATGGGGGCATAAAGCTGTCAACTGTCGACTGACGGACGGACTGGATATGCAGTTATATACACGCGAACTGTCGGCTGATTGCGATACCCCGCTTTCCGTATTTGCGCGCCTGAGGGATGAGGGTAACTGTTTTCTTCTGGAAAGTGCCGAGGGCGGCGAGCGCTGGGGGCGTTACAGTATCATTGGATTCTCGCCCGCCTGTGTGGCATGCGAGCGCGACGGCGTGCTTTACCTTCAGTACCGTGAGGGTGGAAGCGAACAACTGGCGGGTGAGGAGATCCTTTCGTGGTTGCGGCGGGAGGTGATCGAGGTCGCCGACGGCGATACGCCAGACCTTCCCTTCAGTGGCGGTGCGGTCGGATATTTCTCCTATGATATGGTGCATCGTTTCGAGGATGTCGAAAGCCGTCATCATGGCGAGCGGGAGACGCTGGCCGCCTTCCTTCTTGTGGATCGTTTCGTGGTGTTCGACAATCTCCGTGGGTCGATGCGCCTTTGTGTGCGAACCGCTGAGGAGAGCGATGTCGAGGCGCTTCTCGATACCATGGAGGCGCGCCTTGTCGCGTCGGAGCGCCCCGCGCCGATGCATCTGGCGCCGATGCAGCAGGGCGGTGCCATGACCCCGCCGGATGCGCATATCGACCAAGCCTCCTTCGAGGCGATGGTGACGAAGGCCAAGGAGTATATCCTTGCCGGGGATATCTTTCAGGTGGTGCTGTCACAACGCTTTTCGACCTCACTGACATGTGATCCGCTCCATATCTATCGCGCCGTGCGCCATATCAACCCGTCGCCCTATCTCTTCTACCTGCATGTCGACGATACGGTACTGATCGGCTCGTCGCCCGAGATCCTGGTCCAGAAATCGGACCGGCAGGCGATTGTCCGGCCGATTGCCGGCACCCGTCCCCGTGGCAAAACGGTCGAGGAGGATAGAAGGCTGGAAGAGGACCTGCTTCAGGATGCCAAAGAGTTGGCCGAGCATGTCATGCTCGTGGATCTGGGGCGTAATGATCTAGGCAGGGTATGCGAATATGGCACCGTTCACCTGAGCGAGTCGATGAGTGTCGAGCGCTATTCGCATGTCATGCATATCGTGTCGCAGGTCGAGGGGCGCCTGCGCGACGATGCCGATGCGCTCGATCTGCTGGCTGCGACCTTTCCGGCCGGTACCGTCTCCGGTGCGCCGAAGGTGCGTGCCATGCAGATTATCGACGAGCTGGAGTCCGAACCGCGCGGTCCCTATGCCGGCGCCATCGGCTATATCTCCTTTGGCGGAAGTCATATGGATACGGCGATCGCGATCCGCACCGCCGTGGTACGGAACGACAGGATTCTGGTGCAGGCCGGTGCCGGGATCGTGGCCGATTCGGATCCAGCCAGCGAACATGCCGAGTGCGTCAACAAGGCAACGGCGATGTTTCGTGCCGTCGCGCTCGCCCAGGCCCAGGCCCAAGAAGAGCAATCATGATCCTGATGATCGATAACTACGACTCCTTCACCTTCAATCTGGTGCAGTATCTGGGGGAGCTGGGTAGCGATCCGGCCGTCTACCGTAACGACAGGATCATGCTGGACGAGATTGAGTCGATGCACCCTTCCCATATCCTGATCTCGCCCGGTCCGTGCACACCGGCGGAGGCGGGGATTTCGGTCGAGGTGGTGCGCCGTTTCTCGGGGCGCATTCCGATCTTTGGCGTCTGTCTGGGGCATCAGGCCATTGCGGCGGCCTTCGGCGGCCGTGTGGTGCGTGCCCCCCGGTTGATGCACGGCAAGACGAGCCCGATCGAGCATGATGGCAGCGGTGTCTTCAAAGAGATTCCGTCGCCCTTTACGGCGACACGCTATCACTCACTGATCGTCGAGGAGCCGCTTCCGGATTGCCTGAGGCGCACCGCCTGGACGCCGCAGGGCGAGTTGATGGCGATGGTGCATGTCGAGCATCCCACCTTCGGTGTGCAGTTTCATCCGGAGTCGATATTGACCGAACACGGCCATCAGTTGCTGAAGAATTTTCTGGATAGCCGGGTATGAAGGGGGGCGTCATGCAGTTGGCCCTGAGGCAGCTCCAAAAGGGTGAGATGCTCTCCTCCGACGAGGCCGAGGCAGCGTTCGGAGCCATCATGCAGGGTGAGGCGACGCCGGCACAGGTGGGCGCGTTGCTGATGGGGCTCTCCATACGGGGCGAGTCCGCCGAGGTGGTCGCAGGGGCCGCCCGGGCCATGCGTGCTGCGGCGACCCAGATCGACCCGCACGCGAGACCGCTTCTGGATACCTGTGGCACGGGTGGGGACGGTGCATGCACCTTCAATATCTCTACCTGCGTGGCGTTGGTGGTGGCGGCGGCCGGACAGCCGGTGGCCAAGCATGGCAATCGTGCCGTGTCCTCCCGGTCCGGCAGTGCCGATGTGCTGGAGTCGTTGGGTGTCTGTCTCGACCTGGCGCCCGAGCGGGTGGCAGCCTGTATCGACGAGGTGGGGATCGGCTTTTTGTTTGCGCAGTCGCATCATCCGGCCATGAAGTATGCCGCCTCACCCCGCCGAGAGCTGGGGATGCGCACCATCTTCAATCTGTTGGGCCCTCTGACCAATCCTGCAGATGCCGAGTTTCAGGTGGTGGGGGTCTATGCCAGGGACAGGATGGAGCTGGTGGCCGCTGCCCTGCAGCAGCTCGGTATCCGACGGGCCCTGGTGGTGCATGGACGCGACGGCCTCGACGAGATCACGACGACGGCGGTCACCGATGCGATATGGGTTGAGCAGGGGGAGCCACAGCGCCTCTTCGAGATCGATCCGGCCGCGTTCGGCATGCCCTATGCGGACCCCGCGGCATTGACCGGCGGTGATGCCGAGGCCAATGCGGCGACGATCCGCGATGTGCTGGCAGGTGGCAAAACACCGGCCCGCGATATCGTATTGCTCAATGCCGCCGCCGCGCTCTGGGTGGCAGGCAGGGTCGACGGGATTCCTGCAGGACTCAGGGCGGCGGCCGAAACGCTAGATAGCGGCGAGGCGATGCAGCTTCTGGACCGTCTGGCCGCATTTACCCAAGGGTGATCAGTCGGTGAGTATCCTGAACGAGATCGCGGCCTACAAGAGCGACTGGGTTCGTGCATGCAGGCAGCGCTGCAGCGAGGGCGAGATGCTGAGACGGGCCGGCGAACGCCAGCCGCTCGGTTTTGCGTCCGCCCTGTCAGCGCGTATCGAGGAGCGACGCACTGCCGTGATAGCCGAGATCAAAAAGGCCAGTCCATCCAAGGGCGTGATCCGCCCCGATTTCGATCCCGAGGCGATCGCCACATCGTATGCCGATCACGGTGCATGCTGCCTCTCCGTGCTGACGGACGAGCGCTTCTTTCAGGGATCGGATGCCTACCTGTCGAGTATTCGCGAGGCGGTCGATGTTCCGATCCTGCGCAAGGATTTCATGCTTGATCCCTATCAGGTGATCGAGGCGCGGGCGATCGGCGCGGATGCTATCCTGATTATCCTGGCCATGGTCGATGATGGTCTGGCCGAGGAGCTCTGCGCGGCGGCTAGGGAGCAGGGGCTCGCCGTGCTGCCCGAGGTGCATAACCGGCAGGAGCTGGAGCGTGCGCTGGCATTGGACACATCGCTTCTCGGTATCAACAACCGCGATCTGCATAGCTTCGAGACGAGTCTCGATACCACTCTCTCCCTGCTGCCCCATGTCGGCGATGACAAGGTCGTGATTACCGAGTCCGGCATCTATCAGCAGTCCGATGTCATGCGTATGCAGGGTGCCGGCGTCTATGGCTTTCTGGTTGGCGAATCGCTGATGCGCCAACCCGATCCCGGTGCCGCGCTGGCCGATCTGATTATCTCATAAAAAAATGGTGGGGGCATGAAAACCCCGCCATCGCATCTTTCAACAGGTCCGGTGTTATTTCGATTCCGGTTGGTTCGGTGTGACCGGTGCGACGGATGGATTGGCCGGTTTGGCGACCTGTCCGAGGCGCTCCTCGACGGCCGAGAAGAGCTCGTTGCCGATCTTCTGTTTCAGCGGTTTGTTGACCCAGTGGTGGTTGATGTACTGCTGTCCCAGCGTGCGGATCTCCAGCCGCGTTTTGCCCGTTTCGGTGCGAAGCACGCGCACCACATAGCGGAAGCGCGTATGGGACGGGCCGGCACCGAATGCATTGAAGACGGATCCGACAAAGGAATTGGCATAATTGGCATCCTTCCGGATCCACTCCGTCGTGATGGTGCCGCTGGGCGAGTCGACACTCTGTACCGGGAGGTTCAGCGATGTCATGGCATCGACGGTCGAGGAGAAGACGGTGGCGGGCGGTTGTGTGTAGACGCGGGCGTCCAGAGCCACGACCTTGCCGGTGATCGCCTCCTTTTCGGACTGGGGCATCTCGGTGCTTTTGCCGGCATCGGCCGCTTTTGTGGCGACCTTGTCCGGCATTGGAACACTGACGTCCTTGCGCAGCTCAGGCGGAACATCCAGCGGTGCCCGGCTCTGCTCGTCCGGTGAAGCGGATTTGTCTCGGGCGTAATCCGGTTTTTTTCCCTCATCGACAGACCAGAAGAGCTTCGGCATGCCACCGCCGCAGGCGGTCAGTATCAGGGAGAGGGTGAGGGTGGTCAGAAGGCGGGTCGATTTTTCCATAGCGCGGCATTCCAGCGCCGGATGTGTCAAAGGTCAATAGTTGTAGCGATTGTTGCAGGTGCTTTGGCGAGTCGCCGGAGACCAAAAAGAAAGGGAGGCCGAAGCCTCCCTTTCCCAAACAACGATTCCCGAAGGAACCCGATCTTACAGCATGATCAGGTAATCGAGAGTCGTGGTCTTGATATTGCCGTTCACGTTACCTGTTGGAGCTGTGCCCCAGGTGACCTTGTCGTTCTGATAGGTCAGCGACAGGATGTTGTTCTGGTAGATCATGTAGCTAGCGCCGAGTTCGATCAGCTGATGCTTGTTCGAGTTGGCGACAGTGGCGCCCGCAGCAGCAATGCTGGTCTTGCGGTAGCCATAGCCGATACCCACCAGTGTGCGACGGGTCGGTGCCAGTGTCGCACGGAGCGAGTAGGCATCGAACTTGTCGCCGGAAGTGATGGAATTCATTCCAGCCAGGGTATTGGTAGCAGCAAGTGCAGTACCCATGTCATTGGCACCCATGACGTTGCCGCCGGCCTTGCCCTTGGCATGGGCCCAGTCAGCATAGACACCGAGGCTCATGTCGCCCAGATCACCCTGCATCTGACCGTAGACCCACTGCATGTCAGCGTTGGCTGCCTGCGTGACGGTACCGCTGGTCTTGCCAATCTTGCCAGCAACCGTACCGGCACCAATGATGGTGTCGAAGCCGCCCAGATCAAACGTACCGGCAACCTTGACCAGCTTGGCCATCTTCAGGCCAATGTTGTTGCCACCACCGACTACAGAGCCGGGGGCAATCAGTCCGACCTGGATGAAGCCCATATCGTTGCCAACCCAGGCGCCGATGTTGCTCCACTGGTTGGTGAGACCGGAGTTGTTCACAGCCGAAACATCACCGAAGTTGTTCATCACACCGGAGTGCTGGCCGTAAACGCTGTTGACGGCCAGAATGGCGTCAGCGCCGAACGAGGTGTTGGCGTAGCTGATGCCAGCCTTGAAGCCACCCAGATCGAAGCTGTTCATGACCTGGATGTTGTTAATGCCACCCTGGCCGTTGGCGCCACCACCTGCGGTTGCAGTGGTGCCGCTAACAGCGGCGGGTCCAGGACCGAACTCAACGAACACACCAGTGTTGCTGCCGGCGCGGCCTGCGATCAGCAGGTTCTGGTCGGCCGGGATGGTGTATGCGGTGCTGGAAGTGGCAGCCGTTGTGTTCGCCGGCAGTGTGCCGTTGCTGGTGTGGACAGCCTGAGCACGCACCACGAAGGTGGCGTTCAGGACGGCCGGGATGGAGAGGTTCTCACCCTCAACCAAGGCCTCGTCACCGACGTCGGTGAACGAACCTTCCTTAAACATACGGCCATACGCGTTCAGCGCCGGGAACTGCTGGAAGTGGCAGCTCAGGCAGGCTGCGCCGGTCTGGCGTGCGAATGCCGGGATAGCCTCAGCCTTGGTGGGGGCCAGCGCCATGCTGGAGACCGCAACAAGAGCAAAGGCAGAAGCAGAAAGAAGTGTCTTCTTCATGTGATTCTATCCTCGCAAATAAAGATTTGGCTCCGTGGAGCCAGTGCAAACATACCCTCCCTCGTTTCAAGTGAATCCATCCAACATGAACCATCCTGGTTCCGTACGTTGTAGAATATGCACTCTTCCCTCCGGGAGGATGGCCTAACATTGCGGGACCCACTTCACTGGGTCAACATGACACACGGGGGGTGTGTCATTTTGCAACATGCGGACTGTGTCCATCACAGAGGCCGTTATCGTTTTATTTAAAGTGGGATCAGTTCTTTTGTGTAAATACCTAGGTTCATCTTTTTGCTCTCGCCAAACGCTTGATCAGGGCGTGCTTTAACGTCAGGCTAACAAGAAAGAGGGGCGATTCACGTTCCTGTATTCTCAATTCTAGGGAGTTTCTGTGGCTCAAAAGTTGCAACGCAATGATCCCTGCCCCTGTGGTAGCGGCAAGAAATACAAGAAATGCTGTATGCTCCGCCAGCGGGACTTGGACAGCGAGCGCATCAATCGTCGCGAGGGAATTCGGAAATCGCTCGGCTGGATCAGCCACCATTACAGGGAGGAGATCGACCGGTGGGTGGAGGATGTATGGCTTGCGGGGATCAACAAGAAGGAGCGCGAAGGGATTGCTACTGCCGATGCCCGGATACGTGGCATCCATGACATGAATTTGCTCGAGCAACTGGTGGCGGAAGGTCGCTTCTCCAATGGCGAGGGTGAGGATAGACCGCTTCGACTGATTCTCGAGGCGGACGATCTAGGTCTGGACGAAAACCAGCGGGATTATCTGGTGCAACTGGCAGAGCGTTCCCTTTGTCTGTACCGGGTTTCGGACTGCCAGCCGGGCGAGAGCTTCACCCTGAAGACGTATCCAGCTGAGGAGGCTGAACCTGTTGTGATTGTGGACAGGTGGGGCAGTCGCATGTTCGATATCGGCGATACGGTGGGGTTGCGTCTGATGAAAACGGAGGAAGATTGGGAGACATCCGGTGCGATCTACCATATTCCTGAGGCATATGTGCCGGAACTCGAAACAGAGCTGCAGGAGACAGGTCCTGAATCTCGCAGCATGGTGCTCGTGCACTATTGGTTGAGACTGGTTGCGGCGCATGTCTAGGTGTGCGTCAACCTGTCAGAGGTTTATTTGATGGCTAAGATGAAACTTTCGAACAACAAGAAGAAAAAGATCAGGGAGATGGTCGAACAGGCCAACCAGGCGTTTGCAAGTGGGCGCTATGATATCAGTGAACGATTGTGCAGGAAGATCGAATCGCTGCAGCCCGGTCATCCCGATGTGGCCAATATGCGCGCGGTGATGTCCAGTTATCAGGGGGAAACGGACAAGGCTGAGAAGCTCTTTATGGATGCGATTCAGGCTGCTCCGAAGCGCGGCGCGTTTCATGCTAATCTAGGGGCCTTCTATCTGGCTCAACAGCGTGTTGCGGATGCGTTGCATAGTTACCGACAGGCGATTCGGCTTGAGTCGGGCTCGCTTTCAATACAGTTTGGTTATTGTACTGCGTTGATTCAGAGAGGAGACTACGAAGAGGCATATAACCTTCTTCAACGGGCGAGAAAGAGCGCCCCTAGTGACCAGAAAATATTGAAAGCCATGTTCCGTGCATGTTATGGGATGAACAGAATCCATGAAGCTGAAGAGTGCCTACGGGCTGTTTTGGCGTGTGATCCCGAAGATAACGATGCGCTTTTCCATTTGGGTAAACTGAATTCTGAATCAGGCCAATTCGATGAGGCTGAGAAATATATGCGTAGGGCTTTGGCCATCAAGCCAGATGATGTTCGCGTATATGCGAAGCTCGTCGAATTCAAGCGGTATAATTCAGCGGATGACGCTGATGTCGTCGCCATGGCTTCACTGTATGAGCGTGCAGACAGGGAATCGTCTGACCGAGCATCCCTAGGTTTTGCCCTAGGCAAGGTGATGGAAAATATAGGCGATTATGATCGTGCCTTCAGTTACTTCAAAGAGGCCAACGACTATATGCATCGTCAAAGCGACTATGACAATGATCGAGAACTGGGTCATATAATTGATATCATTGATAATTTTACGCCTGAAGTTTTGAGTCAAACGAGTGGGCTGGATGATGCCACACCGATCTTCATCGTGGGCATGCCTCGTTGCGGAAGTACACTGACCGAGCAGATTCTGGCATCTCATCCGGATGTGTATGGCATGGGGGAGAGCAACCGATTCGGATGGGATATTCTTAATGCTACCTGTGGCAGGGATACCCCTTTAACGCTTGATTTGTTGCTGTCCCTCAGTTCCGAGCAGTGGCGGGATGTGGGAATGACCCACCTGAGGAGTATCAAGTCTGAAGCCCCAGATGCCTTGCGTATTACGGATAAATCATTGAACAACTATCGCCTGATTGGTGCTATCCGCTGTGCCCTGCCAAAGGCTCGCATTGTGCACGTGCGGCGTCATCCGCTTGATACATGCCTGTCGATCTACAAACTCGATTTTATGGCGTCACTGTTTGATTATGGGTATAGCCTTGGAGAGCTGGGTTATTACTATCGAATGTATCTGCGGCTGATGGAGCATTGGCGGAATGTGTTGCCCGCTGGTGTTATGTATGAGTTCAACTATGAAGATATGGTGGCGGATCAGGAGGGGGAAACACGGAAGTTGTTGGCAGCCTGTGGGCTAAGCTGGAGCGATCAATGCTTGCAGTTTAACAAGTCAGAGAAAGCCGTCAGAACGGCCAGTGTGGCCCAGGTCAGGCGTTCCATCTATAAAGATTCTGTATCCGGTTGGAAGCGTTATGAGAAGCATTTTGAACCATTGATAAAAATTTTGGGCACGGAATACAATCATCCGGCAATCATGAATTCAGCATTCAATGAAGCTTTCGAATAAAAAAAAGAAGCAGATAAGGGTATTGGTCGATCAGGCGGCCCGGGCACTGGGCAATGGTCGAGATGCCATCTGCGAGCAGTTATGCGCGGAGATCGAGGTGTTGCAGGCTGATAATCCGTATGTAGCCAATTTTCGCGGGATTATCTGCCGCAATGCAGGGCAGAGAGATCACGCCTTCGAGTTGTTCCGGCAGGCGGTGGCGGCATCCCCTGGGAGCGGAGAGTTCCACGCCAATCTGGCCAGCCTCTATCTTGAGCGGGAGCAATACCGGGAGGCGCTGGAGAGCTACCGGCGGGCAATTCGACATGGCATCAGGGAGTTGTCAGTTCTCCGGAATTACAGCAAGGCGTTGATTGAGATGGGTCTTCATGAAGAGGCCGAGCCTGTTCTGCAACGGCTTCGTAAACAGCAGCCTTCGGATATCGATATACTGATGCGACTATACCGTATTTGTTATGAGTCGGAGCGTTATGAGGAAGCGGAGTCCTGTCTTCGTGAGATAATTGACATAGAACCAACCGATACCGAAGCCCATCTCCGTTTGGCCCAGCTTATGGTGCAGATGGGCAGAATGGAGGAGGGCGAGACCGAGTTCCGGAGGACGCTCGAGCTTGATCCGGCGCGGTCGCAGGCTATCTCATCAATCGCACAGATTAAAAAATTCCGGTCGGAAGATGATGAGGATATCGCGACCGCCATCTCCATGTATGAGCGCAGTGCGCCGGATTCCGAGGAGCGTATCAGTCTGGGATTCGCCATTGGCAAGATGATGCACGATCTTGGGGATTACGATCGTGCGTTTCAGTATTACAGGGGGGGCAACGATGTTCGGTACAGGGGAGGGACCTATCACCGCGAATCGGAACTAGCGCATATCGAATCCATCATGGAGATGTATACGCCGGAGGTATTGTCACGGACAGGCGGTTTGCACGATGCTACGCCGATATTCGTTGTCGGTATGCCGCGTTGCGGCAGCACGCTGACCGAACAGATCCTTGCATCCCACCCGGATGTGTCGAGCAAGGGGGAGTGCCACCTGTTCGAGGGCGAGGTGCTCTCCTCGATGCATGAAGAGGATGCACCACTGACACTTGAACGGATCACATCATTTTTTCCCGAACAGTGGCGCGAAATCGGACAGGCCTATCTTAAAGGCCTCAGGTCGGGCGTCCCGGAGCATGTGCGGCGTATTACCGATAAGTCGCTTAATAATATTCGGTTTGTCGGCGCGATCCACTGCGCCCTGCCTCAGGCCAGGATCGTGCATGTGCGCCGCCATCCGCTCGATACATGCCTATCGATCTACAGGCAGAACATCCAGGGTCAGGCCTTCGATTTCGGGCGCGATCTGGAGGAGCTGGGCTACTATTACCAAATGTATCTGAAGCTGATGCAGCACTGGCGCGACATGCTACCGAAAGGTGTGATGTACGAGCTGACCTACGAGCGGTTGATTGCTGATCAGGAGGGGGAGACGCGCAAGCTGCTCGATGCCTGCGGCCTGGAGTGGAGCGACCAGTGCCTGCAGTTCCAGCAGGCCCGCAATGCCGTGCGCACAGCCAGCGTGGCGCAGGTTCGCCGTGCCATCTACACTGATTCGATGGCTGTCTGGAAGCGCTACGAGAAGCATCTGGCACCGCTGATCCGTATTCTGGGCACCGATTACGCCCCCTAGCTCGTTTCTGTATTCCGCGGGGTCGATTGCGGCTAGAGTGCCGACCATGAACAGGACCCTGACCGAAGAGGAGCTCGCCGGCTGGTTCGCCACGGGCTGTAAACCGGCCGATCAATGGCGCATCGGCACCGAACACGAGAAGATCGGTTTCTGCATCGATACATTGCGGCCGCTCCCCTACGAGGGCGAGCGCAGTATCCGACACCTGCTGGAGAAGGTCTCTGAGCACGACTGGCAGCCTGTGCTCGAAGAGGGTAAGCCGATCGCGCTGACCCGCGATCACGCCTCCATCACGCTTGAACCCGGCGGTCAGCTGGAGCTCTCCGGTGCGCCGCTCGCCAGCATCCACGAAACCTGCGCGGAGACCACCGATCACCTCACCCTGTTGCGCGAGATTACACGGACGCTCGGTATCGGTTTTCTGGGGCTCGGATTCCAGCCCAAATGGCGGCGGGAGGATGTCCCCTGGATGCCCAAGGCCCGCTATGCGGTGATGCGCAACTATATGCCGAAAGTGGGCGGCATGGGTCTGGACATGATGCTGCGCACCGCCACCGTACAGGCCAATCTCGATTTCTCCTCCGAAGCCGATATGGCGAAGAAGATGCGCATCGGCATCTGCCTGCAGCCGCTGATCACCGCCCTGTATGCGGCCAGTCCCTTTGTCGACGGCAAGCCTTCCGGGTGGCTCTCGGCCCGGGCGGCCTGCTGGCTCGATACCGATCCGGATCGTACCGGTGTGCCGGCCTGTGTCTTCGAGGAGGGATTCGGATTCGGGGCGTGGATGGAGTGGCTTCTCGACGTGCCGATGTATTTCGTCGTTCGGGAGGGAAAGTATGTCGACTGCGCCGGGGCTAGCTTCCGCGACTTCTTGGCCGGCAAGCTGCGGCAGCTTCCCGGCCAATACCCCACGATGGAGGATTGGGAACTGCATGCCAGTACGGTCTTTCCGGAGGTGCGCCTGAAGCGGTATCTGGAGATGCGTGGCGCCGATGCCGGGCCGTGGCCGTGGATCTGTTCCCTGTCGGCGCTCTGGAAGGGATTGCTCTATGACGGGCAGGCGCTCGAAAAGGCGTGGGAGATGGTGGCCGACTGGACCCATGCCGAGGTAGTGGCGCTACGCCATGCGGTGCCGCGTACGGCGCTGGCCACGCGGTTCCGCGATACGACGGTGCTGTCGCTATGCGAGGAGATGCTCGATATCGCCAGAAATGGCCTGGCCAACATCCATTTCGTCAACTGTCAGGGCGAGACGGAGGAGCGCTTTCTGGCGCCGGTGATCGGCGCAGTCGAATCGGGACAGACCCAGGCCGAACGCTGGCTGGCCGCCTACCACGGTCCGTGGCGGGGGAAGATCGACCCGATCTTCACCGAGGCAATGCACCTTTGAGTGATCCGCGAAAGACGGGAGTCTTTCGCCTGTTATCGCGCTGCCGGCACGGGTGGCTCGGGGGGCATGTCCCTCAACCGCTGCGATCCAAAACAGCACTGTGTTGTCCGCCATAGCCCTTACGTGACCGTCTTGAGTGCTGCAGAGGTTGGCAGTCGGGCCTGCAACATAATGCGTGCAATATTATAATATACTAATTAGATGAATCTATGGCGCGAACCAGGAGGAAAGATGATGAAGAAACCATTGGTGTTTTCAGCGGTTGCCGTCGTCGGCCTGATGGCGCTCTCTACCCCGGCATATGCCTTCGATACCATGGCATGCATGGCTTGTCATACCATGGATACGGTGAAGCTCGGTCCATCCATGAAGGCGGTCGTCGCCGCGTATGGCAATGAGAATGCGCTGGCCAAGGTCTTCGAGTCCGGCTTTGCGGTCAAGGATCGCAAGATCGCCAGTGCCGATCCGCAGTGGACCAAGAAGACCACGGTCATGACGCTGAAGTATATGCAGCTGATCAAGGGTCACGAGAAAGAGGCCGCACACGCCCTGTTCGAAACCGTGAAGAACGGGAAGTTCGGCAACTACTAATCTCGGCTTCGGAAGCGCTGACTCATTCGGCGTTTCCGTGCAGGGCATGGATGCCCTGCCAAAATCAAGCACTTGCGTGTTGATGTTTGGCAGGAAGTCAATACGTCAGCATCTTCCCAAGGCAAAAAAGAAGAGGCGGCTCCACGGCCGCCCTTTTTATATGGTCTCAGACGGAGAGACAGAGTTCCACCGCATGGCCGTCAGGGTCTCGGCAGAAGATGGCCGCGCGGCCGGAACGGCTCCTTGTGTAGGAAATGCTGGCTGTATTGAGCCGGGCGCAGATGGCGTCAAGGTCGTCGACAGCCAGTGCCACATGGTTGTCGCGCCCGCCGTGCGCCGGCCGCTCAACCCCGCCATACGGATCGTCCAGCCGCATCAGGTGAATCTGCTGTCCCGCCTCCAGCCGGTAGAAGATGCCGTCGAAGCCGAGTTCGGGGCGAGGATCGCGCGGCAGCCCCAGAATCCCTTCATAAAAAGCGGCCGATCGTGTCAGGTCCGAAACGATCAGACCGATATGCAGCAGTCTCATGACGCTACTCCCATAACCATGCCGCGCCGCGCACGCCGGAGGAATCGCCGTGGGCGGGCGGCCGAAGTTGTGTCTCGATCGTGTCCGAAAAGATGAACTCGTGCCACAGTGCCGGTACCGCTTCGTAGAAGCTGGCGATGTTCGACATGCCGCCGCCCAGCACGATTACATCCGGATCGAGGATATTGATGACATGGGCTAGCCCGCGGGCTAGCCGGTGCGTATAGCGCGACATAGTCTGCATACAGTCTGTATGACCTTGGGTCGCCCCGGCTGCGATCTCCTCGGCGGTGAGTGTGTGTCCTGTGTGCTGCTGATGGTCCGCCGCCATGCCGGGGCCGGAGAGCCATGTCTCAATGCACCCGTTGCGGCCGCAGTAGCAGGCGGGTCCTGGCCGTTCGTCGTCCGTAGGCCACGGCAGCGGGTTGTGCCCCCACTCGCCGGCGATGCCGTTGACCCCCTCCAAGATATGGCCGTCGATGACGATGCCGGCGCCTGTGCCGGTGCCGACGATGATGCCGAACACCGTTTTGGCCTCTGCACCGGCGCCGTCCACCGCCTCCGACATCGCAAAGCAGTTGGCGTCGTTCGAGGTACGGATCTGGCGCTGCAGTAGTGTCTCGATCTCTTCCCTGAAAGGGCGGCCGTTCAGCCAGGTGGAGTTGCAGTTCTTCATCAAGCCGCTGCTGCGACTGACGGCGCCGGGGGTGCCGATGCCGACCGTGGCGGTGCATCCGAGTTTCGTCTCGGCCTTTTGCACCATCTCCGAGATGAGTTGCAGGCTGGCTCTGTAGTCGCCCGCAGGCGTGGAGCGGCGAAAGCGAAGCAACTCGCTACCGACATCGTCCAGTGCGATCAGTTCGGTTTTCGTGCCGCCCAGATCGATACCGAACCGCACCCTGTTTCCGTCGCATCTCATGCGCGCCATCATGGCAGTGTCTGAACCCCTTGCAAAGGCGTACCGGGCGCCAGTTTGTGGTTTACGGGAAGGCGCCGAAGCGCCACAATCCGCCGCCATGGCAGCGAGAATTCTGGACGGCAAGGCGCTCTCCGCCCGCATGCGGGACGAGATGCGCGATGAAGTGGCGGCACTGGCCGCCAGGCACGGTCGCGCCCCCGGCCTTGCCGTGATCCTGGTCGGCGAGGACCCGGCCTCGCAGATCTACGTCAACAGCAAGAAGAAGGCGTGCAAGAGCGTCGGACTCGAATCCTTCTCGCATGAATTGGATGTCGCGGTGACGCAACAGCACCTGCTGGGCCTGATCGCCGAGCTGAACCGCGACCCGCGTGTCGACGGCATCCTCGTGCAGCTGCCGCTGCCGGATCATATCGATCCCGAGGCGATGATCGAGGCGATCACGCCGGATCGGGATGTCGATGGGTTTCATCCCTACAACGTCGGTCGGCTGGCGGCACGCATCCCGGCGCTCCGCTCCTGTACGCCGTACGGTTGCATGAAGCTTCTGGCCGAGACCGGCGAGGACCTGCACGGTAAGGAGGCGGTCATCGTCGGAGCCTCCAACATCGTCGGTCGGCCGATGGCCATGGAGCTGTTGCTTGCCGGTGCCACGGTGACGGTTACGCACCGCTTCACCCGTGACCTGAAATCCCATGTCGAGCGTGCCGATGTGGTGATTGCGGCGGCCGGCAAGACGGGACTGGTCAAGGGCGAATGGATCCGGCCGGGCGCGACCGTGATCGATGTCGGCATGAACCGGGGCGAGGACGGCAAGCTGTGTGGCGACGTCACCTTCGAGGCGGCAGCCGAGCGCGCGGCGTGGATCACGCCGGTACCGGGCGGGGTCGGACCGATGACCATCACCATGCTGCTGCACAACACCATCCAAGCCTTCCGCGCTCATGTTGGCGACACCGGGAAAGAGGAGCAGTCATGAGCGAACTCGCCCGCACCCCGCTTTATGAGGCGCACATCGAACTGGGGGGCAGAATGGTGCCCTTCGCCGGTTTCGAGATGCCGGTGCAGTACAAGGCCGGGGCGCTGCAGGAGTACAAGGTCGTGCGCGAGGGCGGTGCTGGGCTGTTCGATATTTCGCACATGGGGCAGGTGCGCGTCACCGGCCCCGAGGCCATCGACTTCCTGCAGTATGTGACCACCAACGACGTCTCGAGGCTGGCCGACGGTCAGGTGCAGTATTCGGCCCTGCTCAACGACCAGGGCACCTTCATCGACGACATCACCACCTACCGGATGGGCGAAACCGAATTCTACCTCTGCATCAATGCGGCCAACCGGCACAAGGATGTGGCGCATCTCGAGGCGCAGGCGGCCCGTTTCGACGTCACTGTTTCTGATGAATCCGACGACACGACACTGCTGGCGTTGCAGGGCGAGACCGCGCAGGCGTTGCTGCAGCCGCTTGCCGATATCGATCTGGAGTCGGTCGGCTACTACCGCTTTGCCACCGCAGTGATCTGCAGTGCGCAGGCGATCGTATCGCGTACCGGCTACACCGGTGAGGACGGCTTCGAGCTCTACCTGTCCAACGACGCGGCCGGGGATGTCTGGAATAGCCTGATCGGGGCGGGCGCACAGCCGATCGGACTGGCGGCGCGCGACATGCTCCGCACCGAGATGGGGTATGCGCTCTACGGTCACGAGATCAGCGATGCGGTGACCCCCGTCGAGGCGAAGCTGATGTGGATCACGAAGCTGGAGAAGGGCGACTTCATCGGTCGTGATGCGGTGGCGGCACGCAAGGCCGAGGGGGGCAGCCGGCAGCTGGTTGCGCTGAAATTGACCGGACGCGGCATTCCGCGCGAGCACTACGGCGTGTTGGCGGGCGGCGAGCGAATCGGCGAGATCACCAGCGGCATGCACTCCCCGCTGCTCGGCTGCGGTGTGGCGCTGGCCTATGTGCCGACCGCCCATGCGATCGGGTCTGTGGATGGCGATGAACTGGCCGTGGAGATCCGCAGCAGGGCGGTCGCCTGCGAGCGGGTCAAGACACCGTTTGTCCGCAGCCGCGTCCGTAAATAGTATAAGCGGCTGATTTTTGGCAGGAGGCCAAAAAAATCAGCACGAAAAGGCAACCCGCGTTTTGCCTTTTTTACAAAATGAACGACTGGCATTCTTCGTTTTGGCGGGCCATGGGCAGCCCGCGGAAGCGCTGAAAGATCAGTGCTACCATAGAGTTATATGACAGGGGGGGCGCCATGAGCATTCCGGCAGATCTGAAATACACCAAGGAGCACGAGTGGGTGCGTATCGAGGGCGATATCGCCACCTTCGGCGTCACCGACCATGCCCAGGAGGCGCTGGGCGACATCGTCTTCGTCGAGCTGCCGGATATCGGCCGTGAGGTCGCGGTGGGCGAACCGTTCGCCGTGGTGGAGTCGGTCAAGGCCGTCTCCGATGTCTACGCTCCCGCCGCTGGCGAGGTGGTCGAGGTCAACGACGGCCTGGAGGCCGGACCGGAGAAGGTCAACGAGGATCCCTACGGCGCTGGCTGGATCGCCAAGGTGAAGCTCTCCGGCGACACCGCCGAGCTGCTGGACGCCGAGACCTACGCCACCTATCTGGAAGAGTAATACCGCAGGCGAGGCCTCCGGGCTTCGGCGACAAGGATTTTGAATGCGTTTTCTGCCCCATACCGAGCGTGATCGCAGCCGCATGCTAGAGACCATCGGCGTCTCCGGCATGCGCGATCTGTTTGCCGATATCCCGGCCGATCTCCATATCGAGCCGGGCAGCCTCGACATGCCCGATGCGCTGCACGAGGCGGGCATCATCCGCAAGTTCACGCAGGCGGCCGAGCAGAACCGCCACGCCGGCAACACCCGCTGTTTCCTCGGCGGGGGCACCTACCACCATTTCGTTCCGGCCGTCGTCGATTACGTCATCGGTCGCGGCGAGTTCCTGACCGCCTACACCCCCTACCAGCCGGAGATCAGCCAGGGCACGCTGCAAGCGCTGTTCGAGTTCCAGACCATGATCGCGCGCCTGCTGGGCATGGAGGTGTGCAATGCCTCGATGTACGACGCCGCCACCAGTGTGGCCGAGGCGGCGCTGATGGCGCGGCGCGTCACCCGCCGTGAGAGAGTGGTGCTGGCCGGCAGCGTCAATCCTCGCTACAGGACGGTGACGCACAACTACCTTTCCCGAATCTCCGGCAGCAGCGTCGATGTCCCCTGTTCCGGTTTCGCCACCGATGTCGATGCCGTGGTCGAGGCGATCGACGGGGAGACTGCCTGTGTAATCGTGCAGTACCCCGACTTCTACGGCTCCGTCTACGATCTCGCGTCCGTGCGCGCCGCCTGCGATGCGGCCGGCGCGCTGATGGTGGTCGCCTTCTCCGATGCCACCGCCTTCGCGCTGATCGAGGCGCCGGGCAGCCTCGGTGCGGATATCTGCGTCGGCTCCGGCCAGGCGCTCGGTATCCCGATGGGTTACGGTGGGCCGCAGCTGGGGCTCTTCGCCTGCAAAAAGAAGCATGTGCGCCAGATGCCCGGCCGTGTCTGCGGCATGACCCACGATGCCCGCGACCGCCGCGGTTTCGTGCTGACGCTCTCCACTCGCGAGCAGCATATCCGCCGCGAGAAGGCGACGAGCAATATCTGCAGCAACCAGGGGCTGATGTGCACCGCCGCAGCGGCCTACATGAGTCTGATGGGCGATGCAGGGCTGGCGACCGTGGCGCGCCGCTCGGCCGCAGCCCTCTCCCGGCTTGTTTCGGGGCTGCCTGATCATGTCCGGGCGGCATCCGGTCCGCGCTTCAACGAGACTGTGCTGAGCTTCGCCGACGGGGATTCGCGCGACCACTTTCTGGCCGGGGCGGAGGGGTGCGACATCTTCGCAGGCATTCCTCTGGAGCGGATCGATCCGAAGGCGGAAGCGTGCCATCTACTGGTCGCCACCACCGAGATGATCGAGGCGGAGGATATCGCCGACTACCACGCCGCGCTGGAGGCCGTGCGATGAGCGAACACTACTCCGGAACCCACGGCCTGCAGCACGAGGAGCCGCTCGTTTTCGAGCGGGCCCATGAAGAGTCGGTCAGCATCCATTTGCCGGGCGTCGAAGGCGATCTTCCCGATGATCTGACATCGTTTGCCCGACGCGAGGCGGCAGGGATTCCCGGCCTCTCCGAGCCGGAGACGGTGCGCCATTTCGTGCGCCTGTCGCAGTGGAACCACGGCATCGAGACCGGCTTCTACCCGCTCGGCTCCTGCACGATGAAGTACAACCCACGCGTCAACGAAACGCTGGCCCGGCTGCCGGGGCTGGCGCAACTGCATCCGGACCAACCCGAGCATACGGTGCAGGGGATTCTGGCGCTTCTCTACGAGCTTCAGGAATGGCTCGGTGAGATCGCCGGTCTGCCGCACGTGACGCTGCAGCCGGCTGCCGGCGCGCAGGGCGAACTGACCGGGCTGATGCTGATCCGCGCCGCACTTGCCGCGAAAGGCGAGGGGTATCGCACCAAGGTGCTGGTCCCCGATTCGGCGCACGGCACCAATCCCGCCTCGGCGAGTCTTTGTGGTATGGAAACGGTGGAGCTGAAATCTGGCGACGACGGTCGCATGGATATCGATGTGCTGAAGGCGCATTTGGATGATGATGTCGCCGCCCTGATGCTGACCAACCCCAACACGGCTGGCATGTTCGAGTCCGATATCGTCGAGATCTGTCGTCTGGTGCACGAGGCCGGCGGCTTCGTCTACGGTGACGGCGCCAATCTCAATGCGCTGGTCGGTATCGCTAAGGCTGGTGACATGGGTATCGACTGCCTGCACATCAATGTGCACAAGACCTTCTCCACGCCGCACGGCGGCGGCGGGCCCGGCGGCGGCCCGGTGGTGGTCAACGAGACGCTTGCCCCCTACCTGCCGGTGCCGCGCATCGAGAAGGGGGATGACGGTTACCGGTTGCTGCACGACGACGATCAGAGCATCGGCCCGGTGCTCGGCAGCATCGGCCAGAGCGGCGTGCTGTTGCGTGCCGCCGCCTACATCGCCGCTTTCGGAAGAGAGCATCTGCACAAGATCGCCGAGGATGCAGTGCTCAACGCCAACTACGTGTTGGCGCGGCTCAAGGATGCCTACCACGTGCCCTTCCCGGGGCTGTGCAAACACGAGTGCCTGCTGACCGACGAGATACAGAACCGCCACGGCATCAAGACGCTCGACATCGCCAAGCGGCTGATCGATCTCGGTTTCCATCCGATGACCGTGTACTTTCCGCTGATTGTACATGGTGCGATGTTGATCGAGCCGACCGAGACGGAGTCGAAGGAGACGCTGGACGCCTTCTGTGAGGCGATGCTGGAGATCGCCGCGGCCAGTGAGGCGGGCGATACCGAGGATATGCATGCGGCCCCACTGCTTCCGATCCGCAGTCGCCTAGACGAGACCGGTGCTGCCCGTAAGCCGATTCTGGTCTGGACTGAGGAAGAATCCTAAAAAGGAGCTGATTTCTGGCGGTAGATCAAACAATCAGCCTCTTAAACGATCAGAAAGGCTTCACGACCACTAGGATCACTACGGCGATCAGGATCAGCGTCGGGATCTCGTTGTATTTACGGAAGAACTTGTGGTCGCGGGTATTCCGTCCCGCGGCGAAATCGCGCACGACGCGGCCGTTGTGCACATGGAAGGCGAGCAGTATCAACACCAGCGTCATCTTGATGTGAAACCAGATCGCATCGTGTAGGACGCCCCACTGCATCCAAGCGAGGATAATACCGAGGGTGACGGTCACCATCATGGCCGGATTCATGATGAATCGGTAGAGCTTGCGTTCCATGACGCAGAACTGCTCGTGCACCGGTCCGCTTGGATGACTGGCGTGGTAGACGAAGATGCGCGGCAGATAGAAGAGCCCCGCAAACCACGAGACCACGGCGATGATGTGGAAGGCTTTGACCCATAACATGCGGCCAAGCCTAACCGCATCGCTATCCCTCGACCATATTCAATCGCATGGCATCTATAAGGCGTGATGGTTAGGCTGCTGTGATGCGCAGGATTGATCAAATCGAACCGTTCCGGGTGATGCAGCTTCTGGAGCGCGCCAGGGAGTTGGAGGCTCAAGGGCGGCGCATCATCCATATGGAGGTCGGCGAGCCCGATTTCCCGACACCTGAATCGGTGATCGAGGCGGCCAAACGGTATCTCGATACGGGCCAGATCTTCTACACCGCCTCCACCGGCGCGCCGGAGCTGCAGAAGGCGCTCTCCGACTGGTATCAAAGAGAATACGGCGTCGAGGTTGTTCCCGAGCGCATCCTGATCACGCCCGGAACCTCCGGTGCCTTCAGTCTGATCTACGCGGCGCTGCTGGAGCAGGGCGAATCGGTGCTGCTGCCCGATCCCGGCTATCCCTGCCAGCGCAACTTCATCCGGCTTGCCGGCGGAGAACCCGTCAACGTCCCCGTCGGCCCCGAGAGCTGCTACCACCTCGATATGGAACTGGCCCGTGCGAACTGGCGGGCGGATACGAGGGCCGCGGTGGTGATCTCGCCCGGCAATCCGACCGGTACGCTGATCGACGAGAAGGAGCTTGAGGGGCTGATGGCCTACTGCCGTGAAAAGGACGGCTACCTGATCTCCGACGAGATTTACCACGGCCTCACCTACGGCACGAAGGCGGCGAGCGCGCTGCAGTTCGGCAGTGAAGCGATCGTCGTCAACGGTTTCTCCAAGCGCTGGGCTATGACCGGCTGGCGCGTCGGCTGGGTGGTCGTGCCGGAGCATCTGATCGACGCCAGCCGTCGGGTGATGCAGAACATCTTTATCGCCGCACCCACGCTCTCGCAGTTCGCGGCCATCGCGGCCTTGGAGGCTGACGAGGAGATCGAGACGATGCGGAAGGCCTACGAGGGGCGCCGCCGGTTGCTGCTGGCCGAGCTGCCGAAGCTCGGTTTCGAGATCGTCGTGGAGCCGAAGGGGGCCTTTTATATCTATGCCAATGTCCGTAACCTGACGGATGATTCGCGCACCTTCTGTCACGAGATGCTGGAGCAGGCCGGCGTGGCCGTCACACCCGGCGAGGATTTCGGCGCCTACCG
>DATFLK010000148.1:0-4315 GCA_035267815.1 Mariprofundaceae bacterium | reverse complement strand
CACTTTCCCCTTTCCGTCTTCGTATCAGGCGTGGCCGACCTGGCTGGAGAGCTGCGCCCTGTCGACCCCCATGCTCTGTGCACCCAGCATCCAGCGCGATTCCGCCGGTACATGAAACAGCAGGTCGTGGCTTGCCGGGGCCACCAGCCAGTCGTTGCGCTGGATCTCCTCCTCCAGTTGGCCGGCATCCCAGCCGGCGTAACCGAGGATCAGCATGAAATGCTCCGGGCCGGCATCATAGGCGATCTCCTCCAGAATATCCTTGGAGGTGGTCAGATGCAGCTCGGGCGTCACGACCAGAGTGGAGTCGTACACCTGCCAGCCATCGTGCAGCACGAAGCCTCGGAACGGCTCCACCGGACCGCCCTCGAACACGACCTGTTCCGAATCGTGCTTTTCGGTCAGTTGCATATCCTCGAGCACCGAACCGACGGTGATATCCTGCGGCCGGTTGACGAGCAGCCCCATGCTCCCGTGCTCGTCGTGGTGGCACAGCAGCACGACCCCGTCGCTGAAGTTGGGATCATGCATGGAGGGCGTGGCCAGCAACAACCGGCCGGTCAGTTCACTGAAGTTCACGTTCGACCTCCTGTCGCATGGCCGAAGCCAGATTGATCGCCGTGATCAGACTGCTGTAGGACACATCACTGCCACCGGCCCGATCCAGGGCTGTGCCGTGATCGACACTGGTCCGGATGAACGGCAGCCCCAGCGTCACATTGACGGCATCGCCGAAACTGAGCGCCTTGATCGGGATCAGGGCCTGATCGTGGTAACAGCAGACGATCGTGTCGAACTGCTTGCGCAAGCCGGCCGAAAAAAGCGTATCGGCCGGCAGCGGTCCGCGGATATCGACCCCTTCACGATGCGCCTGCGCCACCGCCGGCGTCAAGATATCGAGCTCCTCGCGGCCGAAATGGCCCGCCTCGCCGGCATGCGGATTGAGCCCGCACAACCCCAACCTCGGCCGTTCGATGCCGAAGCAGCGCTGCAGATCGCTGTTGACGATGCGGATGCTCGCCAGCGTATCCTCTACCGTCAGCGCATCCGGCACCGCCCTCAGGGCCATGTGCGTGGTCAGAAGCGCAACGCGCAACGGCGCTGCGGCGAGCATCATCACCACACGGGGCACGCCGGCCAGATGGGCCAGGAACTCGGTATGACCGGGGAAATCGAAACCGACATCGCGCAACACCGCCTTCTCGATCGGTCCTGTCACCATGCCAGCGGCGCGGCCGTCGAGACAGGCATCGGCCGCAGCCTCGATACAACGGATCACGGCATGCGCCGTCTCCGCCCTCGGGCGGCCCGCCTCGACCGCGTAGGAGGAGGGCTCCAGACCCGGAGTCCAACAGCAGAGTCCCTCGCAGAAGGCGGCCTCTTTCAGGCTGGCGACCTCGGAAATGGCGACATGCATGCCGATCATGGCTGCCCGCGCCTCAATCCATGCCTTCGGCGCCACGATGACGACACGATCGAAACGGGCGGGTTCGGCCCTGAAGGCACGCAGAATACAGTCCGGCCCGATGCCGGCCGGTTCGCCCGGCGTCAGCAGCAGCGGACTCACTTCATATCCGGACAGCTTTTCCGTTGAATGGTGGCCTCGGCCTTGAGACTGGCGATCCAGCGCGGCAGCTGATCCTGCATCTCGGCATTGAGCAGGATGTTCTCGATCTTGTCGCGGTTCGCCTCGAACGAATTGGGATCGACATGCCGGTGGGCGATGACGTGGATGATATGCAACCCGAACCGGGTCTTGACGACACCGCTGGTCTGACCCGGCTTCAGTGCGAAGGCCACCTTCTCGAAGGCCGGGATCATCTGGCCGCGCTTGAACCAGCCGAGGTCACCACCCTTGGCGGCACTCGGTCCCTGGGATACCTCCTTGGCACGCACGGCAAACTGCTTCTCCGTGGCGCCCTGCAGCTCGTCCGCGACCTTTTCGGCACGCTTGTGAATCTTGGCTCGCGTCTTCTCATCGGCACCGGAGGGAACCTTGATCAGGATATGCTGGGCATGCACCTCATCGTAACTCTTGCCCCGCCCCTCCTGCTGGTGCCAGCGCTCGCCCGTCACCATCAGCAGATGGAACCCCGACATCGAACGCAACGGCTGCGTAACCTGCCCCACGGGGAGATCCAGTACAGGCGCCAGATAGGGCGGCAGCGCGCCCGGCATGAACCAGCCCATATCCCCGCCCTTCCCGGTATCGGGGGCGTCCGAATAGAGGGTGGCGAGATGGCCGAAATCGGCACCGCCGAGGATCTTCTGGCGCAGTGACTCGGCCTTGGCATGCGCCGCGGCTACCTCTTTCGGCGTCGGTTCCGAGGGCAGAGCGATGAAGATCTGCGCCACGTGCACCTCGCGGATCGGTCCGGGATGCTCGATATATTTACGGTAATACTCATGCATGGACTCTTCGCTGACCCGCAGCTTGGAGCGCACGGCCACGTTATCGAGCTTGCTGAGCAGCAGACGGTCGCGCAGCCTCTTCTTGTACTGTTTGAAATCGATCCCCTGCGACTTGAGAATCTCGGGAAGCTGGCCGGCCGGAATGTTGTTGTTCGACTCGACGTTGGCGATGGCCTGCTTCACCTCGTCATCACCGACATGCAGATCGAGCTTGGCCGCCTTCTGAAGCTGGAGTGTCTTGACGATGCGGGCATCCATCGCGCGATCCTCGACCTGTTGTGAAGAGGGCAGGCGTTTCATGCCCGACTGCTTGAGCTGCTGCATCATCGATTTGGCATCCTGCCTGACCTGATAGCAGGTGATCGCCTCACCATTGACGACCGCTGCAATACTATCGAACACCTCCGCATGCGCCGGCGAGGCATGCAGGAACACCATCAGTATCAGTACCGCCCATATTCGCATGATATTTATACTTCCTCCGGGGAACGCCCTTGAATCCGACGGATCATATCTCAAAGGCAGTGCGGGAACGAGGTCTTACCCGTGCGCACCGACGCTACCGACCCCCTCGAACCCGATCAAGAAACGTACGCCGGTGTCGGGCACCGAGGACGTACCGGTCGGCCGAACGATTTTATAGGCCTCCACCTTCAGGCTCCAGCAGGGATGCTCATAATTGAAGCCCCAACTAAACTGGGCCGAGCGCTTCCGGTTTATATCGTAATACCATGTCCCCAGGATATGCCAGTAGTCTGCCACCCTCGCCTTCGCCGAGCTGCGCACAAGTTGGGCCCGTGTCGAATAGCGCGCATCGGTATAGAGATAGGCGATATGCAGCTCATGGCCGAGATCGGAGGTCCAGTTCACACCGGCATGCGCCGTATCGAAGAAACGGCGGCTTGAATCGTACTGACCGTCCGCCGAGAAACTGAGTCCAGGCAGCGGATTGACCGACAAATCACCGACGATATTCGAGAACGGCGGGGTGTTCAGCGGCTGACCCGTGACGCTGTTGCGCCGGCGCAGGTCGTAGGAGAGCCCGACATGCGCCAGCAGCAGCGTCTCGGCCGAGGCCTTAGCATCCTCCTTGGATTGCAGCCGGCTGCCGAGCAGGAAGCTGACGCGGTTGGTACTCTGCACGATATCGTGCCCGGAGTAGCGGTTGCCGGTGAGCAGGTTGCTCATGGAGAGGCGCCCGAATGCGGAGTCAAAATTGGGCAACTGCGACTGGTCGCTGACGTTGATGATATCGTAGCGCAGGGTCGGCTCGATGGTGTGGCGCAAGAGGTGGGTGTCGCTGACCCGCTCGAATACAGAGTGCACCTCCGCGCTGAACTCGCCGCTGTTCCGGACCGGCTTCCTCGACAGGGCGTAATCCTTGAGCCAGTACCGGGTCTGCTCCCCGCCTGCGTGCAGCGTGCCCGACACCCCGCCGGCAGCCAGGCTGAAGGGGACCTCCAGATAGGGGTGGAGATAGGTGCGCCAGCCGTTCACCCCCCTGCGCCGGTCGAAGCGGGTCGTCTGCTGGTCGAAGTGCACGGTCGCAAAGCGATCCAGCACCGGCACCGCCAGGTTGCTCTGGAAACGCGGCAGGATCTGCAGCGTGGCGTCATTGCTTTGCCTCAGTAGGTCGCGCTGATGCTGGGCGAACAGCTGCCAGCCGCCGTATTCGCCGGCCCATGAGAGGGTACCGATGGAGGAGACGTAACGCTTCGTGGCATTCTTGACGTCGTGGGAGAAGTCGGCCAGGTAATCGTTATCGCTGAGGTGATTGGCCTTGACATCGAGGTGCATATTGGCCGGCAGCGACCACGACGCCTTCCCCTTGAGCTGGCTGCGCATCCGTCCGAGCTTCTTGTCATTGATCCGGGTCACGTAGACCTTCTCCTTGCCCACGGTC
>DATFLK010000147.1:0-2757 GCA_035267815.1 Mariprofundaceae bacterium | reverse complement strand
GCGGCGGTAACCGCCATCGGCCGTCACCACCAGCTTGGCACTGGCATCCTCGATGCGCTCGTGGAGTGCATGCGGGGAGAAAGCACCGAATACCACCGAATGCGTCGCGCCGATCCGCGTACAGGCCAGCATCGCCACCGCCGCCTCGGGAATCATCGGCATATAGATCACGACGCGATCGCCCTCGCCGACCCCGAGTGCCCGCATGGCATTGGCCGCCCGACAGACATCGGCCAGAAGCTCGGCATAGGAGATGGCACGCACCTCGCCCGGCTCGCCTTCCCAGATAATGGCGGTGCGATCGCCCAGCCCTGCCTCGACGTGGCGATCCAGACAGTTCTCGGAGAGATTCAGCTCGCCATCCTCGAACCAGCGGAAGAAGGGGGCCTCCTCACGGTTCAACACACGAGTGAAGGGCTTGCGCCACGAGAGATGCTCCCTCGCCAGTTCGCCCCATGTACCCTCCAGGTCCTGCTTGAATCGCTGGCAGATCGCCCGGTAGTCGCCCATGGAGCCGATATTGGCGTCCGGCGCCTTCGGCGGTTCAAACACCCGGTTCTCGTGAAGAACGGAATCGATCCCTTCTGACATACCAAACCTCCTGTCGTGAACACGGCATTGCTAGCAAGCACGCATCGGAGAGGCAAGGCCATCACACCAACAAAACCATGGGGATGGCTGCGCAACATCCGAGAGGTTGATCCAAATCACCGAAAAAGTGAATCTGTACTATTATGGTATGCAATATACATCGCCGGAAAGGAGTGATGATATGCATACAAATAAGAACACTTGGAACATCGATTTGAAAACAGATCCCGCCATCAAGAAAATCGCCGCATCGGTCATAGCCCTAGTCTTCGGACTGGCCATGACAGGATGCGCCGAGCTGATTGTGGGCGCCGGCATCGGGGCCGCAAGCGCAGCCTACGTCGAGGGCAACCTGCATACGCATGTCAAGGCCGATCCGCGCACCGTCGAGAAGGCCTCCGTACAGGCCCTCAAGGCCATGAACATTGGCATCACATCCTCGGCAGGGTCGGCTGTGGACGCGAAGGTGGTCGGCCATACGGCCACCGACAAAAAGGTTGTGATCAAGGCCGAGTCGAAACAGGCGGGGGAAAGCTCGCTCACCATCCGTGTCGGCATCCTCGGGGATGAATCCACAAGCCGCAGAATCTACGACCAGATCAAGAAACACCTGCCTCCGGGCCACAAAGACGCCACATAGGGGCATGCGCGACCCGCCGTGTCACGGATCGGGCTTTTGGGTTACATTTCGGGCATGCAACACAACATCGAGATCATCCTGACCAGCGTGGACGACCGTGAGGCGGCTTCCTCGATGGCCGATACTCTGATCGAGACAGGTCTGGCCGCCTGCGTGCAGATCTCGGCCGCAGGTCAGTCGGTCTATCGCTGGCAGGGAAGGGTTGAGCACGACGCGGAGCACTACCTCTGCATCAAAACCAGTCGGGCACGTGCCGACGAAGCGGCAAGATGGCTTGTCACCCATCACCCCTACGACGAACCAGAGATCGTCCGCCTGGATGGCGAGGCATCGCCCGGCTACCTCGACTGGCTGGAGACCCAGACGCACCATTCCGGATAGCCTAGGAGCGTTTGCATATCGCAGCCGAAAGGAGTAATCCTTCGGCGGTTTCACCCTTTCGGTCTGCAAGGAGCAACCATGATTGAAGTATCCTTCGCCGGCGCCCTCTTGGCCGGCCTGCTCTCCTTTCTGTCGCCATGCGTGCTGCCTCTGGTGCCTGCCTACCTCTCCTATATCAGCGGGGTCTCCGTCGACTCGCTACGGGCCGAGGATCAAAATCTCCGCTCGCGCGCCATGAAACAGTCACTGTGGTTTATCCTCGGATTTAGTCTTGTCTTCATCGCCCTCGGTGCATCGGCCACCTATCTCGGTCAGTGGCTGCTCACCCACATGACAGTCCTCGGCAAGATCGCCGGCGTCATCATCTTCATCTTCGGGCTGCACTACACTGGCCTGATCCGTATTCCGTTCCTATTGTACGACGCCCACATCGACACGCAAAAGGTCAAGGCGACGCACGGTATCGGCGCCGTACTGCTGGGGGCCGCCTTCGCCTTTGGCTGGACCCCATGTGTTGGCCCCATCCTCGGCGCCATCCTCGCCATGGCCGGCGCACAGACGCATATCAGCCACGGCATCATCCTGCTGGCGGCCTACTCGCTCGGCCTAGCCATCCCATTCTTTCTGGCCGCCGCCGCCACGGACCGCTTCATCCACTGGATGCAGAGCTTCCGCCACCACCTGCACACGATCGAAATCATCTCCGGCATTCTGCTGATGTTCGTCGGCATCCTGATCTTCATCGGAAGCTTCAGCACCTTGGCTGCATGGCTGATCAAATACGCCCCATTCCTGACCCAGCTGGAACCCTCGGTCGCCTCGTAAATCGTCCCCGGTTTATTCAGTTGACCGATATGCAAGGCAATGATTCAATGCTTCTCATGCAGGAAGACACCCAACATGATCCCTTTCAGGAGCGGATCGACTCGCTGTCCCACTCCATCGGCGAGGTTCGCCGCAAGATGGAGGGACTGATGGCGGAGAACCAACGCCTGCGCGAGGTAGTCCGACTGGCCGAGAGCGAACTTCGCAACCGCCGTGATCAGGTTCAGCGTCTCGAGAATGCCATCCGATCCCTGAACAACAACCGGCTGGAAGCACGTGGCCGGGTGGAGCATGTGATGGAGCAACTCGACCGGCTGGCG
>DATFLK010000146.1:0-12674 GCA_035267815.1 Mariprofundaceae bacterium | reverse complement strand
CGTCTGGTATGGCGCTATCTGCTGCCCAATGCCATGGCGCCCATTCTGGTTTCCGCGGTTTTGGGGATCGCCGGTGCCGTTCTGGTGGAATCGGGCCTCTCCTTTCTTGGCCTTGGCGTGCAACCGCCGGATCCTTCGTGGGGCAACATCCTCACCGAGGGAAAAGACAACATCCAGATTGCATGGTGGTTGTCACTCTATCCGGGCATGGCGATTCTGATCACCGTACTGGGCTACAACCTTCTCGGCGAAGGGCTCAGGGATGTGTTCGATCCGCGCCTGCAGGAACGTTGAAGGCATGACCACAGTCGCCGAGACACCTCGTAAGAACGATGAGAAATACATGAGAATTGCCCTGCAACAGGCTGAAATTGCGACAGAAAAGGGAGAGGTCCCGGTCGGTGGCGTGCTTGTATTGCCCGATGGTCGACATGTTGTCGGTCACAATGCGCCGATCTCCATGCACGATGCGACGGCCCATGCAGAGATACGGACCATTCGGGCCGCCTGCCAGCTGACGGACAACTATCGTCTGACGGGCAGTACGCTCTATGTCACGCTTGAGCCCTGCACCATGTGCGCCGGGGCAATCGTGCATGCGCGCATTGCCCGGGTGGTGTATGGCGCACGCGATCCCAAAACGGGGGCCGTGGAATCACTCTACCGGGTGTTGGACGATGTGCGCTTGAATCATCAGCCACAGGTGCACGGTGGCGTGCTGGCCGAAGCATGTGGTGCGCTGTTGAAAGACTTCTTCCGCGGTCGGCGTCAGGGCGGGTAATTTTCGCGGAGTGCCGGTGTTCAGCACTCCATGGACTGCAGCGACTGGTCAATATCGGTGGCCAGGCTGAGGATCTCGTTGTTGACCTTTTCAACATTTTCCGCAAGTTGTTTGGCAGTTTTGGCCGTCTCCTGCACCTTCTCGGCCACGATCGCAAAGCCCCGTCCATGATCTCCGGCACGGGCCGCCTCGATGCCGGCGTTCAGCGACAACAGCGTCAGGTTACTGGCCACCTTCTTGATGCCGTCCAACGCCTCCTGCGAGTTGCCGACGCTCTCCGATATCGTGTTCTGGATGTTTCGAATATCTTGGTGAAGCTTTTCGTTTGCCTTGCGCTGGCTCTCCTCGACGATGCGAAACAGAAACAGGGCAGTTTTACTGTTGATGACCTCGCTTTTTCCGGAAAGATGGTCAGTGACCCGCTGTAGAACTGCAGGTACGCCCGTGGCTTCGATGACATAGTCGACCGGATAGTCGCGCAGGGCGCTCTCCGTATCGGAGAGCGTGGTGATACCGAGCCCTTGGGCCATTCGGATACCCTCTGCGTCGTCGCTCGGATCCACGACAAAATGGATGTCGACCTTGTCGCTTCCGGCAAACATCTTCAGAAGATCGCAACCACCTCTACCACCGCCGACGATGCCGATGGTATGTCGCGTTTCAGGTGTGGCCATGTCCCCCTCCCATATTCCCCTCAAACAGGAATCGATGGTGACAGCGCCGTGCGATCAGCGCAAGTTGATGCGGTTCCGGCTATACACCGAAACGTGCCCGCCCATTCTCCGTTGTAACATTTGCGATGTGTGCAAGAGATGAACCACGGACCTCGGCAATACACTCGGCCACATGACGCACATAAGCGGGTTCATTTCGTTTGCCACGCATTGGTACCGGAGCCAGATAAGGGCTGTCCGTCTCGATCAGAAGGGAGCGCTCCGGCACCTTTCTGGCCACATCCCTTAGCTCGTCGTTGCGCTTGAAGGTTACGTTGCCAGAGAAGGAGATCGACATGTTCAGATCCAGCGCCGCTTTGGCCACCTCCCACGTGGAGGAGAAGCAGTGCATGATGCCACCACACGACTCGATCCCCTCCTCCTTCATGATGCGCAGTGTGGGCTCATCGGCATTACGCATGTGCACGATCACCGGCTTGTCCGTCCGTTTTGCTGTTTGGATATGGGTGCGCAGGCGTTCCGCCTGTACATCGGGTTCAACCTCTTGATGGAAAAAATCCATACCGGTTTCACCGATGGCAACACACTTGTCATGATCGGCCAGTTCCTCGAGTCGATCGATCGTCGGCTCTTCAGTCACTTTATGATTGGGATGGATGCCGACGGAGAACCAGACGTGGTCGTGCGCTTCGGCAAATGCCCGCAGGCCGGGTAATGTGTCGAGTTCCACGCCGACGCCGACAATTCGCGTGACACCGGCCTCACGCATGCGGTTCAGCACCGCATTCCGGTCTTCCGTATAGTGCGGGAAGTCGGGATGACAGTGGGTGTCAAAAAGCTCGAAATTATCCATGTACGATTGCCTCTAGATGTTGTAGTTCGACATGGTGAAGCTTCAGTTGGTGCGGGTTGGCCAGAACCTCAACCGCATCGCCGCCCGGTTCGCCCAGTCCGGAAACCACCAAATCGGCACCGCTGAAGTCGTGATTGCGGGTATAATCGTTGACCGTCACCACACACTTGAGCCCGGCTGCTTTCGCCGCCAGCCAGCCGTTTTCGGAGTCCTCCATGGCCAGCGTCTCTTCCGGACTTACATGCAGTGCCTGCATGGCATGCAGATAGATGTCCGGCGCCGGCTTTTTAGAGGGCACGATATCACCGGCAGCCAGGACGGCAAAACGGTCGAACCATTCACGGCCCAAGGAGTGCTCGATCAGGGCATCCAGTGCAGCCGGTGTCGTGGTGGTTGCCACTCCCAGTGTAATACCGGCTGCATATGCCTCTTCCAGAAGTCGCCGCACTCCTGGGCGTAGCGGAATGTGTCCTTCCGCGATCAGGTTCTGATAGAGCCGTGTTTTGCGCGCATGCAGTTCGGCGATGCACTCATCGGACATCTCCGGCATGTCACCGCGTCGGATGTCGTGACGAATGCGCTCCTTACCGCCAGTGACAGCCAGCAGATCGCCGTAAGTCGGCACATCCCATTCACGTGCATGCCCCGCTTCATCGAATGCCATGTTGAAAGCCACCCGGTGACCATCACGTTCGGTGTCGGCGAGTGTGCCGTCCACATCCCATAACAGGGCGCGTAATTTAGACATTTCCAATCTCCTCTTCTGCGGCGCCAAATTCGGCTTGGGTTTTTTTATGCGAATGCGTTATGATTAAATGCATGAGTACCGCCAACGACCACGAATCAACACCCCTGACGGTGACCGATCGTCCGGAGCTTCAGAAGCCCCCGATGTATCAGGTTCTGCTGCTCAACGACGATTTCACACCCATGGATTTTGTGGTGGAAATCCTGCGTGGATTCTTCCAGAAACCGGAAGAGGAAGCCACCCGCATCATGCTTTCCGTGCACCATGAAGGGCGCGGCCTGTGCGGTCTCTATCCCTATGAGATTGCCGAAAGCAAGGTGGCGCAGGTCGAGCATGCGAGTCAGAACGAGGGTTATCCGTTACGCTGTGTCATGGAGAAAATATCATGCTGAGTGACGAACTCGAACATACACTCAATGATGTCTTCCGTTCCGCACACCTCCACCGCAACGAATTCGTCACGGTGGAGCACCTACTGCTCGGCTTGCTTGATAACACCGAAGCGGGGACGGTCATCAAGGCCTGTGGCGGTGACATCGACCATCTGAAGCACCAGTTGACACGTTTTATCTCGGAGCATGTCGCCGTGCTCCCCGAAGGGGCTGGTGAGACGACAGCCAGTATTGCCCTGCAGCGGGTGATTCAGCGTGCTGTGATGCAGGCACAGGCGTCCGGCAAGCGCGAGGTGGGTGGTGCCTATATCCTGGTGGCCATCTTCTCCGAAAAGGACTCTCACGCCGTCTATTACCTGAAGGAGGCCGGCATTTCCCGCCTCGACGTGGTGAACTATATATCTCATGGCATTCGAAAGGTGATGGAAAACGAGTCCCGAGAGAAGGAGTCGGAGAAACCCCGTCAGGACGAGATTGATCCGGCAACCAGTCCCCTCACCCGTTTTACGATCAATCTCAATGAACGTGCACGGCAGGGAAAACTCGACCCACTGATTGGCAGGGAGAACGAACTGACTCGCTGTATTCATATCCTTTGCCGCAGGCGCAAGAACAACCCCCTTCTGGTTGGCGAGGCCGGGGTGGGAAAGACGGCGATTGCCGAAGGCCTCGCACAGCAGATTGTGAACGGAGAGGTCCCCGAAATGATGCGCGATGCCGAGATCTTTGCGCTCGACATGGGGGCATTGCTGGCTGGCACCAAGTATCGCGGTGATTTCGAGGAACGTCTCAAGGGTGTATTGAAAACACTGGGTGATGAGCCTCATGCCGTTCTCTTTATAGACGAGATCCATACCGTGATCGGCGCGGGCTCTGCCAGCGGCGGGGCTCTGGATGCCTCTAACCTCCTCAAGCCGGCATTGGCCAACGGTGAATTGCGCTGTATCGGTGCCACGACCTATCAGGAGTATCGCAGCCTGTTTGAGAAGGACCGGGCCCTTTCACGCCGATTCCAGAAGGTCGATATTCCGGCACCAAGTGTCGAGGAGAGCATCCGTATTCTCGAAGGGCTGAAATCCCGACTCGAGGCACATCACGAAATCAGCTATAGCCGCGCCGCAATCCGTGTGGCGGCTGAACTGGCGGCACGGCATATCCATGATCGTTATCTGCCCGATTCGGCCATCGATGTGCTGGACGAGGCCGGTGCGGCGATACGTGTCAGCCCCGGCGGCAAGCGCCGGAAACAGATAAGCGTCGGCGATGTCGAGAAGACCGTGGCCCAGATCGCCCGTATTCCGCCACGCAGTGTCTCCGCGTCCGACAAGAAGAGCCTGAGGAACCTGGAGCGCGACCTGAAGATGACAGTATTCGGCCAGGATAACGCGATCGGGGCCCTGAGCGCCGCGATTAAGCTCTCCCGGGCGGGACTCTCGCACCCGGAAAAACCGATCGGCAGCTTTCTGTTCACAGGACCGACCGGTGTGGGCAAGACCGAGGTGGCACGCCAACTTGCCAATATCATGGGACTGGAGCTGATCCGTTTCGATATGTCCGAGTACATGGAGGCACATGCCGTGTCACGGCTGATCGGTGCACCTCCGGGATATGTCGGCTTCGATCAAGGTGGCTTGCTCACCGAGGCTATCAGCAAGCATCCGCATGCCGTATTGCTGCTGGACGAATTCGAGAAGGCACATATGGATATGTTCAATGTGCTGCTGCAGGTGATGGATCACGGTAAGTTGACGGACAATAGTGGTCGTTCAGCCGACTTCAGGCACGTGATTCTGATCATGACCAGTAATGCCGGCAGTGCGGAGATGCAGCGTCAGGTGATCGGATTCAATCCGCAGGAGAGTCGTAATGATGGCTCCGAGGCGATCAAACGCATGTTCTCCCCTGAATTCCGCAACCGGCTCGATGCTATTATCCCCTTCTCTCCGCTCGAGGAGAAGAGCATTCTGCATGTGGTAGACAAATTCATTATCGAGCTCGAAACCCAGCTTGATATCAAAGGCGTGGAGCTCGAGGTCAACCAGTCTGTACGGCGCTGGCTGGCTGAGCGTGGGTATGACCCGCTGATGGGTGCTCGTCCGATGGCGCGTCTGATTCAGGAGCATATCAAGAAGCCATTGGCGGATGAGCTGTTGTTCGGGCGCCTGCAGAAGGGTGGCCGCGTCCGTGTCCAATTGAAAAAGGGGCAACCTGCCTTTTTATACGACGGGGTGACTGAACCCGCCTAATCAGGATTTAGCACTTCTCCCTGCCCGGTGTCCCATCCAGTAAGTGATCCGTTGATGGGCGAAATAAAAGAGTTCACCACTCTGGGCCAGCCAGTTCGGCAAGGTGCCCTTTTCGGCCCTGCGCCAGGTTTCGATGCCGCCGATCAGGAACGCGCCCTGCCCTGCCCATAATGACCAGGATGGTAATGTACCCATGCCGGTTTGCTGGTGAAACACCAACAACATGTTGTAAAGCACAACCAGCAAGGTAATACCGAGAAGAAACGAGCCTGCTCTTCCGGAGCGTTTTGGTGACAGAGATAGCGGCAGAGCAAACATACAGAGTACTATCGGCGTGATTGGCAGTACCAGTCGCCATGCCCATTCTGCGGATGCTTGAGGACTTGGATGGTGTTGGACTTGTCGCCAGAGCTCGGATGGTGTCATTAAGGTAACGTAGTCCTTGGAACGGAGCGTGCCAGCTCCGCCCATTCGGTCCAGTGGCAGAATCGCTTCGTAATCCTTAAAGGTGAGTACGCGCTGGTTCTCTCCTTCCCCCTGCAGCCGGCTGCCGTTGTGCATGTGCAGATGAATGGCGCCCATTTCGATCGTCAGTTTGGCCGTTTCCGAAAGATAGTAGGTCGATGGGCCCGATGTTTTATCCTCCACGATCAGGCCATGGTATAAGCCGTTATCATCCACACCATTAACGTAAAAAGTGAAATGGTCCATGTCGCTGGAGAAGTAGCCCGGGGTAAAGCTTGGCGGACCTTTGAGGTTATAAACCTCGCGAATCAGGGTGTTGAATGCTAGCTGTCCTTTGGGAATCCAGTACATGGACATGAATGTGAGCCCAATATAGAGAAGGATCGCCACGGCAATCATGACTCGGAAGACGCGCAGATAGGAGAGGCCGGCCGAGCGCATGGCATCCATCTCGCTGCTCTGCTGCAGACTGGATATAACGCTCTGCATCGAGAGAAAGAAGGCTGTGGGAACGGTAATCAGTGTCGAGTACGGAAGACCGAACAGAACGAGCTTGCCAAGCAGCCCCCAGATCGCTCCTGTATCAGTGATCAGTTTCATCAGTTTCAAAGTCTGAAGAAGCATCAGAAGACTGGTGAAGATCCCCAGCCCACCGGCGAAAGGGACCAGCCATAGCCGCAGGATATAACGATCCAAAATCATGCCCCCGAAGCTAGAGTGACACCGTGGGTTAGGCAATCTGTGTATCTTATATGTAGGGTAATTCTATTTAAACTTATTATATCGTGCTACTTAAGTGATTTATCCACAAATTCTTTGAGGCTATGTGCGTTTCAGGTTGATTTAAGGTTGGTGTGTCGATAATACGCCGATGATTCGAAGTTCATCCTTATCCGGTCCAAAAGGCCATGACATTTACCGGAATGGAATGACCGGAAAGAGAGCTGAATATTTCTGATTCGCTGTTAAGAAGACTCTTTCGCCTTCTGTCGGGCCACCCTTGGTACACCATGACCCTGTGCTGGTTGCTCTTTCTCAGCTTGGTGAGTCTGTCATCCAATTATCTTTCCGAAGCACCCTTCGATGCCCGCACGGGAGATCATGTGGCCGGTCTATCGCTTTCCTATCCCGCATGGGGAGCTCTGATTGAGCCTGTCACGGCACTTGCCCATATTAATGCGGGGGCCCCTGATGTGCGGGTAGCCGCCATATCCTTTTTGTGCTGGTGTTTTTTAACACCTCTGCTCATTGCAACGGTACGGGATGCCGTCAAAAAGCGAACATATCCCCGCTTTATGCATTATGGTCGAGCATTATTACTGGGTACAGAGGCATCCCTTGTGTTTGTCTTTTATGTCGTTTTTGTGCTTCTGGTTCCGCTACCCACATGGTATCTGCATGATGATACATCAAAATCCGATATTATTGGTGATCTACATTCCCATACCCTCTTTTCTCATGATGGTCTGGTGACCCCGCTGCAGAGCCTTGGACAACATAAAATCATAGGCGACCAGGTAATCGGGTTTACTGAGCATGAGACCCCTCCCTATTATAATATTGAGAAGAAAAATGTTGGGATTATTCCCGGCATCGAGATCGGCGCCGATGATGGAACCTATCTGTTGGCATTGGGCATTCACCCCGAGGAGTACAAGCGTCCTTTGGTGCATACACAACAGCAGGTAGAAGCGTTTATTGATCAGATTCATCGCTTACATCATGGCGCGGTTTTCGCCATGTCGATCCATCTTCAGCCTAAGGATGTTCAAAGGCTTGTCGATATGGGAGTCGATGGTTTTGAGATTGATAACGGTGGTCATATCTCTCCCAGCCCTGCCATGAAACGCACATTAATAGAAGCACAGAAGCGGTATGGCATCGCCCTACTGGCCGATTCCGACTGGCATGGCTGGAGTTCGTTGATCCAGGAGTGGACTGTATTCCGGAATGTGGGTGATAAGGGGGCTTCAGGGGCTGCGGTCGTCGACAGCCTACGGCATCATGGGCGAGACAATATTATCCCCGTTACCGCCTATCATCGCGGCTTAGTAACCCCTGTGCAGGCGATCTTTTCGCCAGTTCTTCAGACCTACCGTTATGCTCAGGAGTTGAATCCCATGCGGCTGTTCGCATGGTGGTTATGGGGATTGATCGCCTTACTGGTAATCAAATGGTGCCGGTCGCGGCAGGTTAATCCGGCAAAGGCCATGTTGGCATCGAGTCTCTATTTCATCGGTTTATCCAGCCTTGTCGTCTGCTGTATCCAGTTTTATATGTGGTTCCCGTATCGCGAAGTAAACCAGTTTGCCGGGAAAACATATATGGAAGGTTTTTTTCTCTCTCTGTTGCCGCTGTTTGCCGCCCATTTCATTTCCCGGGGGATACAAACAAGGGAGTACGGGGGGACCTTTTTTCTTTCCCGGCTTTTTCTCTTTCGCGCCCGGAATGCACAAATCATTCAAAAGTAGGGTTTGCTTGATCTTGACCACACCGTGAACAACAATCGGTACATGCAGTGCCCCAGATGTGATGCCTCCTGTACCGATTCCCAAGCGTTCTGTCATTGTTGCGGCATGGTGTTCGCCGGTGCCAACGCGCTCTCTGAATTTGGATCCTATACCCTCCAGGAACGTATAGGACAGGGGTACACGGGCACACTCTACCGCAGCCTGGACAATTCGGACCATGAAGTAGCCATCAAGCTGCTTCACCAACATGTCATGGATGATACCGCATTCATGGAAACGATTCGAAACAGTGTTTCCGAACTGAAACAGTTTTCACATCCCAATGTTGCTGCATTTCTCGATTTCTACGAGAACGATCATGTAGCTGCGCTGATCACGACGTTTCTTCACGGATGCACGCTGCAGCAGTACCTGACGTACTATGAGGTTCCCGGGTGGTCCGAGGTCCATTATCTCGCGCAAGGTATCCTGAACGGATTACAGGCGCTCCATACCAAAGGGCGACCGCACTGCAACCTGAAGACCTCCAATGTCTTCCTGTGCGATAATGGCAATATTCAGCTGACTGATTTTATGCTGGGGAGTGCCAATGATATCGAGATACCGGAAGGCCTTTCACATCCCGACCTGTTGAGAAACGATCTCTATGCTTTTGGTCTCATACTTTATCGGATAGCGACAGGGCATTGGCCTTTTGCCGGCGAGCATGATGCGGATGATATATTCAACGCTTCCGGAAGCTGGATAGAGCATCCTCTGAACGAGATCAAGCCTCCTCAGCAGATGAACCCAGGCATCCCGGAGTGTCTGAGTGAGGCCATTGTCGCCCTGCTACACCCCGATCTGGATCAACGCGCTGATGATATTCCCATAATTCTAGATATGTTTTCCCCCTTGGGTGAGCCGGGGCGCCCCGACGCACCGGCCGACGATGAAGGAGTACCCCACTACTCGCATATCCCGCCATTGCAGGAGATTGAGCAGCGCAGGGCGGCTCATCATGATGATGAGGAACAGGCGCTTGATGCCGCAGGTATACCACCCCACTCCCTGCTTTGGGTCTTCAAGGTCGCCTCCGATAACGCGACGGGAGGCGTGCCGCTCGATCTATGCTCTCCACCGCCGCTTGAGGCCCATGTCCTCACGCGTCTGCGAGAATCCATCAACAAGGTGCCGCCGTTACCCGAGGCATGGCATCGGGTGCAAGACCTGTTCGATGACCCCCTCTCTTCGCCGCATGATGTGGCTCGTATCATCGGTCATGATCCCGTGCTCGTAGCGCATGTCTTGCGCCTAGCCAATTCAGCCGCCTACCTTCCCAGCAGCGGCAAACCGATCAGCGATGTCTCTCAGGCCATCACAAGGATCGGCATGGAACCGACTCGCAACCTTCTGCTACAGAATATGATGCCTGCACTGGGTGGAAACGAGGTCGATTCGAATCCGGATATGTTGCGAATATGGTTCCACAGTCAGACGATCGCAGCTTTTGCACGTATTCTGGCATCCCGTTCGAAAAGCGTCGATCAGCACACTGCCAGTCTGTACGGGCTTCTGCACGATATCGGGAAACTTATCATCTTGCGTATCGAGGGTGCTGATACGCTCCGGAAAATTCAGGAATCCATCGCCAGTGGCGACTCTGCATTGAAGGCCGAATGGGATATTCTGGGGTATACCCATATCGACGCAGGCATGATGTTGGCACTGCATTGGCGTCTTCCACCGCGCGTACATCGCATGATCTATTTCCATCACCATCCCTGTTGGCATGAGCAGGATACTTGGCCTGTGGATGTGCGTGACCAGATCATGATTGTGCACATGGCTCATCTTGTGCTGCAGAGCATGATGGGCGGGGAAAAGATGGGCGGCGTCTGGGCGGAGGAACAACGAACCCATGTAGAGGGTACAGAGGAACTGCTCAGGTATCCGATGCATTTTTCGCTGGCTGAAGTTCGACCCTATTCCGAGATGCAACAGGAGCTCAAAAGAATTCAGCCGATGTTCCCACTCCTGTACCCGGATTCATCCACCGAGCAGGTGTAGGCGCTTGCGTCGGCCTGTATGACCTCAGGTACCAATATCCAGAGGAACGAACCCGCTGCCGGGGGCACGGAAATTGGTCACCTGTCCACGCCAGATTCGTCCTGCCACCCCAATCAGATCCTCCGCATGCATATAGAGCCGTAGGTCCACTTTAAAATCATGATCATCGAATCGCATCTTGCCTGGCGGCACGTAGCGCTGTACCACTATTTCGGAGGGTGACATCTCGGAGAAGCGCCGCCGTCCAAGGCTGCTCCCCAGCAATACCCCTTTTCCTCCATGTCTTGCTGCCGGCTTGAACACCCACTGCTTACGCTCGGCCCAGACGGTCTCCCTATCCATTTCGTCGAGCCTGTGTATCTCCGGCACGACGGTGCGAACAAATGCGATCTCCTCTGATGACAGAACCTGTTCCAGCAGCCCTTCGTGCCACCAGTCGACCATACGTCCCTTGTCGCCCAGCAAGGCGTAACTGCGGGGGTGCGGAGTCAACGCCACGCGCCCAGAAAGGTAGGCGCGACGTATGTGTGCCACTTCAGGGGTTTCGAGATAGAAATCGGTATGTCTGTTATAGATGGCATCGATTCTATCGGTGCCGATATAGAGACCGTCATTCCTTTCGACGAGTTGCTCGGGGTTCACGACATGCACCGTTCTCCCGTATTGACCCATAACTTCGGCGTAGGCCAGCATCTCCGTATACATATATTGCTGCTGCACATGCTCATCCATGATGGCAATTTTTCGCCATCCGGATGGAAACATGCCATTCAGACTGACTTTTATCCCGTCCGTGAGTTCCGGAATTGGCGGCTGTGGCAACCAGATGCCATCACCGACATAAAGGCCGCCTGCATTGTTATTGATTTCGATCAGCTTGGGGCCTTCGGGCGTGAGGTGGAAGTCGTATCCCATCAATACGCTGGGAAGACCCGGATTATATCGGGCTGCTGTCGGCAGGCTTGCATGCAGGGCTTCTGCATAGGCTGGCGTCGATTCAAGCCGATGCATCAGGCGCGCAAAACGCAGCATCGTGTCAAACGCTTTACGCGGGAGGGTGATTTTTCTCGAATGGTCAGCGAGCTTCATGAACGCATCCTATCGTGACAGCAGGACAAGGACACCTGTATAAGGCTATCCCTTTACATCCGTCCCCTTTACACTACCGCGCATGCAGAAACAGAGGCCTCAACTGGCGGCCATGCGCCTGGATGAACTACAGCAATGGATGCACGCCCGGAATGAACCAGCCTATCGGGCCGGACAGGTCCTAGCATGGCGCAACAAGGGGGTGCTGGACCCGGACAGAATGCGCAATCTTCCAGTCGAACTTCGTGGCAATCTCCTATCGCAGATTGATTGTCAGACACTGGCACTTGTCGAAAAGCAGTGCTCGTCTGACGGTACGCGTAAATATCTCTTCCGCCTCCCCTTGGGCAAGACCATTGAGACCGTTTTTATTCCCGAAAACAGACGCGGGACGGTCTGTGTCTCCTCCCAGTCGGGATGCGTGCTGGATTGTCCGTTCTGTCATACCGGGACACAGCGATTTGAAGGGAACCTGTCAGCCGCTGAGATCGTGGCGCAGGTGCTGATGGTCAAGCAGGATCTGCATAACGATCCGCCCTCCGAAGATATATGTGACCAAGTAACGCATATCGTCTATATGGGAATGGGCGAACCGATGGCCAATGAGCGAGGCGTGCATCAAAGCCTTTCTATCCTGCTTGATGCACAGGAAGGGCTGGGCTTATCGCGACGGCGCATTACTGTATCGACCTCCGGGCTCGTGCCTGCCGTTGAACGGCTGGGCCATGCTTTTCCCGTGAATCTGGCTATCTCCCTGCATGCTGCGAGCAATGACCTGCGCGATGTGCTCGTACCGATCAACCGAAAGTATCCGCTCGAACAGCTGCGTCGATGCCTGGATGACTATCCATTGGGCAGACAGCGCCATATTACACTCGAATACGTGATGCTGGCGGGTGTGAATGA
>DATFLK010000145.1:0-2233 GCA_035267815.1 Mariprofundaceae bacterium | reverse complement strand
GCGGCGGTAACCGCCATCGGCCGTCACCACCAGCTTGGCACTGGCATCCTCGATGCGCTCGTGGAGTGCATGCGGGGAGAAAGCACCGAATACCACCGAATGCGTCGCGCCGATCCGCGTACAGGCCAGCATCGCCACCGCTGCCTCGGGAATCATCGGCATATAGATCACGACGCGATCGCCCTCACCGACCCCGAGTGCCCGCATGGCATTGGCCGCCCGACAGACATCGGCCAGAAGCTCAGCATAGGAGATGGCACGCACCTCGCCCGGCTCGCCTTCCCAGATAATGGCGGTGCGATCGCCCAGTCCCGCCTCGACGTGGCGATCCAGACAGTTCTCGGAAAGGTTCAGCTCGCCATCCTCGAACCAACGGAAGAAGGGGGCCTCCTCACGATTCAATACACGGGCGAAGGGCTTGCGCCATGAGAGATGCTCCCTCGCCAGTTCGCCCCATGTACCCTCCAGATCCTGCTTAAATCGCTGGCAGATCGCCCGGTAGTCATCCATGGAGCCGATATTGGCGCCCGACGCTTTCGGCGGTTCAAACACCCGGTTTTCGTGAAGAACGGAATCGATCCCTTCTGACATACCAAACCTCCTGTCGTGAACACGGCATTGCTAGCAATCACGCACCAGAGAGGCAAGGGCATCACGCCAACGAAAATATGGGAACGGACTCGAAAGATGGTCCGAATCACTCATAGGGACATACCTGATCCGTCATGTCACGGATTGTTTTTTTGAGTTACATTTCGAACATGCAACAGAATATCGAGATCATCCTGACCAGCGTGGATAATCGCGAGGCGGCGAATTCGATGGCGGATGCGCTGGTCGAGAAAGGTCTGGCCGCCTGCGTGCAGATTTCGGCAGCAGGCCAATCGGTCTACCGCTGGCAGGGTGAGACGATGCACGACGCGGAGTACTACCTCTGTATCAAGACCAGTCGGGCACGTGCCAACGAAACCGCGACGTGGCTTACCACCCACCACCCCTACGACGAACCGGAAATCGTTCGCTTGGATGGCGAGGCATCGCCCGGCTATCTCGCCTGGCTGGAGACACAGACACGCCATCCCGGATAGCCCCGAAGCGTTTGCATATCACAGCCGAAAGGAGTAATCCTTCGGCGGTTTCACCCTTTCGGTCTGCAAGGAGCAACCATGATTGAAGTATCCTTCGCCGGCGCCCTTCTGGCCGGTCTGCTCTCCTTCCTGTCACCATGCGTGCTGCCACTGGTGCCTGCCTATCTCTCCTATATCAGCGGAGTCTCCGTCGACTCGCTACGGGCCGAGGATCAGGACCTCCGCTCGCGCGCCATGAAGCAGTCATTGTGGTTTATCCTCGGATTCAGTCTTGTCTTCATCGCCCTCGGTGCATCGGCCACCTATCTCGGTCAGTGGCTGCTCACCCACATGACAATCCTCGGCAAAATCGCCGGCGTCATCATCTTCATCTTCGGGCTGCACTACACCGGCCTGATCCGTATTCCGTTCCTGTTGTACGACGCCCATATCGACACTCAAAAGGTCAAAGCGACGCACGGCATCGGCGCCGTACTGCTGGGGGCCGCTTTCGCCTTCGGCTGGACCCCATGTGTCGGCCCCATCCTCGGCGCCATCCTCGCCATGGCCGGCGCGCAGACGCATGTCAGCCACGGCATCATCCTGCTGGCGGCCTACTCGCTCGGTCTGGCCATCCCATTCCTGCTGGCCGCCGCCGCCACGGACCGCTTCATCCACTGGATGCAGAGCTTCCGCCGCCACCTGCACACGATCGAGGTCATCTCCGGCATTCTGCTGATGTTCGTCGGCATCCTGATCTTCATCGGAAGCTTCAGCACCCTGGCTGCATGGCTGATCAAATACGCCCCGTTCCTGACCCAGCTGGAACCCTCGGTCGCCTCGTAAATCGTCCCCGGTTTATTCAGTTGACCGATATGCAAGGCAATGATTCAATGCTTCTCATGCAGGAAGACGCCCAACATGATCCCTTTCAGGAGCGGATCGACTCGCTGTCCCACTCCATCGGCGAGGTTCGCCGCAAGATGGAGGGACTGATGGCGGAAAACCAACGCCTGCGCGAGGTGGTCCGACTGGCCGAGAGCGAACTTCGCAACCGCCGTGATCAGGTTCAGCGTCTCGAGAATGCCATCCGATCCCTGAACAACAACCGGCTGGAAGCACGTGGCCGGGTGGAGCATGTGATGGAGCAACTCGACCGGCTGGCG
>DATFLK010000144.1:0-6654 GCA_035267815.1 Mariprofundaceae bacterium | reverse complement strand
CGCCGACATCGTCCGCAACCAGATCCGCGCCGGGGACCACTTCGCCCGCTACGGCGGCGAGGAGTTCTGTATCCTGATGCCGGACGCTCATAAAGAGGCGGGATACAATGTGGCCGAAAGGCTGCGCAGGGCCTTCTCGGAAACTGGACTGCAAAGCGAGGAGGGCCAACTCTTTCGCTGCACCGTCAGTGTCGGCGTGGCCGATTCGCGCGGCTGCGACAGCGGTTTCGAGGCACTGCTCCGGGCCGCCGATCACGCCCTTTATCACGCCAAGACCTCGGGTCGGAACCGGGTCGTAGTGCACTCGGCCGGCAACCGGAACAACCCGGAAGAAAACCCGCTACCGGCCTGACTTATTACCGGGCCATGTAGCCGGCAGTTACCGCGTCCGAATGGTTGGGGTTGTCGGTGGCGGCCACTGCATCACCAGCCAGCATGGGTGTACCGGCAGCCCCGCTTTTATAGTAGAGGCCCGGCACATCAGTCTCGATCGCATAGAAACGGTTTCCCTTGTCATGCTTGGCCGTCACGGTGGCGGCACCGCGGCTGGCGGTCGTCCTGCCCAACAACCGCACCCCGTGGCTCAGGGCGATCGACTGCTCTTGGTTCAGCGTAGACGTGGCGATATAGCCACTGTCGTTCAGCAGTACGCCGGAGGCGGTACTGGGCGTGCCGGTCAACTTCACCGTACTGCCGTAGGCCTGGTAGTCGGTATAGAGTGCCGATTCGGCCAGTCGCGCCGTGTAGAGTGCCGACTCGGTGGCGGCGTTGAAGGACCGATCACGATAGGAAGTAAACTGCGCAAAGGCGATGGCGGAGAGGATGCCGATAATGGCGATCACAATCATCAACTCGATCAGCGTATAACCAGCCTCATTCCCGCCGTGCGCTTCATCCATCATATCCCCCTTTGGATCCTGTTCCCTTCCGTCAAAGATAACCGTCACCGGACCGCTGACAGCAGCCGATCCATCATCGACTCCGCCTGCATCGCATAACCGCCGCCGAAGAGATTGGCGTGATTCAGGATATGGTAGAGATTATAGAGTTCGCGGCGCTGCCGGTAGCCCGCATCGAGCGGCCAGGCTTCGTTGTAGGCGGCATGGAAGGCCGGCGAGAAGCCCCCGAACAGCTCGGTCATGGCGATATCGGTCTCCCGATCGCCGTAATAGACGGCCGGATCGAAGATCACCGGGTTTCCCTCGGCATCGGCGGCCCGGTTACCGCCCCAAAGATCGCCGTGCAGCAGCGACGGCTGCGGGCGATGGCCCTCGAACAGGGCGTCGAGATCGGCCATCAGGCGCTCCCCTTTCCGCTGCAGTGCACCGCCAAAGCCGTTTCGGGCCGCCAGCGTCAGTTGCGGCCCCAAGCGCTGCTCCCGCCAGAAGTCGGGCCAGTCGTCGTAGCTGGGGGTATTCCGCTGCGGCGTGGAGCCGATGGTATTGTCCCGATGCCAGCCGAAGCCCTCGGCCCTCTCCCCGTGCATCCGCGCCAATTGCCGGCCGAGCCGTTCTGCCATCTGCGCTCCGTCGCATCCGAACTCGATATACTCCATGGCCAGCCACGCCTGCCCCTGCGACACTCCCCGACAGATCGGGCGTGGCACGCGAACGCTTCCGGTGGCAGCCATCGCCGCCAGCCCCTCGGCCTCGGCTGCAAACATCTCCAGCCCCTCGGCCGAATTGGTTTTGACGAAGTAGGATGCGGTATCACCGTCGAGACGGAAGGCGCTGTTGATGCAGCCGCCGCCGACGGAGCGGCGGCGCTCAATGGTGAAAGGGGTGTCGGTCGCGCGGCTGATCTGCTGCTCGATCTCCTCCCACATCATTCAGACCGTGACGGTATCGGGAATCAGTGGACCCGCTGCTGTATCAGCGGCTCTGCCCGCTTGGGGCGCGTGCGGCGCCATTTCACGACCACGTAGGCGCGCCAGCCCAAACGGACGAAGAAATAGCCGAACGTGCCGGCCACCAGGCCGCAGATCAGGCAGCCGAGCAGGAAGGGCTGCCACGACTGAGCCAGATGCTCCATCAGCCAGTGGGTGGACAACTCGAACTGGAAGCTCTGCACCGGCTGCCCCAGCGCCCAGACACCGGTGCGATAGGCGATATAGAAGAGCGGCGGCATGGTCAGCGGATTGGTCAGCCAGACCAGTGCCACCGAGAGCGGAATGTTCACATGCAGCGCGATCGCCATGACGGCGGCAATCAGCATCTGGAACGGTACCGGGATGAAGGCGGCTATCAGCCCGACAAAAAAGGCGCCCGCCACCGAGTGCCGGTTCAGATGCCACAGGGAGCGGTCGTAGAGATACTTGCCGAGACAGCCAAGGCACCTCTGCTGCCGGATCTTCTCATGATCCGGCATAAAACGTTGAATGATACGCCTCGGCATAATATTACTATATTGCAGTGATCTGCGTGACTTTGCAAGACCTCGTGGAACCTCGTGGAACCGGTGCGCCCTACTCCATGCGCGGAAAGAGCGGGCTGGGCTTACTGCAGGCATGACCCGCCTTCAGCACCCCCCAGCCGCCATGATCGTGCATCGAGATATCACCCGTGGCGACCGGTTCGTTCATGATCTGGGCCAGCATCGCTTCAGCCTTGGTCGGCATGAAGGGCAGCAGTTGCACGGCCACAAGCCGCAGGCTCTCGACCAGATGGTAGAGTACCGTATCGAGCCGCTCTGCCGGCCCCGCCTTGGCGAGCTTCCACGGCTCGTTCTCCTCGACATAGCGGTTGCCGTGGCGCACCACCCCCTGGATATGCTCCAGCGCCTCGTGAAAGGCCTGACGCTGCATGGCGTCGAGCACGTCGCGCTGCATCGCCTCAACTGCGGCCAGCAGCGAGCGATCGCTGCCCTCCTCACTTCCGGATGCACCGAGAACGCCATTCCGGTACTTCTGAAGCATGGCAAGGCTGCGGTTGAGCAGGTTGCCGACGTCGTTGGCCAGCTCGGTATTGTAGCGCTGCTTGAGTGCCTCGTTCGAGAAGTCGCCGTCGTGACCGAACGGCACCTCGCGCAGCAGGAAGTAGCGGATCACATCGGGATCGTACTCAGCCAGCAGGTCGGCCGGGCGAATGGCGTTACCCTTCGACTTGCTCATCTTCTCCCCTTCGACCGTCCACCAGCCGTGGGCGAAGATGCGTTTGGGCAGCGGCAGCCCTGCGGCCATCAGCATGCAGGGCCAGTAGACGGCGTGGAAGCGCAGGATATCCTTGCCAATCAAGTGCACGTCGGCCGGCCAGTGGCGCATCTCGCCGGGGAATCCCGCCGCCGTCAGGTAGTTGGTCAGCGCATCGATCCAGACATAGACCACATGCTCGGGATCACCCGGTACCGGCACCCCCCAGGAGAAGGTGGTACGGGAGATGGAGAGATCGCGCAGACCGCCCTCAACGAAGCGCAGCACCTCGTTGCGGCGCGACGCCGGCGCGATGAATTCGGGATGTTCGCGGATATGGGCCAGCAGCCGATCCTGATAGTCGGAAAGCCGGAAGAAGTAAGACTCCTCGCGCACCTGCTCGACCGCCCGGCCGCAGTCGGGACAAAGCCGTTCGTCCCACGTCTCCGCCTCCTTGAGCTGGGTCGCCGTCCAGTAGGTCTCACAGGGAACGCAGTACCAGTCCTCGTAGAAGTCCTTGTAGATCGCCCCCGCCGCATCAAGCCGCTGCCACATCGCATGCACCGACTTCTGGTGGCGCTCCTCCGTGGTGCGGATGAAGTCGTCGTTGGAGATGGCGAACTGGGGCCAGAGACTGCGATAGCGTTCGACAACGGCATCGGCGAGCTGAATCGGGGCCATATCGCGTGATTCGGCCGCCTGCTGCACCTTCTGGCCATGCTCGTCGACACCGGTCAGGAAGAGCACGTCGCGGCCACAGAGGCGCTGATGCCGGGCCAGCACGTCGGCGGCGATGGTCGTATAGATATGACCGAGATGCGGCTCGTCGTTCACATAGTAGATGGGCGTCGTGACGTAGAATGTTTCCATGAACCTGACCTTCAGCTTATTCGCGGGCGCTTCAACTACCCTCAAGGGCTCGCAAGGCTACACGTAATGACAGGAGATGCGACAGCAGCGTCGGTGCGGCGCGCAGGCTCTGGCGCACGACCCGCTGCGGCCATGCCGCCAGCTCCCATGCATGCTGCATCAGCCCATCCCGGGCATCAAAACCGCCCTGCTGCTGCAGCGCCGGTTCGAGTCCGCGCAGCACCGTATCGGCCAGCAGCGCATGCGGCACGCGCTGAACATGACGCATCAGCCAATCCTGCAAGGCACCGATATCGGCCCGGCCCAGGTCACGGGTCAGATCGCGCCAGTCGAGCAGCGCCCCGGCCACCTCTTCGTCGGTCAGGCAGGCCATGCGGCCCGGGCGTCCGTCCGCCAGCATCAGGGCCAGATCGAGCACCCTGCCCTCCAGCCCCAACCCTTTCAGAACCGCCCGGCAATCATCATCGGAGAGCGTGGCCATCCGCTCCAGCATGCAGCGGGAGCGCACCGTCGCCGGAAGCCGGACGAGATCGTCGCAGACGATCAGAAGCAGACTGCCGGCGGCGGGCTCCTCCAGCCCCTTGAGCAGCGCGTTAGAGGCCTGCAGGTTCATTGAGGAGGCATCGTCGAGCAGCACCACGCGCCGCTCGCTCTCCGCACCGCTCAGCGCCAGGAAAGAGAGCAGCGAGCGGACCTGTTCGACATTGATATCACGCTTGCCCTCGATCCGGCCGACCTGGAGATAATCGGGATGGCTACCCGCCTGCAGCATATGGCAGGCATGGCACTCGCCGCATGCCGTCGCTCCGGCTTCGGCCCGACTCCGTTCGCACAGGTAGGCCGCCGCCAGGCGCCCGGCCAGCATCGCCTTGCCGATGCCGGAAGGGCCGTGCAGCAGCCAGGCATGGTGCAGGCTGCGATCCCGCAGGCTGTTCAGAAAACGCCGTTCCACATCCGCGTGACCGAGCACCACGCTCACTCCTTCCACCCCATGACATCGCAGATCGCCGTACGAATACGCTGCTGCACATTTGCCACCGTGCCGGTGGCGTCGATGCGCAACACCCTCTCCGGCTCATCCCGGCACATCTGTTCGAAGCCAGCGCTGACCGCCTCGTGAAAGGAGCGGCACTCCTCGTCCAGACGGGTCATGCCCCCCTCCATGCCGGCCCGGCTGCGTATCCGTTCGAGCGAGGTTTGGACGGGCAGGTCCAGCCATACCGTCAGTGCCGGATGCACCCCCAGTTCGGCGAAGTCGAGCAGTTGCTCGACCGAGGCAGCATCGAGATTGCGGCCCGCCAGCTGATAGGCACGGGTCGAATCGGTATAACGGTCGCACAGCACCCAGTCGCCGGCATCGAGCGCCGGACGGATCACCTCGTGCACATGCTGGGCGCGATCGGCCAGAAAGAGCAGCAGTTCCGCCGCTGCGACCGGCTGATGAGCACCGCTAAGCAGCAGCTTGCGAATCTCCGCACCGAGCGGGGTATCGCCCGGCTCAAAGGTAGTAAGCACCTCCATACCCCGGTTGCGCAGCCACTCTGCCGTCAGTTTCTGCTGCGTGCTCTTACCGCAGCCGTCCACGCCCTCGAATGTCACCAGCCTTCCGTTCACGGCCCCTCTCCTATCATCAAACCCTCGCGCACCACTTCAAACTGCAAACTCGCCGGCAGACTGGCAAGCCAGTCGTGCAACGCATCGCGTTGCGCCACTGTGCTCCACAGTTCCTGTTCCAACCGCTCGGGATGCCGACAGCGCATTACCGCCAAGCCATTTTCCCCGTCCAGAATACTCTGGAAACGGATGACCTGATCATTCGGCAGCCGCACTGTCACCACCCATGTCTCGTATGGCCGAAGCGCGTTCACTGCCGCTCCAGCCTCATCCAGTGGCGCACGTTCCTGTCGTGTTCGGCCAGCGTGCTGGCGAAGGCGTGGCCGCCCGTCCCGTCGGCGACGAAGTAGAGATACCGTACATCGGCCGGGTGTGCCGCCGCCTCGAGACTCGCCTTACCGGGATTGCAGATCGGCGTGGGCGGCAATCCCCTATGCACATAGGTATTCCAGGGAGTATCGCGCTGCATGTCCCGCTTGTGCAGGTTACCCGAAAAGCGGCCATCCTCGCGCCACAGGCCGTAAATCACCGTGCTGTCCATCTGCAGTGCCATGTGCTTCTTCAGACGGTTGCGGATCACCGCGGCCACCAGCGGACGTTCGCGAGCCACCGAGGTCTCCTTCTCGATAATGGAAGCGATGATGCGAAGCTTGTCGGCACCGGTCCAGCTCGGCAGCAACCCGAGCATAACCGCATCGTGCGCAGCCAGCATCTGCGCCAGCAGCGCCTTCGGATCGGCCGGACGGCGGTAGGTATAGGTCTCGGGCAGCAGCCGCCCCTCGACCTCCTCTCCCCTGGTCAGGATCGCCAGCGCCTTCCGCCAGGCCGCCTCGTCCCGGCTTGTCTCGCGAGCCAGCAGCGTCAGCACCTCGTCGGTACGCAGCCCCTCGGGCACCGTAACATGATAGAGAATGGTATCCCCGCGACGCAGCCGATCCATTACCTGCGGCAGATCGGCCGGATGGTTGAAGCGGTACTCGCCGCTCTGCAGCATCCCGCCCTGGCCGCTGAAACGGGCCAGCAACCGGAAGGCCACGGCGGAA
>DATFLK010000143.1:0-10259 GCA_035267815.1 Mariprofundaceae bacterium | reverse complement strand
ATTGATTTCAACATCCGGTCTCACTATGCAGTTCGGGGACACCCCGCTGTTTGAAAACGTTTCGGTTAAATTCGGTGATGGCAACCGCTATGGGTTGATCGGCGCTAACGGCTGCGGCAAGTCGACGCTGATGAAGATTCTTGGCGGTGACCTTGAGCCGACCTCCGGCACGGTGCATGTCGATGGCAATCAGCGGCTGGGCAAACTGCGTCAGGATCACTTCGCGTTCGAAGAGAACACGGTGCTGGATACGGTGATGATGGGGCATGAGGCCCTGTGGCGTGTCAAGGAAGAGCGCGACGCGATCTACGCCAAGCCGGATTTCGATGAGGAGGATGGCATGCGCGCCGGCGAACTGGAGGGGCAGTTTTCCGAACTGGACGGCTATAGTGCCGAGGCGAACGCGGGCGATCTTCTGATGAGCATGGATATCCCGATTGAGGTGCATGATGGGCTGATGAAGGAAATTGCGCCGGGCTGGAAGTTGCGCGTGCTGCTGGCGCAGGCGCTGTTCGGCGATCCCGAGATTATCCTATTGGATGAACCGACCAATAATCTGGATATCAACGCCATCCGTTGGATCGAAAAGGTGATCACCGAGCGCGAGAGTACGATGATCATTATCTCGCATGACCGGCATTTCCTGAACAGTGTCTGCACGCACATGGCCGATCTCGATTACGGCGAACTGCGCATCTATCCGGGCAACTATGATGAGTACATGACGGCGGCGACGCAGGCACGTGAAAAGCTGCTCTCCGAGAACGCCAAGAAGAAGGCCCAGATCGATGAACTACAAGCCTTCGTCAGTCGCTTCTCGGCCAACGCTTCCAAATCGGCACAGGCCACATCCCGCGCCAAACAGATCGAGAAAATACAGTTGGAGGAGGTGAAGCCCTCAAGCCGCGTGAACCCCTTCATGCGCTTCACGCAGGACAAGAAGCTGTTTCGCATCGCGCTGGAGCTCAAGGGTCTGAGCAAGGGTTTTGGCGGCAAGCCACTGTTCGAGAAGCTGAACCTGATGGTGCCGGTCGGTGAGCGCGTGGCCGTGATCGGTCCCAATGGCATCGGCAAGACCACGCTGCTGCGCTGCTTGGCCGGTGACCTGGAGGCGGACAGTGGCAGCATCAAATGGTCGGAGAATGTGAACATCGGCTATTACGCCCAGGATCACTCCGCCGATTTCGCCGAGGATATGAACCTGTTCGACTGGATGGCGCAGTGGAAGAAAGCGGAGCATGGCGAGCAGGAGGTGCGCGGTAATCTGGGGCGCATGCTCTTCTCCCAGAACGACATCAAGAAATCGGTGAAGAAGCTTTCCGGTGGCGAGCAGGGGCGTATGCTCTTCGGTAAGTTCATGTTTTTGAACCCCAATGTGTTGCTACTGGACGAGCCGACCAACCATATGGACATGGAGTTCATCGAGTCGCTGAACACGGCGCTGGAGAACTATCCGGGAACCCTGATCTTCGTTAGTCACGACCGAGAGTTCGTCTCCTCGCTGGCCACCCGCATTATCGAGCTGACGCCCGAAGGTATTGTCGATTATCACGGTACTTACGAAGAATACCTCCGAAGCCAAGGGATAAGCTGACTCTCATCGTGTTTTCAGGTCTCTGGGTAAAGGGTGTCGAGCGCCGTATAGGGGGGCTGCGCTTGTCGCAGCTGGTCGGCTATCTGCCATAGTTCCGGTTCAGCTACACTCCGGCGGCGGAGTTCAGCGATGATCTGCTCCCCGGTTAGCGGCGGCAGTCTCATCTCTTCGGCCCTTAGCGGCCAGTCATCATGAACACGCTCCGATACACAGAGTAGCGAGAGATTCGGCCTGCCACGGATGTCGTTCAGTTGTGCTAGAAACCGGTCGTCATAGCCACTCTCTTCACCCGGTTGTAGCTCATCGAAGTTGTGTAGGATGAGTAGTGTTTTCCCGTCTCTTCGCGCCAGTGCATCCAACAAGGTGCCGAGGTGCTCCGTCGTCTTGCAGTTCCCCTGTGTCGAGAGGTCGTCCAGTAGCACAGTAAGGTCTTTCGGATAGCGGCGAAGGTTGGCCTGCAAAACCCGTAGTGAAGCGGGGAGGAAGTGGCGTAGATCCCGTAGCGTACGCCTGCGCCCATGGCCATGCGGGCCTGTCAGATTCAGGCTTTCTCCATTCAGCAGCCGTTCGGCCAGCGCTTGTGTGAATGCAGGGCGCAGGTATGGGGAGATGGGGAAGTCACGCATCTGTGTGGCGGCGCAAAGCGTTCAGGTCTACTGCTGCTCTGCGAGGCTGTAGAGTAACTCGATCTCCTGCGGCCAGATGGTGTCGTCGATCGTCTCCAGCACCATCGGGATATCGTCGAAGCGTTTGTCGTTCATGATGAAACGGAAGACATCGAGGCCGAGCTCCCCCTGTTCAAGGCTGTGGTGACGGTCCACGCGGCTGCCGAAGGCCGCCTTGGAGCCGTTGAGATGCATGCCGCGCAGGTGTTGGAAGCCGACGATGCGGTCGAATTCGGCGAAGGTGGCCTCGCAGTCGGCTGTCGTGCGCAGCTCGTAGCCGGCGGTGAAGCTGTGGCAGGTATCAATGCAGACACCGACGCGTGACTTGTCCTCAACGCCATCGATTATGGCGGCCAAGTGCTCGAACCTGTAACCGAGGTTGCTGCCCTGACCAGCGGTGTTCTCGATGACGGCGGTAACTCCCTCAGTTTGATCCAAAGCTAGATTGATCGATTCGGCAACGATGGCGAGCGACGCCTCCTCGCTGATCTTTCTCAGGTGGCTGCCGGGATGGAAGTTGAGCAGTGGCAGTCCCAACTGCTCGCAGCGCTGCATCTCGTCCAGGAAGGCGGCACGGGACTTCTCCAGCCCCTCGCTGTCGGGGTGTCCTAGGTTGATCAGGTAGCTGTCATGCGGCAGCACGTGTTCCGGTGCGAAGCCGTGCTCCTCCATGTTGGTCCTGAAGGCGTGGATACTGGCCTCCGCCAGCGGCTTGGCGACCCACTGGCGCTGGTTCTTGGTGAACAGCGCGAAGGCTCTGGCCCCGATCGCGGCGGCATTCAGCGGTGCATTCTCAACGCCGCCGGAGGCGCTGACGTGGGCTCCGATGTATTTCATCCCATGCTCCTCAAGTCGATTCTCCTGTCAGGCGCGATGAACTGTCATACTGCGGCACGTCCCCCTGTGCCGGTTTGGCGGAACGACCACACTCTTGCCGGCGGCAGGTTGCGCCAGACCGACCGGGTCTCCTCCCCGATGATACCCAATCCTTCTAGTACCTTGGCTGCGATAGGAGAGCGGGTGCCGTATGTGTACTGCACGAAAAGGCCGTCGTTATCGAGCATGGCGAAGCTGTTCCTGAGAATGTCGAACTGCACCGGCTCGGGTATCAACAGCATCGGCAGACTCGATATGACGGCGGAGACACGCGTTACCCCATGTTCCCGGAGCAGGGTGTCGAGGTTGCCGGCATCGCCCTCGATGATGGTTGCTTCGGGGTATTTGTCGGCCAGCATCTGGGCGAGCATGCGATCCTTTTCGATGATATACAGTTTCCGTCTTCCGAAACAGCGTTTGAGCAGGGCACGGGTGACTGCGCCTGTACCACCACCCAGCTCGACAATGGCACCACTGTCGTCGCCGTTGATGGAGAGGGACATCGCCTCGGCTAGGTGCCTAGAACTGGGCCATGGTGCTGCGATCTTGACCGGCTCTCTCAGCCATTTCCTGAGAAAAAACCATCCCTCTCGATATCGTTTAATCATACCACCTCGTTCTCATCCACTCTTTGGCCGCCGGCGTATACATCATGTTCAATAACCCAGGTTGGGGGCAAGCCACTTCTCGGCCTCCTCCAGGCGCATGCCCTTGCGTCTGGCGTAATCCTTCACCTGATCCCGTTCGATGGCGCCGACGGTGAAGTATTTGGCCCCCTCGCTGGCGAAATAGAGGCCCGAGACACTCGAAGGCGGGGTCATGGCGTAGGATTCGGTGAGCCCCATGCCGATGTTCGCCTCCACATCGAGCAGCTTCCAGAGTGTGCCCTTCTCGGTATGCTCCGGGCAGGCTGGATAACCGGCAGCGGGACGGATGCCACGGTATTTCTCGCGAATCAGCTCCTTGTTGGAGAGACTCTCGTTCGGCACATAGCCCCAGATCTCCTTACGCACGCGTTCGTGCGTGTATTCGGCCAACGCCTCGGCGAAACGATCGGCCAGTACCTTCACCATGATGGCCAGGTAGTCGTCGTGCTCTTTCTCGTATTCGGCCGCTTTCGCCTCGGCACCGAAGATGGAGACGGCAAAGCCACCGAGGTGATCATGGGCATCGCTGCCCTCTTCGGCCACGAAGTCCGAGAGACAGAGATTGGCGCGCGCATCCTTCTTGTCCTGCTGCTGTCGCAGGAAGTGGAAGCGGGTCAGCTCCTTCGCATGGGCTTCATCCTCATAGACCACGATACTGTCATCATCCGTGGCGGCAGCCGGGAAGATGCCGATGACGGCACGGGCCGTGAACCATTTCTCGTCGATGATGCGGTCGAGCAGGGCCTGTGCGTCGGCGAAGAGCTTGCGCGCCTCCTCGCCCTTTTTCGCATCATCAAGGATGCGCGGGTAGGCGCCGTTCAGCTCCCAGGCCCCGAAGAAGGGAGTCCAGTCGATATAGTCGCGCAGCTTGGCCAGCGGCACATCGTCGAATACCTGAACGCCGGATTGCTTCGGTTCCGGGGCGATGTGAGCCGGATCGACCGGGGTGCGGTTGGCGCGGGCATCGGCCAGTGGCAAAAAGCTCTTGGCCTTGCCCCGACCCTCGTGCAGGGCGCGCACCTTGGCGTAGTCCTCTCCCAATTCGGCCACAAAGCGCTCGCGGTTGGCTTTGCTGATCAGGTTCTGGGCCACACCGACGGCGCGCGAGGCATCCTTGACCCAGACCACCGGTTGGTCGTACTCCGGCGCGATTTTCACGGCCGTGTGCGCCTTGGAGGTGGTCGCTCCACCCAGCATGATCGGGATGTCGAAATCGAGCCGCTGCATCTCTTTGGCGATGTGCACCATCTCGTCGAGCGAGGGGGTGATCAGGCCGGATAACCCGATGATATCCACATCCTGTTTCTTCGCCTCTTCGAGAATCTTGTTGGTTGGCACCATCACGCCGAGATCGATCACCTCGAAGTTGTTGCACTGCAGCACCACGCCGACGATGTTCTTGCCGATGTCGTGCACATCGCCTTTCACCGTGGCCATCAGCACTTTACCGTTGGAACTGTTGCCGCCCACGGCCATCTCCGCCTCGATGTAGGGGAGCAGGTAAGCGACCGCCTTCTTCATGACACGGGCCGATTTGACCACTTGCGGAAGGAACATCTTGCCGTCGCCGAATAGATCGCCGACGACATTCATGCCGTCCATCAGTGGCCCTTCGATGACCTCGATCGGTTGGTCGAAAGCCTGACGCGCTTCCTCGGTATCCCCGTCGACGAAGGTGTCGATACCCTTGACCAGCGCGTGTTCCAGCCGCTTGGCAACAGGTAGCGAACGCCATTCATCGTCCGCTTTCTTGGCCTGCTTGCCGTCGCCCCGGTAGTCGTCGGCGATTTCTAGCAGCCGTTCGGTACCGTCGGCACGGCGGTTGAGCACCACATCCTCGACACGTTCGCGCAACTCTTCGGGCAGTTCGTCGTAGACCGCCAGTTGGCCCGCATTGACGATACCCATGTCCATACCGGCCTTGATGGCGTGGTAGAGGAACACGGCATGGATCGCCTCGCGCACCGGATTGTTGCCCCGGAAGGAGAAGGAGACGTTGGAGACGCCGCCGCTGACCATGGCATGCGGCAGATTCTGTTTGATCCAGCCGGTCGCCTCGATGAAGTCGACAGCGTAGTTGTCATGCTCCTCGATACCGGTGGCGATGGCGAAGATGTTGGGATCGAAGATGATGTCCTGCGGCTTGAAGCCGACCTCGTCGACCAAAATGCGGTAGGAGCGCTGGCAGATCTCGGTTTTGCGCTCGAAGGTATCCGCCTGACCCGCCTCGTCGAAGGCCATGACCACGACGGCCGCACCGTAGCGCTTCAGCAGTGTCGCATGCGCAACAAAAGCCTCCTTGCCCTCCTTGAGTGAGATCGAGTTGACCACGCCCTTGCCCTGGATGCATTTCAGTCCCGCCTCGATGATGGCCCATTTCGAGGAGTCGAGCATGACCGGTACGCGTGAGATGTCCGGCTCGGCGGCGATCAGGTTCAGAAAGGTGACCATCGCCTTTTCACCATCGAGCATCGCTTCGTCCATGTTGATGTCGATGATCTGCGCACCGTTCTCGACCTGTTCCCGGCAGACCTCCAGGGCAGTGTTATAGTCATCCTCCATGATCAGCCGCTTGAAACGGGCCGATCCGGTGACGTTGGCACGCTCGCCGACGTTGACGAACAGCGACTCCTTACCGATATGCAGTGGCTCCAGACCCGAGAGACGACACTCGACCGACAGCTTCGGAAGGGTACGTGGTGGGATGTCTTCCACCGCATCGGCGATGGCGCGAATATGCTCGGGGGTGGTGCCGCAGCAGCCGCCGATGATGTTCAGAAAGCCCGATTCGGCCCACTCGCGAATCTCCGTGGCCATGTCCTCCGGCGTTTCGTCGTAGCCTCCGAAAGCATTGGGTAGGCCGGCGTTGGGATGGGCGTTGATATGGCAGGGGACGGTACCGGAGAGCTCCTCAATATACTGACGCAGCTCCTTGGCGCCCAAGGCGCAGTTCAGGCCGATGGAGACCGGTTCCGCATGGGCCAGCGAATCGTAGAAGGCGGTGGCTGTCTGGCCGGAGAGTGTGCGCCCCGAGGCATCGGTGATGGTGCCGGAGATGATGATCGGCAGTTTTACGCCCGACTCGTCGAAGAAGCGGTGCACGGCGAAGACCGCGGCCTTGGCATTGAGCGTGTCGAAGATGGTTTCCAGCAGGATCAGGTCCACGCCGCCGTCGTATAGACCCCGCACCGCCTCGCTGTAGGTATCGACCAGTTCGTCGAAACTGACGTTGCGGTAGCCTGGGTCGTTCACGTCCGGCGAGATCGAGGCGGTGCGGCTGGTCGGTCCGAGGATGCCGGCGACGAAGCGCGGTTTCTCATCGGTGGCGATGGCATCGGCCGCCTCGCGAGCCAGCTTGGCACCGGCGACATTGAGTTCGTAGACCAGCGATTCCATGCCGTAGTCAGCCATCGAGATGGCGTTGGCGTTAAAGGTGTTGGCCTCGATGATGTCGGCACCTGCCTCCAGGTAGGCGGTATGAATCTCCTTGATGAATGTCGGTTGGGTAAGGTTGAGAAGGTCATTGTTGCCCTTCAGCTCCCCGTCCCAGTCGGCGAAGCGTTCACCACGGTAGTCGGCCTCCTCCAGCTTGCGCGACTGGATCATCGTGCCCATGCCACCGTCCAGAATCAGAATGCGTTGGCTAAGCTCCTGTCTGAATCGCTCTGTCTGTGCCGCGTGTGTCGTCATGCCGTCAAGGTTCCTTTTCCCATAGTTTTCGTTCCTCGCCATCCGATAGCCCCGCTCCGGTGCGAGGGATGGGCGGATTACGCCGGGCACGGAAGGATACATGTCACGGCACGGCCTATAAACCCGCCGCGACCGGGGTTGGACTAAGATTGTTTCAGGACGTCGGGGAGATCGCTGATGTCGGAAAGCAGGATATCGGGGCGGATGCCACTTCGACGCACGAACTCTTGCCTGTATTTGCCGGTCTGTACCAGTGCCGTACGCAGCCCGGCCTTTGAGCCCCCGCCGATGTCGGATTCGATGTCATCACCGATCATCAGGGCCTCATGCGGTTCGCACGACAAGGCGCTGCAGATATCCTGAAAGAAGCGTCGCGACGGCTTGCCCATCACTTCGGCTTCCCTGCCGGTGGCGTACTCAATGGCGGTGACGAAGGGGCCGAGGTCGAGGTGCAGGCCGTCCGGTTTTTGCCAGAAGCGGTTCTTGTGCAGGGCGATGAGGTTGGACCCCTGCATGACCATACCGAAGATGCGTTCCAGAAGTGGCGTGTCATAACCTGGGGAACCGATATCGCCCATGACGACGAAGTCAGGGCTCTGCTCGTTTTCCTGTATGGTGGCGAAATCCTCCTTCAGCGTCTCGCGGACAAACAGTGCTGCCTGTTTTGTGCCGATGCGGCGCACGGCCAGTGCGGCCGGCGTGAACAGCATGTGTTCGTCGAAGTGAAGATGCATGTCGGCCAGTTTGTCGAGGATGGCCGATTTGGGGCGGGTCGTGGTGTTGGTGACCCCCGCCAGCTTGAGTCCGGTTCGGTGCAGATGATCCAGTGCCTCCTCTGCACCCGGGATGGTTTTGTCGCCGATGTAGAGCACGCCGTCCAGATCGAGGAGGAGCACCTTGATGGCCGCACTGTTCATATGGATAGCTTAGCCCGGTCCGGTGGCGAGTGCATCGTCTCCTGTATCGACGAAAAAGTGACTTGGCGCAATGCGATGGGCTGTGAGGCGGGGAAGTGTGCTCCGTTTATCGCATGCCGGAATGCTGGTATGGTGCCGACCTGTCCCGAAGCTTGAATAGTTGAAGGGCTTTCAACAATCCGGGAAGACGGCGGAACGCGTCGTCTTTTGATACGTAGGAGTGGATACAAGTGGAATCATCCATGCAGGAGCAGAATTTTTTGCAGATGTACGAGGATGCCGGCGCATTGCTCAGTGGGCATTTCATCCTTTCCAGCGGGAGGCATTCGGGACGTTATCTCCAGTCGGCACTGGTATTGATGCATCCCAGGCGTGCGTCCGATCTGGCCGAAGCACTGGCCGGCCATGTGAACGCGGGAGATGTGGATCTGGTGGTCTCCCCGGCGCTCGGCGGATTGATCATTGGTCATGAGGTGGCGCGTGCGCTGGATAGGCCCTTTCTCTTTACCGAACGCAAGGAGGGCACGATGTGCCTGCGGCGCGGTTTTTCGATCCCCGAAGGGGCGCGGGTACTGGTGGTCGAGGATGTGATTACGACGGGCGGTTCGGTCCGCGAGTGCATCGAGGTGGTGCGTGAGCATGGCGGTGCCCCGTTCCGTGTGATGGCATTGGTTGATCGGGCTCCTGATGCCGAGAGACGTTTCGACATACCGCATGAGACGCTGATTCACCTCGATGTTCCCTCCTACGAGCCGGACGATTGTCCACTGTGCCGCGAAGGCACCCTGCCGGCGGTCAAGCCGGGCAGCCGGAGCATTTGATGGCAGAGCCTTTGATGCGTCTTTTCCCCTTTGGTGGGGTCGGTGAGTTCGGGAAGAACATGATGGTCTATGCCCTCGGCGACGATGCGATCATCGTTGATTGCGGCATGGGCTTCCCCGAACCCGGCCAGCATGGTGTGGATGTGGTGGTGCCGGATATCTCGGCGCTCTCCGAGCTGGGACTGAATCTGCATGCCATCGTGCTGACGCACGGGCATGAGGACCATATCGGTGCGCTTCCCTATCTATTGTCCGAGCTTCAACTCCCTATATATGGCACGCCGATGACGCTTGGACTGGTGAAGGGCAAGCTATCCGAGGTCAAGGGATTGAAGCCCGACCTGCGCCCGCTTCCCGAGGATGCGGTGACCGGCATCGGCCCGTTTGGTATCGAAGCGGTACCGGTGACCCACAGCATCATGGATGCGGTCTCGATCGCCATTCGCACGCCCCACGGCATCATCATCCATACAGGCGATTTCAAGTTTGACCCCGCGCCTATCGATGGCCGTGCCACGGCGCTGAACCGCTTTGCCGCTATGGGTGAAGAGGGGGTGCTGCTACTGGCCTCCGATTCCACCAATGCGCCGCGCTCTGGTACCGGAGCGACAGAGCGTAGTGTTGGACCGGCCTTGAAGTCGGCGATCCGCGGCTGCATCGGCAAGGTGGTGGTCACTACTTTCTCCTCTAACATGTTCCGTATCCAGCAGATTATCGATGCCGCCATTGATGCGGGCCGCAAGGTCGCCTTGGCCGGCAGGAGTCTGGAGCGCAACATCGACATTGCCCGTCAGCTCGGTCGCTTGAAGATTCCCGATGGCCTGCTGGTCGAGATCAAGCAGGCGGGAGCGATGCCGCCACATGAGGTCCTGGTGATTGCGACCGGTTCGCAGGGCGAGTCCCGTGCAGCGCTGGCACGAATGACCAAGGGGCAGTTTCCGGGATTCCAACTGAATGAGGGCGATCTCATCGTCTTCTCCTCTTCGATGATTCCTGGTAACGAGCGCACCATTGCCGGACTGTTCAACCATATCTATCGCCGTGGTGCC
>DATFLK010000142.1:0-4634 GCA_035267815.1 Mariprofundaceae bacterium | reverse complement strand
TCGGGCAGCTCGAGGGTGTGCAGCGGCAGACCGGTGGCCGTCGCCTGGCGGCGGAGCAGTTCGGACCGGGTGGCATGCATGGCGACGCGGTCGTAGCGTGCATTCAGTGTGCTGAGCAGGCCGACAACCTCGATGCCGGGGTCCTGACGCAGGGTATGGAGTGTCCATGCGCTGTCCTTGCCGCTGCTCCAGCTGAGCAGGGTACGCTTCTTCATAGATTGGTTTCTCCTGATGCCACGAATCGGATCAAATTAGGGCCGGGACTCGATGGCGTCAACGCGGTGATGTCACTGCTTCGCAGTTGATTTGCGGCGGCGCTTCGGTAACGTGCGGTTTCTCGAAAAAAAACGAACGTCTTGATGGGGTTGAGCCATGGGTGTTGAAGATCAGATTGCAGGTTTCCGGACCCGCGCCGAGGATTTTACGGCGCGACTCGAAGCGCTGCGGAGGTCTCTTTGACGTCGAAGGCAAACGGCAGGAGCTGGAAGAGATCAACAGCCGCATCGAGGATCCGACCCTGTGGGATGATCCGGAGAATGCCCAGAAACTGATGCAGTCGCGCACACGCCTGGAGCGTGTGGTTTCGTCATTCGAGAGCGTGCAGCAGTCGCTTGAGGAGCAGGTTGTCCTGTTCGAGATGGGGGGCGAGGAGGGCGATGCCGACACCCAGGTCGAAGCGGTCGAGGGTCTGGATAGCATCGGTGAGAAGCTCGATGCTCTGGAGTTACAGCGGATGCTGGGCGGCGAGAACGATGCCGAGAGCGCCTTTCTGGAGATTCATGCAGGCGCCGGCGGTACCGAGGCGCAGGACTGGGCCGAGATGCTGTTGCGTATGTATCTGCGCTGGGCCGAGCGTCACGGCTTCAAGACAGAACTGGTTGAGTGCACCGCCGGTGAGGAAGCGGGCATCAAATCGGTAACGGTTTCGATCAAGGGCGAGTATGCCTACGGCCTGCTCAAGGCGGAGATCGGTGTGCATCGGCTGGTGCGCAAGTCGCCGTTCGATTCCGGAAATCGCCGTCACACCTCGTTTTCATCCGTCTTCGTCTATCCCGATATCGAACGGGAGATCGAGATCGACATTAACGAATCCGATGTCCGTACCGACACCTATCGTGCTTCCGGTGCCGGTGGCCAGCATGTCAACAAGACCGACTCGGCGGTGCGCCTGACGCATATCCCGACGGGAATCGTCGTGCAGTGTCAGACGGACCGCTCGCAACACAAGAACCGTGCAGCCGCCTGGAAGATGCTGAAGGCGCGGCTCTACGAATATGAACTCGAAAAGCAGGATGCCGAACGCCAGGCGATGGAGGATACCAAGTCCGATATCGGCTGGGGCAACCAGATCCGCTCCTATGTGCTGGATCAGTCACGCATCAAGGATCTGCGTACCGGCATGGAAGTGGGGAACACCCAGGCTTTTCTCGACGGCGATATCGATGCATTCATCCATGCCCAGTTGATGGGTATGCGCCGAGGAGAGGATTAGCCGGAAACGTAGCCAGATGCTCCAAAACGGGGATTCCCTCTTTCGTTTTTTGTACGAAACGCTACAATGCCGCGCTCATTGGGTGGTCTATCGTTGATATAAAGTCAATTTGGATGCTGCGCCAACATCCTTGGCGCACGTCTTCCTGTTGCGATGTACGTGTGTATTCGGAGGTTTTTGAATGATCAAGCTATACTCAAGTGCGACCAGCGCTGATTCACACCGTACACGCATCGTTCTGGCTGAAAAGGAACTGCCGGGCGAGGTGATCGATGTCGATCCCGAGCATGTGCCTGAAGCGCTTCTGGAGCGCAACCTTTCCGGCAAGCTGCCGACCATTGAGGATCGCGATACCGTGCTCTTCGAGGCTTCGGTGGTTAATGAGTATCTGGATGAGCGTTATCCCCATCCGCCGTTGAAGCCCGGCTCCCCGGCCGAGCGTGCCCAGATGCGCCTTGCCGTGCTGCGCATCGAACAGGAGCTCTATCCTCTGTTCGAGAACTTCGACGCTACCGGCGGCAAGGGGGATTCGAAGGCAAAGCTGGAGGAGTATCTGGAGGCGATCGACACCCATCTGTCACGCCAGCCCTATTTTGTCGGCGAATGCTATACCTTGGCCGATATCACCATGGCCCCGATTCTGTGGCGTTTGAAGTCGAAGATGGACATGGGCAAGTGGTCCCATCTCGAAGGCTATATGGATCGCCTGTTTGAGCGCCCGGCCTTTGAGCGTGCGCTCTCCGAACACGAGCAGATGCTCAACCAGTACTGATCCTCCGCTCCGCTTCTTTCATGATATCGATCTGATTCGTCGCGGCCTTCAGGCCGCGACGTGCATGGTAATGGGAATGCGCCGGTTTCCGAATGCGCCGTTGAAATGTTCGAACTGGCCGGCGATGTGCTGGCCGCAATCTGGGCAGTCGCCGTTGTCCGTCAGCCGGTAATCGGGAATCTCGTACCAGTCGCGCACAATGAGCGCCGAGCCACAGGCAGGGCAGTAGGTGGTGCCTCCCTGCCGGTCATGGACGTTGCCCGTATAGACATAGTGCAGTCCGGCATCGAGTGCGATATCGCGTGCGCGCGTCAGTGTCGCGGCCGGCGTCGCCGGAATATCGAGCATCCTGTAGTCGGGATGAAAGGCGCTGAAGTGCAGCGGCACGTCCGGACCGAGCCGGGTCGCGATCCAGGTCGCCATCTCCCCGATCTCCCGGTCCGAATCGTTTTTGCCGGGAATCAGAAGAGTGGTGATCTCGGTCCAGACGTCGGTCTCATGATGCAGATATTCCAGTGTCTCCAGTACAGGCGCCAGCTGACCGGCACAGACTTTATTGTAGAAGCTCTCCGTGAACGCCTTGAGATCGACATTGGCGGCGTCCATATGGGCGAAGAATTCGTTACGCGCCTCGGGATGGACGTAGCCGGCGGTGACCGCAACAGTCTTCAGTCCGGCCTCACGGCATGCCCTGGCGGCATCAATGGCATATTCCAGAAAGATGACCGGGTCGTTGTAGGTGAAGGAGACGCTTTCGCACTGCATTGATCGGGCCGTTCGGGCGATCGCCTCGGGCGAGGCCTCATCGCATAAACGGTCGAATTCGCGCGATTTGCTGATATCCCAGTTTTGGCAGAATTTGCAGGCCAGATTGCAACCGGCCGTGCCGAAGGAGAAGACACTGCTTCCCGGCATGAAATGATTCAGCGGTTTTTTCTCGATCGGATCAATGCAGAAGCCGGAGGAGCGTCCGTAGGTGGTCAGCACCATCGCATCGCCTTCACGTTTGCGCACGAAACAGAGACCGCGCTGTCCGTCGTGCAGTTTGCAGTCACGCGGGCAGACATCGCACTGGATTCTTCCGTCGTCGAGTGGATGCCAGTAGCGGGCAGGAAAGTGTTCATCAGCCATGGTGTATTACCCCCGTTGCCTGTTCCATCGGAACAGGGCTCTCCTCCTCCTCGGCGTATGTCTCCACTCTGTATATCGATAATAGCAGATCCTGATGCCAGAAACCGGGCGCAAGTCCTGCTTTGGCTTTCAGGTGGGCGAGGAAGGTGTGCGGATCCGGAATCTGTTGCCACACCTGTGGCAGGAATGTGCTCCGATAAGAACCGTATTCCAGTACGACACCGTCGCGTCCCGGATGCAGCATGGAGATGGCTGCCGACTCCTCCGCGGCTGGAGGGAGCGGGGTTGGGGTAGTGAGCAGAGAGATTTCGATACGGATCCGGTCGAACTCCTCCGGGATGATCGGGGGAAATCTCGGATCTCGTAAGGCGGCCGCCCGGGCGTTGTTTTTTACATCCTCCAGCAGTGCTCTCTGGGCCTCGAGGCTGCCGATGCAGCCGCGCAGTTGTCGCGACTTTTTGAGGGTGACGAAACATGCGCCGGGCTCGTACAGCCATCCATCCGCTTCGGGGATGTCGATTTCGGGCGCGTCGAGACCGAGCGATTCGGCGATGGAGGCTCGGGCAATCCGCAGCAGTAGCGTACCCCTCTCCGGAGTCATGGGGTGTCTTCACAGAGGGCAAATGCGCCGTATCCGACCACCCGCGCCTTGTCACCGGCCGTATCGCCGGAGTTCCGGAGATCGAGCAGGTGGGCCTGCATGAGGTGCCGGGCAGTGGCGGCGAGTAGTCCGTTGATTCCCGTCGCCCCGCAGGCCTGTTGGTGCGTAATGGGCCATTTCCGCCCGACAATCGCCTGAGCGGTCAGCATGTCGACATTGGTGGCCTGTTCGTAGGGGAGATAGTGCGACAGATCGGAGCTGATCACGATGATCGTCTCCTCTCCATCCCAGAGCTGATCGAGCACCTCGGCCACCGATTCGGGTGATGCGTTACCCGCCGCGAGAGGTATGAGCCTGAACTCGGAAAGTGCTCTCTGCAGAAAGGGAAGCTGCACCTCAAGGGAGTGTTCTATGGCGTGTGCCACGGCATTGGTGGTCACCTGTGGCAGTTCCCCGATCCTCCGGATCGCCTCCATGTCGAGCGCCACCTCGCCGAGCGGTGTGGCAAACGCCTCGACATCGGGCAGGGCCAGACCCTCCACCATGACCCGGTGAGTCGGCCCGATTAGCACGACCCGTTTCGGCGGCACCGTGCAGTCGGACAGACGAATGTAGGCACTGGCAGCCACCGGACCTGA
>DATFLK010000141.1:0-20696 GCA_035267815.1 Mariprofundaceae bacterium | reverse complement strand
CTCTCTAATCTATAAATCTTTATTGTGAAAAATGATCTGGTTGATTTAGCATCAAAAAGGTTCACAAACCACCTTCAAACAGGAAGACGCGTTATCATGCCGGTCAGATTATTCAATCTCAGGAATGTACCTGATGACGAGTCGGATGAGGTCCGGCAACTACTGACAAACCACGAGATCGACTTCTACGAGACCCATGCTGGTGGATGGGGCATCTCCGCGCCCGCCATCTGGCTGCGCGAAGATGCACAATTCGAAGAGGCAAAAGCGCTGATCGATGAGTACCAGCGCGAGCGCGCCACCACGGCGCGGGCGGCGTACCAACAGCTCAAACACGAGGGCAACTACCCGACCCTCTGGGGTAACATCATCAGGCACCCGCTGCAGTTCATCCTGCTGGTGCTCTTCGCACTCTTTATTCTCTACGTCACCCTAAGCCCATTCATCCACTTCGGATCGAAATAAAACAGAAAAAACGATGCCTAGGTGGTATCCCCTCCTGAATCATCGGCCTGAGTGACCCGGATCGAAAGAATCAGGCCTTCGTCGGCTCGGGAATCTCCTCGGCTTCCGCCTGCTCCTTCTCTTTCTTCTTGGTGTGGTCGGTGGCAAGCAGCATGTAGACCGCCGGCACGACGAAGAGCGTGAAGATCGTACCGATGGCAATGCCGCTGGCGATGACCAATCCCAGGTTGAAGCGGGAGGCCGCACCGGCACCGCTGGCTGTCAGCAGCGGCACCACGCCGAGCACCATTGCGGCCGTCGTCATCAGAATCGGACGCAGACGAATACCGGCGGCAAGCTCAACCGCCTCACGCTTGGACTTGCCGAGACGCTGTTCGTGGTTGGCGAACTCGACGATCAGAATGCCGTGCTTGCTGATCAGGCCCATCAGCGTCACTAGGCCTACCTCGGTGTAGATGTTCAGCGTCGCACCGCCAACGCCTAGGCTGATGAAGATCAGCGCACCGGCGATCGACATCGGCACCGAGACCAGAATGATCAGCGGATCACGGAAGCTCTCAAACTGAGCCGAAAGCGCTAGGAAGATGATGATCAGCGCAAACCCGAAGGTGACCAGGAAACCGCTGGACTCCTGCATGTACTGGCGGGACTGGCCGGCATAGTTGACGGAGTAACTCTGCGGCAGGGTCCGGTCCGCCAGATTCTTCAGATAGTCGAGTGCCTCGCCCATCGTCACGCCTGGCATCATCACGCCCTGCACGGTGTTGGCATTGAGCTGCTGGAAGTGGTTCAGCGTCTCCGGCACCGTCTCGGTCTCGATATGCGCGATGGTGGAGAGCGGTACTGATGTGCCATTGGCCGTCTTCAGGTAGTAGTGATTGAGCTGATCGGTATTCAGACGGTAACGCTGCTGCACCTGCGGGATCACCTTGTAGGAGCGTCCGGACATGCTGAAGTAGTTGACGTAACCGCCGCCCAGCATCGAGGCGAGCGCATCGCCGACATTCTTCATCGACAGGCCAAGCTGGGCCGCCTTGTCGCGATCGATCTGGACGGTGGCCTGATTCTGGTCAATCTTCAAATCGTCATCGAGAAACATGAACTTGCCGCTCTTCATCGCCTCGCCGATGAAATCCTTGGTCACCTCATGCAGGCGCCCGAACGGATCGGTCGTCTGAACCACAAACTGAACCGGCAATCCACGGCTGCCCGGCAGTGACGGACGCTGGAAGGCCACGGTACGCACACCGGCAATGTGGCTCAGTTCATTCTGCACCACAGGCTGCAGATCGTTGGTGGTCTTCTCACGCTCATCCCACGGCTTGAAGACCATGCCCGAGATCAGCCGGCCCGGCACATCGAGCTGGAAGACATGGTCGGTTTCGGAGTGTTTGGCGAAGGTCTCGTAGACCTGACGCAGGTAGAGCTCGCGCTGCTGCAGCGTGGCATTCGGCGCGGCCGTGGACATGGAGATGATCACGCCCTGATCCTCCTGCGGTGCCAACTCCTTCTTGGAACTATTGTAGAGGAAGTAGATACTGGTCAGCACGATCAGCGCGAAGACAAGCGTGACCGGCATATAGCCGAGCGTCGCATGCAGCCCCTTGGAATAGAGACGGCGCACCACTTCCAGACGACGATCAATACCGTCGACCAGCCGCGCCTCCCAGCCACTGCGATCGCTCGTGTGCGTCTTGAACAGGCGCGAGCACATCATGGGCGAGAGCGTCAGCGCGATAATGGCGGACATGGTCACCGCACCGACCAGTGTGAATGCGAACTCGGTGAAGAGTGCACCGGTCAGCCCGCCCTGGAAACCGATTGGAATATAGACGGAGATCAGCACGATGGTCATGGCTATGATCGGACCGGCCAGCTCTCGCGCTGCCTGAATTGCGGCTGGCAGCGGCTTCATTCCCTGTTCGAGGTGGCGGTTGACGTTCTCAACCACGATGATGGCGTCATCCACCACCAGACCGATGGCGAGCACCAGCGCCAGTAGGGTCAGCAGGTTCACCGAGAAACCGAAGATCAGCATCATCGTGAAGGTACCGATCAGCGACAGCGGAATGGCAATCACCGGGATCAGCACCGATCGCGGCGAACCGAGGAAAATGAAGACGACAAAGGTGATCACCAGCAACGCCTCGACGAGCGTGTGGACTACCTCGTTAATCGAGCTGTCCACGAACTTGGTGGAGTCGTAGACGATCTTTCCGTTGATACCGGCCGGCAGCTGCTTGGCGATATCGGGGAATACCTTGCGAACCCCCTTGACCACATCGATTAGGTTGGCCGTCGGCGCCACCTGGATACCGATATAAACCGCTTTCTTGCCGTCGAAACGGACCTGCGACTTGTAGTCCTCGGAACCGAGCGTGACCTTGGCAACATCCTTGAGCCGGACAATGGCACCGTTCTGCTGCTTGATCACCATGTTCTTGAACTCGTCCACCGAGTGGAGACTGGTGGAAGCTACTAGGTTGACCTGCACCATCTGTCCCTTGGTGTTGCCCAGACCAGAGAGGTAGTCGTTCTGCGCCAGCGCGGTACGAACGTCCGCTGCAGTCAGGTCATAGGAGGCCAACTTCTTCGGATTGAGCCAGGCACGCAGCGCGAACTGCTTGGAACCCAACAGTTCGGCGGTCTGCACGCCATTCACCGCCTGAAGCTTCGGCTGCACGACGCGCACGAGGTAGTCGGTGATATTGTTGGAGGTCAGCTCATCGCTGAAAAAGCCGATATACATCGCATCAATGGTCTGGCCGACCTGCACGGTGATGATCGGACGTTGCGATTCCGGCGGCAGTTGGTTAAGCACCGAGTTGACCTTGGAGCTTATCTCGGTCAGCGCCTTGTTGGAGTCATAGTTGAGCCGCAGATTGGCCTCGATGGTGCTGCTGCTCGTCGTACTCGTTGAGGTCATGTAGTCGATGCCGTTGGCCTGGGCGATGGCATTCTCCAGCGGCGTGGTGATGAACCCAGCCACCAGATCGGGATCGGCGCCGTAATAGGTGGTATTCACCTTCACCACGGCATTCTCGGTGCGCGGGAACTCCAACACCGGCAGTGCGCCGAGCGAACGCAGCCCCAGCACCAGCAGCATCAGACTGACCACGGTCGACAGGACCGGACGGCGTATGAAAAAGTCGGTGAACTTCATAAAACGGGGCCCGCCTTACTCGTCTTCCGGTTTCGGGTTCGGATCATTGGTCGGCTGGATGCTGTTGTTGATCGCCACCGACGATCCGTTATGCAGCTTAATCTGGCCGGAGGTGACAACGGTATCGCCCTCCTTAACCCCCTTGAGGATGGCTACCTGATCACCACGCGTCTCACCGGTGGTAACAAACACCTGCTTGGCCACCAGTTTCGGCTTGTCGCTCTTCTTGTCCGTCCCCTGCTTCTCAATCAGATAGACAAGATTGCCGTACGGGTTATAGGTGATGGCGGTCTGCGGCAGCGTGATACGGCGCACCGGCTTGCCGGAGATGACATCCACCGTCGCATACATGCCGGGCAGCAGCTTGTGGTCCGGATTGGCCAGCCTGGCCCGGACCTTCACATTGCGGGTGTTCGGGTCCACCTTAGGATCGATCACCTCGACCTGGCCGGTGAAGTTCTGGCCGGGATAGGCGTCGGTCTGGACGGTCACCTCCTGCCCCACCTTGATGGCAGCAAGCGACTGCTGCGGCAGGTAAAAATCGAAGTAGATCGGATCAAGCGACTGCAGGGTCACGATGGCTGTGCCGGCATTGAGATACTGGCCAAGGTCGACGGTACGGACACCCAGGCGACCGGAAAACGGCGCACGGATAAACTTCTTGTCAACCAGAGCCTGCTGCTCGTTCACATCGGCCAGCGCCTTCTTCAGGTTGGCGGCATCGGTATCCAGTGTCTGCTGGCTGACCGCCTTAACCTTGAACTGCGCCTTGTCACGCGCATAGGTCGTCTTGGCCAGATCGGCCACCGCTCGGAGCGACTCCAGCTTGGCGATATCGCTGCTGGCGTCCAGCTCCAAAAGTAGCGTGCCCGCCTTGACCTCGTCGCCCTGCTTGAAATGGATGGCGGAAATAATACCCGACACCTCCGGGCTGAGATCAGCACCGCGCATGGCGCTCAAGCTGCCGACCGCTTCCAGCTTCGGCTGCCACATCTGATAGGCTGCCTTCATGGTGGAGACCGTCTGTTTCGGTGCCCCGCGCGAGGCCATCATCTTGCCCATCATATAGCCCTTGTAGGCCTTGAAGCCGAATATGCCGCCGAACACGAGGGCGACTGCAACAAGCATGATAATCATCCGCTTTGTCATGTGTCGTATCTCCGTTTCCTGTTAGGGAGTCTGACGATCGTACTGCTCACTGGCCGGCCGCCTTCTCGTCGGCCTGCGACACATTGGCCACATCGTCACGGTTCCACCAGCCGCCGCCGAGCGCCTGGAAAAGCGCTGCGGTATCGGCATAGCGATCGGCCTGTGATTGCACGCGGCTGATGCGCGCCTGCTCATAGGTACGCTGCGCATCGAGCAGGGTGATATAGCTGATGGCACCGACCTTGTACTGCTGCCTAGAGAGTTCGAGGCTGTCCGAGGCGGAGTTCAGCGATTCCGTCTGCGCCTTTAGTGCATCGGCATCGGACTGCAGGGCGCGGAGCGCATCAGCCACATTCTGGAATGCCGTCAGTACCGTGCCGCGATACTGCGCCGCCGCCTTCTTGTATGCCTGGACGGCGGCACGACGCTGATGCAGCAGGGTACCGCCGTGGATCAGCGGCTGCAGCAGGTTGGCGCCCACACTCCAGATGCCGGTGTTGGCCGAAAAAAGATTGCCCGCCTTGGTCGAAACGGTGCCGTAATCACCGTTGAGGGTCAGCTTGGGAAACATGTTGGCCGTGGCCACACCGATCTGGGCACTGGCTTGGTGCAGCTGTGCCTCTGCCGAACGAATATCGGGGCGCTGCTCCACCAGTTTCGACGGAAGGCTGACCGGCAGCGTTTGCGGCAACTGCATGCTCGAGAAGTCGAAGGTTTCACCATGATCCTCGCTGGGAAAATCGCCGGCCAGCGCCTTCAGCTGGTGACGCACGAGCGACAGTTGCTTCTCGAGCGGCGGCAACGTGGCCTTTGTCTGCGCCAGCCTAGCCTGCTGGGCGAGCACGTTATTCTTCGAGGCGGCACCGAGGGCGAACTGCTGCTTGAGCACGTCAAGCTGCTCGCTTTCGGCCTTGATGATCTCCCGGCTCGCCGCAACTTGGGCGCGCAGCGAGGCCTCCTTCACCGCCGTGGTCACCACATTGGCGGTCAGGGTCAAATAGGCTGCTTCCAGCTGGAACTGCTGGTAATTCCTCTGCGCCTCGAGCGACTCGAGCTGCCGGCGCTCGCCACCGAAGACATCCAGCACGTAAGAAATGCTAACCGAGGCGTTGTAAAGCGAATATTTGTAGCTGCCACCATTGGGACGCCCGAACTGGGAGCTGGAGATCTTCTGGTGCTTCGCCGATCCGTTGGCGTCGATGTTGGGGAAGAAGGCCCCCTCGCCCGCGTAGACGTTCTCCTGCGCCTCCTGCAACGCGGCCTGGGCCACCTGAAGAGACGGATTGGAGCGGATCGCCCGCTTCACCAGACTATTCAGAGCGGGGGAATGAAACAGCTCCCACCACTTGGCCGGGATATCCTGCCCCTCGATGAAACGCTGCGCTGCACCGCCATCCGTCTCGGCCATCGCAGTCTGCGCCGGCACCTTGCCGCGCGTGTAGCCCTTGACGGCAGGTGCATCCGGACTTTTAAAGTCGGGACCGACGGCACAGCCCGAGACCAGAAGGAGCATCGGCAGGGCGACAGCCAGCGTCTTTGAACGGTATGCAGCAGTCACGATGCAGTACTCCTTCGCCTTCCTAAAGTCGATGGCCGCCCGGATGATGCTGCCGGGAGAAATCGTCGCCCGGCCTGCGCTGACCGAATGGTCGGTAGGGTAAAGGCTACTCTCCACCCTGACAAGATCGAATCGTTTTTCAAAACAGTGATGTAGCGATCATGCCGGTCACTCATCCGCCCTTCAACCCGATACAGATTCGGTGCTTTCACGATACCGAGCGGGAGACAATCCCGCGCACTTGTGGTTACATAAACGTCTATATTTGGAAGGGAGTACCTTACGTTTATGGAATCGGACCTTACCCTTCTGATGCAGGCGATGGCGGCGCTCGGCATCGGCCTGCTGATCGGAGTGGAGCGCCAGTACGGCCAGCGCCGCATCGAGGGCGAGAAGCTGCACAGGGAGGCGGCGGGGATTCGCACCTTCGCCCTGATCTCGCTGTTCGGCAACCTGCTGACCTGGCTGCCGGAGCCGATCATGGCATGGGGTATCGCCATGGGACTGGGCTTCACCGGCCTGATCGCGCTCTACTCCTACCGCCGCACCAGCCGCGGCGAGGAAGCCGACAAGGGAATCACCTCAGAGGTGGTGCTGGTGCTAACCTATGCGCTCGGCACTCTGGCCGGACTGGGCTACATGCTGCCAGCCGTCATCGTCGCCGTCGTAGTGTTCGCCCTGCTGCGCTCCAAGAAGGTGCTGCACCGCTTCTCCTACTCGCTATCGGACATGGATATGCGGCAGGCGCTGCAGTTTCTCATCATCACCGTCGTAATCCTGCCCATCCTGCCGAATCACACCTACGGTCCCTACGCATTTTTCAATCCCCAGAGGACCTGGCTGATGGTGGTGCTGATCTCCGGCATCGGTTTCTCTGCCTATGCGGCCATCAAGCTGATGGGCCAGCGGGCCGGGCTCGGACTGACCGGCATCCTAGGGGGCATGGCCTCGAGCACGGCGGTGACGCTGGCAATGTCGCGCTTGAGCCGGACCAACCCGGCCCTGCAGACCTCCTGTCTGCTCTCCATTCTACTGGCCTGCACCACCATGTACCCGCGGGTGCTGGTACTCAGCCTGCTCTTCGCTCCGAAAATCAGCCTCCATCTGGTCCTTCCGGTCTTCGTGATTCTTGCCTACATGCTGATCGCCACCTACTACCTCTGGCGCCACGGCGAAAAACGGGGGGAGAGCGAGCATATCTACCGACCGGAGGTCAATCCGCTGTCACTGCGCGCCGCGCTCGGCTTCGCCGCCTTCTACTCGTTGATCGTGCTGCTGACGCATATGGGCAAAGCCCACTTCGGCGGAAGCGGCATCCTGGCCGTAGCCGGCATCTCGGGCCTGACCGATGTCGATGCCATCACCCTGTCGGTCAGCGACATGACCAACAACGGCATGGCCTACACGCTGGCGGCACAGGCAATCCTGCTCGCCTGCGGCTCCAACTCACTGGTCAAAATGGGGATCGGTCTGGCCTTTGTACCGCAATCGGCCAAGGCATGGCTAATCGCCGGGCTGTTGCCGATGGCGGCGTTCAGCCTGCTAGCCATCTTCCTGATCTAGAGCAGGGAACCGGACAGCGCGTCCCCGGACGACGCTCAGGTGGAGATATGCGGCGCGGACGATGCCATGCTGCGCTGGCTGTATTTCAACAGGCCGATCATTGTCACAAGCGACACCACGAACACCAGCACCTGCATGCCACTCGGGTGGTCATCATAGCCAATCATGACATGCAGCAGGGTACCGACGAAGCCGGACTGCGGCAGCCAGGTGGAGGTATTCCAGATGGTGTCGACCAGCGGCGGAATCGCATCGATGATCACCAAGTTCCAGGCCGCCTGAGAGGCCATGCCAGCCGCCACGAAGATCAGAAGCCATCCGGTCACCTGCAGCACATGGCGGGTGGGGATGCGCAGCATACCGCGATAGATGACGAAACCGAGGAGCGCGCCGAGTGCCAGACCCATCGTCCCACCGGCAGTCATCGACAGGGCGCTGCTGTCCCCCTCGGTCGCCGCACCGGCGAGGAAGAAGACCGCCTCGCCTCCCTCGCGGATCACCGCGGCGAAGGTCGCCACCGTCAGCGCCGTACCCGGCAGGGAGCCGTCGGTCACGGACTTGCCGACATGGCGCATGCGTGCCGCCACCTCGCGCCCGTTGCGGGTCATCCAGATCACAGTCCAGGCGATCATCATCGAGGCCATGCCAAGCAGCACCGCATTGTAGATGAACTCACCATTTCCATTGGCCGAGCTCTCCAGCACATCCATCAGCCAGGCGACCAGCATGGCACCCAGCAAGCCAACGAAAGCACCGAGTGCAATCCTGCGCCGCGCTCCGACCACACCCTCGGTAGCGGCCAGCAGCATGCCGATCACCAGCGACATCTCCAGCACCTCTCGGAATACGATGACCAGTGCCGACAACATCAGTTCACCTCGCTTTTGCCACCGGATGTACAAGCACTACACAGACCGAAAATGACCAGTTGATGCCCGCTCATGACAAACCCCTGCTCATTGGCCATGGCTTCCTGCAACGATTCGATTCTCTCATTGGTGAACTCCTCGATATCCCCGCAACCGGTACAAACCATGTGGTCGTGATGCGCCTTGCTGGCCCGCTCATAGCGCTTCTTGTCAGCGAGTTGCACGCTCTCGATCAGCCCCTCCTCTTCCAGAGCCGCCAGACCTCGGTAGATAGTAGCGATCCCAATGCTCTCACCCCGCTCCGCCAGCTCCCGGGAGAGCTCATCGGCATCCCAGTGACGGTTCGAGGCGTTGATCAGATCCAGAATCGCCTGTCGTTTATGCGTCAATCTCACCATATAGGGATAACGATAGCCATTATCATTATCAATGCAAGCGGAATGTTCGCCCCCGCCCTTTTCCGGATCTCCGATCATACGTATAGTTTATAGTCATCCGAAGGGTGGGAAGGAATAATATGGATATGGACATCGAACACGACCTGCGGCAGATATCCCCCGGTCCGGATGGCCCCACCCGGCTGTTCGAATCGGATCACCATGCCGTCTACTGGCTGGGGATCGCCGAGGAGACAGCATTCCGCTGCAACGTCTACCTGATCACCGATCACGACGAAGGGGTCATCATTGATCCCGGTTCACGCATCCATTTCAGTCAGGTGCGCGAACGTGTGGCTCGAATCATGGCGCCGGAGAAGATCAATGCCATGGTGCTCTGCCATCAGGATCCGGATGTGGCCGCATCCATGGTCGACTGGCTCGCCGTCAATCCGCAGATGCAGGTCGTCACCTCCCCGCGCTCGCACGTCCTGTTGCCGCACTACGGCATCCGCGGCTACGCCTTCCACGACATCGAAAAAACGCCGCTGTACACCTTCGCCTCGGGCAAGCGCCTGCGCTTCATCACCGCCCCATTCCTGCATTCGCCAGCGGCCTTCACCACCCTAGACGAGACCCCGGGCTTCCTCTTCTCCGGCGACATCTGGGCGGCCATGACGACCGACTGGCGGCTGGTGGTCGAGGATTTCGAATCGCACAGCCTCGACATGGACCTATTCCACATGGACTACATGGCCTCCAATATCGCCGCCCGAGGCTTCGTAGCCAAGCTCGACAGCTTGACGATCAACGCTATCCTTTCGCAACATGGCTCCATCATTGGACCAAGGCATGTTCCCGCCGCTCTGGACTATCTGCGACGACTACGCTGCGGTACCGACATCGCCTACTCGGCACTGATATGACCCGACACCCTGCGAAAAATCAGGCGGCCCATATCGCTGAACTGGAGAAGCGGGTGGCCGTGCTGGAGGAAGCAGCACGACAGACGGATCGCGTACGCGAACAGTGGCACAACTCCATCGAACAGCTGACAAATGCAAAGGCCGCTCTACAAGCGAACGAAACCAAGTACCGCCTGCTGCACGACAACGCCTTCGACGCCATCATCCTGGCCGACCGCTACGGCACCATCGTCGAAACCAATCCCGCCGCCAGCCGTATTTTCGGCAGGGATCCACACGCCATGACCGGCCTCCATGTCGACCAGTTGATCCCGGAAGCGCTGCGGGAACACTACCATGCCGAAGCACCTCGCCATCTCGACACCCACAAGGCACTGGAGATCGAGGCTCTCCGTCAGGACAGCACGACCTTCCCGGCCGAGATCCTGCTCTCAACCCTCTCACTGAACGACGAACCGCTCTTCACCGCCACCATTCGCGATATCACCGAACGCAAACGGGCCGAAGCAGCCCTGACGCAACTGAACGAGGAGCTGGAGGAGAAGGTGCGGCAGCGCACGAAGAGCCTAGAGCAAGCGGGGCACGAGCTCAAAGCCCAGAAAGAGCACTTCCAGGCCATCATCAACAACAGCATTGTCGGCATCGGGGTCATCGATACCCAAGAGTTCCGCTATTTACTGGTCAACGAGGCCTACGCATCGATCCTTGGTTGCACGCCGGACGAGCTGATCGGCAAAAGCCTGCTGGAGTTCACCCATCCGGACGATATCCCGGAAAACCGGGACAAGCTGCATCACCTTGCGACAAAAGCAGTGCGGCACTACCGCATGGAAAAGCGCTTCGCCCGAAAGGACGGGCAGACCGTATGGGGCGATGTCTCCGCCTCCCTGATCTCTGCGATGCCGCCGGCATCCCCGTCGAGATCATCGGCGTCATCAAGGATATCACCGCACGAAAACAGGTAGAGACAGAACTGCAGAAACTCTCCCGTGCCGTCTCCCAGGCCGACGAGGCCATCGTCATCACCAGCCGCGAACGGATCGTCGAATACGTCAATGCGGCTTTTCTGCACATCAGCGGCTACACGGCCGAAGAGGTTATCGGTCAGCCGTCCTCCATCTTACGGGGCGGGCAGCAGAATGACGAGGCCTATCAGCAGCTTTGGCAAAGCGTCGGCAGTGGCTACTACTGGGAGGGCCGACTGATCAACCACAGAAAGGACGGCAGCGAATACCCCTTCCACCTGACCGTCTCGCCCATCATGAACGAATCGGGCGAAATCACCCACTACGTGGGCATCGGGCAGGACCTGACCGATTACGAAGCACTCGAGGAGCGCTTCCACCAGGCCCAGAAGATGGAGGCGCTAGGCACGCTGGCCGGCGGCATCGCACACGAGTTCAACAACATGCTGGCCGGCATCACCGGCAACCTCCATCTGGCCATGATGGGCGTAAAGGGAATGCCGGACACCAAGCGTCAGCTCAGGAACGTGCAGAACATCTCCTTCCGAGCCTCCGACGTGATCCGTCAGCTACTCGCCTTCGCCCACCGCGACATTGTCCAGATGAAGACCTTCAATCTGATCGCCTTCATCGATGACGCATGCCGGCTGCATCGCGTCTCCATCCCCAAACACATCCATTGCGAAACGGCGTTCTGCGATGCGCCGCTGATAATCCGGGGGGATACCTCGCAGCTACATCAGATCCTGACCAACCTGATGAACAACGCCCGGGATGCGCTGTACAATACGCCACAACCCGAAATCACGATCCGACTCGACCGGTGCGAGGTGGACGAGGCATTCAGAAAACGACACCCCGGCACGAAGCAGAACCATTTTGCTCGCTTGAGTATCCACGACAACGGCGAGGGGATCCCGAAGCATCTTCTGGAGGAGATCTTCGAACCGTTCTTCACCACCAAGACAGTTGGCGAGGGAACGGGGCTGGGGCTCTCCATGGCACACGGCGCCATCGAGATGCATGACGGCGCCATCGAGGTGGAGAGCGAACCGGGGCGGGGCACGACATTCCACATCTATCTGCCGCTTGCCGACAGCGAGCCGATGATCGAGATCGACGATACTCTACCCTCCCTGTCGCATGGCAAAGGGGAGACGGTGCTGCTGGCGGATGACGATCCGACCGTGCTCGAGACGGGAAAGATGGTGCTGAAGAGCCTCGGCTACGATGTGCTGACGGCGCAGAACGGCAGGGAGGCGGTGGAGATATTCGGAAGGGAGTCCGACGGTATCAGGCTGGTCATACTGGATGTGGTCATGCCGACCATGGACGGTGTCGAAGCGACCCATCACATCCGTGAACTATGCCCGGATATCGGAATCATCCTGACAACGGGTTACGACAAACAAGGCGTCGTCGATCAAATCAAGGGCATCGACCGCATACTAGTGCTGACCAAGCCCTACCTGATCGATGAGGTGAGCCGGCATATTCGGAAGCTGATCGGACCCTGAGGCTATTCAGCCGGCCTGACGGACCTCGATGGGCAGGCTGAACTTGATCGTCTCCTCGGCCACACTCAGGGGTGAAACGGATTCGGCTCCCTGAGCCTTGAGGAAATCGACGACCTGCTGCACCAGCACCTCAGGTGCCGAAGCACCGGCCGTCACACCGACCACATCCCGGCCCCCGACCCATGCCGGATCGATATCCTCCACCTTGTCGACGAGATAGGCAGCACAACCTTCGCGCTCTGCCACCTCCTTCAGGCGGTTGCTGTTGGAGGAGTTCCTCGACCCGATCACCAACAGCATATCGCAGGCGGCGGCGAGCGCCTTGACGGCCGTCTGCCGGTTGCTTGTGGCATAGCAAATATCCTCGCGCTTCGGCCCGCAAATCGACGGGAAGCGCACCTTCAACGCCTCGATTACCGCCGCGGTATCATCCACGCTCAACGTCGTCTGCGTAACATAGGCCAGCTTCTCCGTATCCCTGACCTCAAGCGCCGCCACATCTTCCGGCTCCGAGACTAGGAGCACCGCACCTTCGGGTGCCTGCCCCATCGTCCCCTCCACCTCAGGATGACCGGTGTGACCGATCAAGATCACCTGCCGGCCGTCCTCATAATGACGAAGCAGCTCCAAGTGCACCTTGGTCACCAGCGGACAGGTCGCATCGAGCACACGTAGCGGCCGTTCCGCCGCTGACCTGCGCACCTCCTGGCTGACGCCGTGCGCGGAGAAGATCACCAACGCCCCGTCAGGCACCTCGCTGACATGGTCGACAAAGACCGCCCCCTTGGCGCGCAGGTTGTCGACCACATACCGGTTGTGCACGATCTCGTGGCGTACATAGACTGGCGCCCCGAACATGACAAGCGCCCGTTCGACAATCTCGATGGCTCTGTCCACGCCGGCACAAAAACCGCGCGGCTCCGCTAATAACACCCGCATACCTGTAGAACTCCTCGACGTAATCTACAGAAAGTCTATCATTCACCGTTCACGAAGTCAGTCACACCCATTCAGGAGGCATCAACATGACGGCAAAAGAACTCGCACCGGACGACATGGCGCCCGATTTCCGGCTTCCAGCCTTTCCCGAGGGCGAGGTGGAGCTTTCCGGACTGCGCGGCAAATACGTCGTGCTCTACTTCTACCCCAAGGACAATACGCCCGGCTGCACGACCGAGTCATGCGATTTCCGTGACAGCCATACGGTGCTCGAAAAGGCCGGCGCCGTCGTGCTCGGCATCAGCCGCGACTCCCTCGCCTCGCACAAGAAATTTGCGGACAAGTACTCGCTCCCCTTCCCACTGCTCGCCGATACGGAGGAGGAGGTATGCAATGCCTATGACGTCATCAAGATGAAGAACATGTACGGCAAGCAGGTGCGAGGCATCGAGCGCTCCACCTTCCTGATCGATCCGGAGGGGCGCATCGCGCACATCTGGCGCAAGGTCAAGGTCAAGGGCCACGTCGACGAGGTGCTGGTACGCCTCCAAGAGTCGCAGGGCTAAGGCCCTGAATCGTGCTGGTCGACAAGCGCATCCTGATCGGCATCGGCGGCGGCATCGCCGTCTACCGCGTGGCCGAACTGGTCCGTCTGCTGATCCGGCAGGGGGCAACGGTGCGCTGCGTCATGACCCGTGCGGCACAGCAATTCGTCGCGCCGATGACCTTCGAAGCGCTGAGCGGCGAACAGGTCTATACCCAGCTCTTCGATCTAACGCAGGAGCGCGAGATGGGGCATATCCGGCTGGCACGCTGGGCTGATGTCATGCTCGTTGCACCGGCCACGGCGGACCTGCTGACCAAAAGCGCGCACGGTATCGCCGAGGACCTGCTGGGCACCATCCTGCAGGCACGGCGAGGTCCCGTCCTGATGGCTCCGGCCATGAATGCCGCCATGTGGGAATCGGACGCCACACAGCGCAATATCGGCATCCTACGCGAACGCGGTGTCCGCTTTGTCGGCCCCGATGCAGGCGAGCTCGCCTGCGGTGAGGAGGGCATGGGCCGACTGAGCGATCCGGAAATCCTGATGGGGGCGATCTATCATGCCGCCTGCCCCCAACCGCTGGCCGGCCAGCGGTGGCTCGTCAACGCGGGCCCGACCTTCGAGGAGTGGGACGACATCCGCTATCTCGGCAACAGGGCGAGCGGGCGGCTCGGCTTCTATATCGCCCGGGCGGCGGCCGCCCGGGGGGCGATGGTCGATTTGGTCGCCGGCCCGAACACACCCGCGACCCCTTATGCGGTCACGCGCCACGATGTGCGCTCGGCGGCCGACATGCTGGCGGCCTGCACGTCGCTGTCGGACGGCAGGGACATGTTTATCGCCACCGCCGCCGTCGGCGACTTCCGTTTCGCCGAACGACACAGCGGCAAACTGAAACGCGGCGACACTGACCGGATGACGGTGGAACTGGTCGCCAATCCCGATGTGGTGGCACAGATCGCGAGCCTGACGAACCGGCCCGATAGGATCGTCGCCTTTGCGGCGGAACGAGAACACCACGTCGAACATGCCCGGCAGAAGCTGCGGGACAAGGGCGTCGATGCCATCTTCGCCAACGATGCCGGCCGGATGGGCGAAGCGGACGGCGGCGGATGGTGGATTTGCGGCGAGAAGACTCTCGATATTGAATCGATGCCGAAGTGGCAACTGGCCGAACGCCTCCTCGAGCTGGCCATGAACATGACACACCAAACGGAGTAAACATGAATCGTACGGAGAATATTCAGGTGGCGATCAAGCGGCTGCCTCACGGCGAAGGGCTAGAGCTACCCTTCTATGCCACGGAGCATGCGGCGGGCATGGACCTGCGGGCCGCAGTCGAAGAGGAGACCGTGCTCGACCCGGGCCAGCGCACGCTGGTTCCGACCGGCCTAGCCATGGCACTGCCCGAAGGCTTCGAAGCGCAGGTGCGCCCCCGCTCTGGACTGGCGCTGAAGCACGGCATCACCGTGCTTAACAGCCCCGGCACCGTGGATGCTGACTACCGCGGCGAGGTCGGGGTCATCCTGATCAACCACGGCGATACCCCGTTCCATATCCGGCGCGGCGAGCGCATCGCGCAGATAATCGTCGCGCCGGTCACCCGTGCCGAACTCGTCGAGGTGGAACAGCTGCCCAATACGGCGCGTGGCGAGGGCGGCTTCGGCAGCTCCGGCAGACAGTGATGCTCGATCTCCTGAATTCCCGCCGTCTGCGGCTGGTACTGACCGCCCTGCTGCGCATCGCTGCCGATACCAAACCGGTCTCCGGCAAACTGCTGGCCGAGAAGCTCCACTGTCCGCGGCGCTACCTCGAACCGGATCTGCAGTCGCTAGTGCAACAGGGTATCCTAGAATCACGGCGCGGCGCCTCCGGGGGCTACCTGATGGCACGCAACCCCCAGCGCGTCAACCTTCTCGACATCCTGCAATGCCTAGTGCCGGAACGGGAGAGCGAGGCACTGGAGGATGCCTGCAGGCTGCAGCAGTCGATCGTGCACGAAAACCTGCTCAAGGCGCAGCACAACTGCGAACAGGTGCTGGCCGATATCCAGCTCTCCAAGTGGCTGGAGCAGGCGGAGGCACAGGGCCTGCTGCACGCCGTATCAACCACCCCCGATTTCTGTATCTGACCGGCGTGGCGACCTTGGCCGAAGCCATCAACCTGCTCTACCGGCAGGCTTCCTCCCGGATTGCCGAGCTGGAACAGCCCGTCGTCGCCATCCTGAACGCCGAGCCCCATCCGATGCTGAAAGATCTTGAGGCAGCGACGGAGCGCTTCGAGGTGCAGCAACACCTGAGGGCCTCCTACAGGGTGCTTGAGGCGGACGGCATGCACCCCGTTACCCACCTCTCCGATCATGACTTCGACCTGATCCTACTGCTGCCCGGCAAACAACGGGAACAGAACCTCGGCCGAATGGCGCAGGCCATGCGCCAATTGAAAACAAATGGACGCCTGCTTGTCTGCTGCCCCAACACAATGGGGGCGAAGAGCTACGAGAAACGGCTGCATGAATTGGCCGGCAACATCGCGGGGAACTCCAAATCGAAATGCCGCTGTTTCTCGGCCTGCCGAACGCCGGCGCTGGACAGTGTCATACAGCAGGCGTGGATCGATGCGGCTGCCGTCCGGCGGCTGCCGCAATCAGGCCTCTACTCACAACCCGGCCTCTTCAGTTGGGACCGGTCCGATCCGGGCTCCGATCTCCTGCTTGCCCACCTCCCCTCTGGTTTGGCTGGCCGCGGCATGGATCTCGGCTGCGGATACGGCTATCTCTCGGTGCAAGCGCTGAAGCACTTCCCCGATATCCATGAGCTGCACGCGGTCGACACCGACAGGCTGGCGCTCGATTGTACGGCCATGAATCTGAAACCGTTCACGGAGCATACGTGGCATACGCACTGGCTCGACGCCACCCAGGAGCCGCTCCCCGACAACCTCGACTGGGTGTTATTGAACCCGCCATTCCACAGCGGCCAACAGCAGGACACGGGACTGGGGCAGGCCATCATCGACGCCGCCTGTCGATCACTGAGGCCCGGCGGACGCCTCTTCCTCGTCGCCAACCGGCATCTGCCCTACGAATCCGTCCTGTGCCGACAGCTGCGCCACTTCACGACACTCAAACAGGAAGCAGGATTCAAGGTGATTGAGGGGGAACAATGAGCCATACCACCGAGCGGGTAGATAGGCTGCTATCACGGTTGGGCTACGGCTCCCGCCGCGATGTGCGGCAGTGGATCAAGCAGGGACGTATCACCTGCGAGGGAGAAGCGCTGCGCTCCCCCTCGACCCATGTCGGACCCGACACCATGCGGTTCGATGGCGAGCCACTCGACCATCCGGATGGCATCACGCTGATCTACCACAAACCGGTCGGCGCCACCTGTTCACACAAGGAGCATGGTCGCCTGATCTACGACGACTTTCCGGAGCGGTGGCAACAGCGCAACCCGCCGCTGACCAGTATCGGCCGGCTGGACAAGGACACCTCCGGACTGCTGATCCTGACCGACGACGGGCAGCTCAACCACACCATCAGCAGCCCGAAACACCATATCCCCAAGACCTACCAGGTCACCCTCGCATCGCCACTACGGGGTGACGAAACGGAGAGCTTCGCCGCTGGCACCCTGTTGCTAGACAGCGAGACCACTCCCTGCCTGCCGGCGAAGCTTCACCCTCTCTCGGCCAAGGAGGCAGAACTGACGATCCACGAGGGGCGCTACCATCAGGTACGTCGCATGTTTGTCGCTGTCGGAAACCATGTCTCCGCCCTGCACCGGAGCCATATCGGTCGCCTCGGACTGGACGATCTGCCCCCCGGTCATTATCGTCTGATGACACCCCACGAACTGCTGAAGGCCATCTAGGGTACCGCCCCTCATCAACGCAAATCCCCCTGTTTAGGGGGTGTTTGTGCATGACCCCGGACATAGAATTGGGCAGTGCTTACACTGACCAGACACTATCTCCACGACTGGCTAACCCCTGTGGCAGGCTTGATCGTTCTAGCACTCCTGCATCATCTCAATTATCTCGCCTTCCACATCACGGCCGAACTCTTCTCCGCCATAGTCGGGACGTTGGCCTTCATCATCGCGGCCAACACTTGGCGTTTTACGCACAACAGCTTCCTCTACACCTATGGGGCGGGCAGCCTGTTCGGCGCAATCACCGACCTGGCGCATGCGATCACCTACAAGGGGATGAACCTCGTCCCCGGCATCGGTGACAATGCCAACACGGCCACGCAGTTCTGGCTCGACGGACGCTATCTAGAGTCGATTACTCTGCTGCTCTCGGTACTGGCTCTACGACATGGTGTTCATTGGCGCCCCGCAGCCATCTTTACCGGGCTCGGCCTAGCCACCCTCCTGCTTTACACCGCGACGCTGGCGGACTGGTTCCCCGCCGCATGGATACCGAGCCACGGACTGACGCCGTTCAAAATCGGCAGCGAATACCTGATTATCGCGATATTCGTCATCGTGCTAGTCATGCTCACTCGCAACCGAAACCGGCTCGCCGCCGACACCTACCGCCTGATCTTCGTCTCCATCACCCTAATGATGATCACTGAAGCCTGCTTTACTCTCTACAGGGATGTCTACGGGCCTATCAACATGATCGGTCACTATATGAAATTTCTCGCCTTCTGGCTGATCTATCTGGCCATCGTGCGCAGCACCCTGCGCCAGCCCTTCACCTCTCTCAGTGCCAGCGCCCACGCCTTCGACACCATCCCCTTCCCCGTCTTCGTACTGAACGAATATGGTCAGATTCGACAGGCCAACCATGCCGCTGCCAAGGCATTGGATACCACTGCTACCGCGCTGGAACGGCAACGCGTTCACGACCTACCACTGGTATTCCCCTTCGACCTGACAACAGCGGACGCAATCCACGAGTTGGCCAGACACGGCGATCTTTTCGACGACACCGTCCATTCACAGGACGGGGAGAGAGGGTATGCCATGCATCTAGTCCCGTTGCACTGGCCCGGTTCGGATGCAGTGTCCGTGCTGACCCTGACCGATATCACCACCACACTGGAGGCGCGGATAGCGCTGGTCCGAAGCGAGACACGCTATCGCTCGGTGGTCAACGCCCTGAATGAGGGGGTTATCATGCAGGAGACAGACGGTCACATCGTCACCTCCAATCCTGCGGCAGAACAGATTTTGGGACTGAGCCGAACACGTCTGCAGAACTGGACACCCAAGGATGATTGGGACGCCATCCACGAGGACGGGACCCCCTTCCCGGAAGATACCCACCCCACCGTGGTGGCACTGCGCACCGGACAGCCGCAGCAGAGCATCGTGATGGGACTGAACCGCTTCCACCTAAAGACCAAATGGCTCAATGTCACCAGCATGCCCCTGTTCCATGCGGATGAGAAAAAGCCCTATGCCATCGTCACGACATTCGAGGATATCACAAAGCGCCGGGCGAATCTGGAAGCACTGCGTACCGCCCGGAAACAGCTGGCCACGGTCATCGCCCACTTCAGCAACGGCCTGCTGCTGGAGGACGACAATCGCCGGCTGATTCTGGTCAATCAGGCTTTCTGCGATCTGTTCGGTATCAAGGCATCGCCCGACACCCTGATCGGGACCGATTGCACCGACACAGCCAAACAAGCCAAATCGAAGTTTGCTGATCCGGACTATTTCCTGCGCCGCATCGAGGATCTTCTGGTAGCCAGAAAGACGGTACTGAACGAGGAGTGCCGCATGGCCGACGGCCGCACTCTGGAGAGGGATTATATCCCCATATTCGACAACCACCGATTCGTCGGACATCTGTGGAAATACCATGACATCAGTGAACACAAGGATATCGAGAGACATCTGGAGAATCTGGCCCTGACCGATGCCCTGACCGGCATTGCCAACCGGCGTGCCTTCGACGAACTGCTGGCCAAAGAGCATGAACGACTGGTGCGCTACCAGCACCGACCGGCCGCAGTCCTGATGCTCGATCTCGACCATTTCAAACAGGTGAACGACACCCACGGCCATACCGCCGGTGATATTATGCTGCGCCACTTTACACATGTGCTTCAGGAAGAGCTTCGGAAGGTGGATACCGTCGCCCGGGTCGGTGGCGAGGAGTTCGCCATTCTGCTTCCGGAAACCGACTTCGAGGGGGCGCTGCAGTTCGCCGAACGCCTGCGCCGGGCGGTAGCATCCTCATCCCTTCTGTTCGAGGAGAAAACACTGTATATCACCACCAGCATCGGCGCCGCACCGCTGACCCGAGAGGATATCAATCCGAACACGGCGCTCGAACGCGCAGATGCCGCGCTCTATCGAGCCAAGGCCGGGGGGCGCAACTTGGTCGTCTCGGCGAAAATCTACCCGCTTCGCGACGAAACCCGTACGGATTGATAATATTATTAAAAAGAAATCGACCGAAGAATGGTCGGGGTGAGAGGATTTGAACCTCCGGCCCCTGCCTCCCGAAGACAGTGCTCTACCAAGCTGAGCTACACCCCGAATTCCATGACGCTGCGAGGGCGCGGATCATAGGCGGATGACCCATGGTGTGCAAGCGCTTCGAAACCCTTAATAAGGGCGTTTGGCGGAAAAATCGGCCAGTGCGGCCAGAAGCCGGCGGACCTCGGTATCCTCCTCCACCGGCAGCGCCC
>DATFLK010000140.1:0-5901 GCA_035267815.1 Mariprofundaceae bacterium | reverse complement strand
CAGACGTCGTGATGATTCTCCAGATGCTCCACCACCTCGGTGAAAGTGACCAGATCGAAGCTGTCATCCCCGTACGGAAGCGGCTGATGGTTCAAATCGGCCACCTCGACCGCCTGCCCCGGAATCTCCATCAGGCCGGAGGTATAGTCGCAGGCACGGCTCTCCACCTGGAAGTGGCGTTGCACCAGCCGGATCAGCGAGCCGTTGCCGCTGCCGATGTCGAGGTGCGCCGCCTGCAGCTTCGGCTGCAGGCGGCCAATCATGTCGATCACCGCACGGTGAATCCTCGGGGTACTGTAGCTGCTGGCAGGATCTGCAGCCGCCGAGGTCAATTCGCCAGGCTCCTCAACACATAGTGCAGGATCCCTCCGTGGCGGTAGTACTCCCACTCCTTCGGCGTATCGATGCGCACAACGGCATCGAAGGATTTTCCGTTATCCGTCGTCACACGCACCGCGCGCGCACCCGCTTTCACGCCCTCGATGTTGAACACCTCATGGCCGGTCAGCCCCAGCGATTCGGCCGAGTCGCCCTCTGAGAACTGCAGCGGCAACACGCCCATGCCGACTAGGTTGGAGCGGTGGATGCGCTCGTAGCTCTCGGCGATCACCGCCTTCACGCCCAGCAGCGCCGGCCCCTTGCCGGCCCAGTCGCGGCTGGAACCCGAACCGTACTCCTTGCCTGCCAGGATGATCGACGGCACACCCTCGTCGATATACCGCATCGCCGCATCGTAGATGCTCATCTGCCCGCCATCGGGCAGATGCAGCGTCACGCCGCCCTCGGTGCCCGGTGCCAGCCGGTTCTTCAGGCGGATGTTGGCGAAAGTGCCGCGCATCATCACCTCGTGGTTGCCGCGGCGCGAGCCGTAGGAGTTGAAATCGCTGGCCTCGACCCCGTGTTCGCGCAGGTAGCTGCCGGCCGGCGAGTCGGCCTTGATGGCCCCGGCCGGCGAGATGTGGTCGGTCGTCACCGAATCCCCGAGCACGGCCAGCACGCGTGCGGAAGCGATGTCGTCGATCCCGTCCGGTTCTTTACCCATATCGGTAAAGTAAGGTGGATTCTGGATATAGGTCGATCCCGCATCCCAGGCGAAACGCTCGCCCTCCGGTGCTGCCAGCCCCTGCCAGTTGGCATCGCCGGCAAAGACATCGGCATAGGATTTGGCGAACTGCTCGCGCTTCACACCGGCGACCGCCTCGGCGACCTCGGCCTGTGTCGGCCAGATATCCTTCAGGAAGATGTCGTTGCCATCCCTGTCCTGCCCCAGCGGCTCGCTCGTCAGGTCGATGTTCATTGTACCGGCAATGGCATAGGCGACCACCAGCGGCGGGCTGGCCAGATAGTTCAGCTTCACCTCAGAGTGGACGCGACCCTCGAAGTTGCGATTGCCGGAAAGCACCGAAGCCACGGTCAGGTCACCCTCTGCGATCGCCTTGGAGACCTCGGCCGGCAGCGGGCCGGAGTTGCCGATGCAGGTCGTGCACCCATAGCCGACGACGTGGAAACCCAATTTCTCGAGCGGCGCCATCAGGCCGGCGTTGTTCAGGTATTCGGTCACGACCAGAGAGCCGGGGCCGAGCGACGTCTTGACCCACGGCGCCGATGTGAGTCCCAGGGCTGCGGCCTTTTTCGCCACCAAGCCGGCACCCAGCATCACCGAGGGGTTAGAGGTGTTGGTGCAGGAGGTGATGGCGGCGATCACCAGATCACCATCGCCCAGCTCGAACGATTCGCCGTTCATGCTTACCGGGACGCGGCTTCGATGCGTATCCGCGGCTGGATGGGCGTCACGCTCCTGCTCCACACCCACAGCCGTATGGCCGCCCTCGCTCTGGAAACGCGCCAGGCTTTCGCCGTTACCGCCGTTCAAACCCGCCAACGAAGCGGCGACCGAATCCTTCATCCCGCTCAGGGCAATACGATCCTGCGGCCGCTTCGGGCCAGCTAGGCTTGGCACCACCGTGCCCATGTCGAGCGACAGCGCCTCGCTGTAGGTGGCCACGGTATCGCCACGGAACATTCCCTGCGCTTTCGCATAGGCCTCGACCAGTGCGACATTCTCCTCGGAGCGGCCGGAGAGGCGAAGGTAGTTGAGCGTCTCATGATCGATCGGGAAAATGCCGCAGGTAGCGCCATACTCCGGCGCCATGTTGGCGATGGTGGCGCGATCGGCCAGCGGCAGGTTGTCCAGCCCTTCGCCATGGAACTCGACGAACTTGCCAACCACGCCGTGCTTTCTCAGCATCTCGACCACGGTCAGCACCAGATCGGTGGCGGTCGCCCCCTCCGGCAGTTCCCCGGTCAGCTCGAAGCCGACCACCTTCGGAACCAGCATCGAGATCGGTTGCCCCAGCATGGCCGCCTCCGCCTCGATACCGCCGACACCCCAGCCGAGCACGCCCAGGCCGTTGATCATCGTCGTATGCGAATCGGTCCCGACCAGCGTATCCGGATAGGCCACCCCCCCATCGTCAACAAAGACGGTGCGGGCCAGATGCTCCAGATTCACCTGGTGCACGATGCCGGTATCGGGCGGCACCACCTTGAAGTTGTCGAATGCCTTCTGGCCCCATTTGAGGAAGTTGTAGCGCTCGCGGTTGCGCGCGAATTCCAGTTCGGCGTTTTTGGCAAAGGCGGCATCGGAGCCGAAGGCGTCGACCTGCACGGAGTGGTCGATCACCAGCTCGGCCGGCACCAGCGGGTTGATCCGCTCGGGATCGCCGCCGAGTTCGGCCATGGCATCGCGCATGGCGGCCAAATCGACGACGGCCGGCACACCGGTGAAGTCCTGCATCAACACGCGTGCCGGCATGTAGGCGATCTCCTTCGAGGGCTCGGCCTTCGCGTCCCATCCGGCCACGGCTCGGATATCGTCGGCCGTCACCGTCTCGCCATCCTCGCGGCGCAGCAGGTTCTCCAGCAGGATCTTCATCGAGAAGGGAAGGTGTGAAACATCGCCGACGGCATCCAGCCGGTAGAGCGTATACCCCTTACCGTTCACATCGATCGTACTGCGCGCACCGAAACTGTTACTCACCATGAATCTCCTGTCCGCAAAACCGGCGCCCTGCATTCAAATGACCCCGCCAATCCCGCCAATGAAAAAGTGTCGCGAAGCTTAGGGGGAGGCCGTACATAGATCAATTGGAGAAGGATGCCGCCCCCTTTCAAAGAGGCGGCCCTGCCGTAACGGAAAGGATCAGGCTTTCTTCTCTTCTTCCGATCCCTTCCCCAGTAGCGGTTTGATCAGATCCATGGGCAGCGGGAAGACTATGAACGAGCTCTTGTCGCTTGCCACATCCACCAGGCTCTGCAGGTAGCGCAGCTGAATCGCCTGCGGCTGCGTGGATAGCTTTTCGGCTGCTTCGACCAGCCGTTGCGCCGCCTGGTTCTCACCCTCGGCATGGATCACCTTGGCGCGACGCTCACGCTCGGCCTCGGCCTGCCGCGCAATCGCCCGAATCATGCTCTCGTCCAGATCGACATGCTTGAGCTCGACATTGGAGACCTTGATCCCCCACGCATCCGTCTGGGCATCGAGAATCGCCTGGATATCGGTATTAAGCCGTTCGCGATCGGCCAGCATCTCGTCCAGCTCATGCTGGCCGAGCACCGAGCGCAACGTGGTCTGGGCCAACTGGCTGGTGGCGGCGAAAAAATCCTCCACGTTGATGATCGCCTTCTGCGGATCGATGACGCGGAAATAGATCACCGCATTGACCTTGACCGACACGTTGTCGTGACTGATGACATCCTGCGCCGGCACGTCGAACACCAGCGTACGCAGATCCACGCGCACCATCTGCTGGATAATCGGAATCACCAGGACCAGCCCCGGCCCCTTGACCTTCCAGAAGCGCCCCAGCTGAAACACGACGCCGCGCTGATATTCGCGCAGCACCCGCAGGGCGCTCACAATCACCGCCAGTACGACGGCTACTGTTATCATCAACACCATATTCATTGCTCATTCTCCTTCTTTTCTGCCTCTTCGGACGCCACGGTCAGCATCAACCCGTCCAAATCCGTAATGCGCACCTTTTGTCCCTTGTGCACCGGCGACTCCGAGCGCGCCTGCCATATCTCGCCATGCACATGTACATGCCCTTTATGATGCGCAAAGGTATCAACCGCCTCGCCCGTCAATCCCACCATCTCCTCGCGACCGCTCACCACGGGACGGTTTCTGGCCCGAATGGCCATGCCCGCAATCACCATGAAGAAACCGGCCGAGACCAGGGCCAACGAGACCACCAGGGGTATGGAGAGGGCGTAACCCGGAGCCGACGTATCGATCAGCATGATGGAGCCGGCCACAAACGCGATCACGCCGCCGATTCCCAGCGCCCCAAAGCTGGGAACAAATATCTCGCCGATCATGAAGGCGATCCCCAGGATGATGAGCCCCAGTCCGGCATAGTTGATCGGCATGACCTGAAAGGCGAAGAGCGCCAGCAACAGGGAGATGGCGCCAATGACACCGGGCAGGATGAAGCCAGGATTAGCCAGCTCGAAGAAGAGACCGTAGATGCCCAACAGCATAAGGATATAGGCGACGTTCGGATCGGTGATGACGGAGAGAATCTGGTTCCGCCAGTCCGGTTTCATGTACTCGAACTGCGCACCGTCGGTATGCAACGTCTTCACACCCGATGAAGTCGATACCTTGCGGCCGTCGATCCGGTGAAGCAGGTCGGCGATATCCGGTGCGACCAGGTCCACAACATGCTTCTCCAGCGCCTGCGATGCCGAAAGGCTGGCGGCCTCGCGCACCGCCCTGGCCGCCCACTCGGCATTGCGCCCGCGCAGCTGTGCAAGGCTCTGAATATAAGCGACGGCGTCATTCACCATCTTCCGGTGCATGGCACTACCGGAAGAGTCGGACTGCTTGTCATCGCCCGCCATCCCCGGCTTCTTCGCACCGCCAGGCGCCGCAGGGGACAATCCGCCGACCTGTACGGGCGTCGCCGCACCTAGGTTGGTCGCCGGTGCCATCGCGGCGACGTGTGAGGCATAGAGGATATAGGTGCCGGCACTGGCAGCGCGAGCGCCGTTGGGCGCCACGTAGGCCGCCACGGGCACCGGCGAGGCGAGGATATCGCGGATGATCCTGCGCATGGCCAGATCGAGCCCGCCCGGCGTATCCATGCGCAGCACCACGCACGCAGCGCCTCTGGTATCGGCGCGTTCCAGACCGCGGTGGACATAATCCGCCGTCGCCGGCCCGATGGGACCGTCGATATCCAGTACCAACACCCGCTGCCCCTCCCCGGCATGGGCGGGCACGCCGGGTAAAAGCCACAGCAACACACCCAGCGCGAGTGTCCAGCGCCACCATCCCTTTTTCTGCGCTTTCGTGAATAACATCATTTATGCTGGCTGAACGCCCCCCAGCGGGCATACGCCTCAACGCCGTCGAACTGCATCCCCTGCATATGGACCAGTTCCCGATGGTTTCCGGCCTCGAAGTAGATATCCGGTTCCTTGACCAGGCTCTCGTCCATCACCGTCTCGATATGGTAGGCGGCTCCGATCGGCGGTACGGCACCCGGATCGCAATCCTCGAATAGGCGGGAGAGTTCGCCCTCCGGAGCCAGATCCAGATGGCGATGCAGCCAGCCGTTCAGGCGCTCCACATCGACATCATGCGTGGCCGGCAACACGGCCATCAGATACCCCCTGTCGTCCTTCAGCACGATCGCCTTGGCGACCGCATCCCCCGACACATGCGCGGCATGTGCCGTCTCCATGCTCGATGCCGTATACGGATGCGTGAGCACCTCGTAGCTCACACCCTGAGACTGCAAATAACGTTCGACCCTGCTGGCAATTGCCATCATATACCTCCTTGCATGGCAAGCATCCGGACGGAATCCATACCGCCATGCACCCCACGCC
>DATFLK010000139.1:0-2047 GCA_035267815.1 Mariprofundaceae bacterium | reverse complement strand
GCGCGGTCACCTTCATGGAGGCGGAGATCGAGATCGGCAATGCCGGCTAGGATTTCACGGCATCGTATTTTATGCCGACAGGCTCTAGATTGAAGCGATGAAGAGACTCAAACGATACCTGATTGCCGGCGTCGTGGCGCTTACGCCACTGCTGGTCACGGTAATGCTGATCCGGTGGCTGATCGGGCTTTCCACCCGCGCCTCCTCGTTGCTACCGCAGGCCTACCGTCCGGAGACGCTACTCGGCATCGATTTCCCCGGTATCGATGTGCTGCTGGCGCTTCTCTTTATCGTCATGGTCGGCGCCATTACCAGCCACTTCATCGGCAGCACGATTATCCACTGGATCGACGGCACCATGGAGCGCATCCCCCTAGTTCGCACTGTACATAAGGCGACTCGGCAACTACTCGGCGCCATCTTCAGCGACAGCTCACGTGCTTTCCAGAAGGTGGTGCTAGTGGAATTCCCGCAACCGGGACAGTGGGTGCTCGCCTTCGTCACCGGCGAGGGAGTACTGCCTGGCATGCCAGACTCCGAACACCACGTCTCGGTCTTCGTTCCCTCCACACCGCTACCGACCACTGGCTGGCTGATCTTCGCCGAGGAGTCGAAACTGCGCTATGTGGACATGAGCGTCGAACAGGGAATGAAGCTGGTTCTCTCTGGAGGCATGCTTTCCCCTGAAGAGAGGAAACAGCGGCCAAGTCAGTGATCTGTTACCAAAGAAGAAAAAACAGCACTGGCGGCATCACTACACAAGACGAGGATAAGAAACTCTTCGCCAGCCTCGGAAGCTATTTTCACCAACAGATTCTGACAAAGTGATAACCCACCTTTGTCGAAAGAGTGATTGGTCGGTATCCTGCCGTCCTCAGACTATTCGCGGAGAGACGCATGAGCATCAGACCCGACAAATGGATTCGCCAGATGGCGAAAGAACACGGCATGATCGAACCGTTCGTAGACGGTCAGGTAAAACAGAGCAAGGCAGGCAACGGCATGATCTCCTTCGGCCTCTCCTCTTACGGCTATGACGTGCGCTGCGCCGACGAGTTCAAAATATTCACCAACATCAACTCAGCCATCGTCGACCCTAAGAACTTCGACGACAACAGCTTCGTTGATTTCAAGGGCGATGTCTGCATCATACCCCCCAACTCCTTTGCACTGGCCCGTACCGTCGAGTACCTGCGCATCCCTCGCGATGTGCTGACTATCTGCCTCGGAAAATCCACCTATGCCCGCTGCGGCATCATCGTCAACGTCACGCCGCTAGAGCCCGAGTGGGAGGGGCATGTAACACTGGAGTTTTCCAACACCACACCGCTTCCGGCCAAAATCTACGCTGGTGAGGGGGTGGCACAATTCCTCTTCCTCGAGTCGGACGAAGCGTGCGAAACCTCTTACAAGGACAAGGCGGGAAAATACCAGGGACAGACGGGTGTCACCGTCCCCCGGCTGTAACGTGAGGCATCATGCTACTTAGCGATATTTTGGCCACCCGCCAACCCAGCATTTCCTGCGAGTTCTTCCCGCCCAAGACCGACAAGGGCGAGCTCAACCTCTGGCAGTGCGTTCAGGAACTGCGCGCCATCAATCCGGCCTTCGTTTCGGTCACCTACGGCGCCGGCGGTTCCACGCGCGACCGCACCCGGCGTATCGTCGAACGTATCAAGCGCGACACCGAACTGGAGCCGGTGGCGCACCTCACCTGTGTGGGCAGTACCCGCGAGGAGCTGGCGGCACTACTGAAGGAGTACGCCGCTGCGGAGATCTACAATATCCTGGCACTGCGGGGCGACCCGCCGGAGGGCATGAACCACTTCGAGACGGTGAAGGGTGGCTTCGCCTACGCTTCCGACCTGATCACCTTCATCCGCGAGCAGAATGGCTTCTGCACCGGTGCAGCCACCTATCCCGAGGGGCACCCGGAATCGAAAGGCGGCGTGGCGGACGATATCCGCTATCTAAAGCTGAAGCAGGAGAACGGTGCTGCCTGCGCTATCACGCAGTACTTCTTCGACAACGAGGTTTTCTACCGTTT
>DATFLK010000138.1:0-2555 GCA_035267815.1 Mariprofundaceae bacterium | reverse complement strand
CCGCAGTCGATCAGGATGCGCCGACCGGCGCATTCGAGCAGGTGACAGGAGCCCGTGACACCGCGATCGGCGCCGTGAAATGATATCCTCATGATTTCTCCTCCCGTTCCGGTCCACTGTTGCAGCTTCCATAGAGCGGTTCGCCGTTGACCTCATGCCAGTGGAGAATGTCATCCCATATCTCCTCGGCCGTTTCGGCATACCAGAATAGATCCCGATCCTCCGCATCGATGGTGCCTTCTTCGACGAGAAAATCGACATCGAACGCGCGCCGCCAGTACGATTCCCCGACCAGCACGACCGGTACCGGTCTGATCTTGCGTGTCTGGATCAGGGTCAGTGTCTCGAACAGCTCGTCGAAGGTGCCGTAGCCACCGGGGAAGGCGACGAGCGCCTTGGCGCGCAACAGGAAGTGCAGTTTGCGAAGTGCGAAATAGTGGAAGCGGAAACAGAGGCCGGGTGTCACATACGGGTTAGGATACTGTTCGTGGGGCAGGTCGATGTTGAGTCCGATCGATTTGGTGTTCACGTTGTGGCTGCCCCGGTTGGCCGCCTCCATCATGCCGGGGCCGCCGCCGGTCATGACGACGACACTGCAATCCTGCGGACCGTTTCCCGCTTCGCCGACGCGCTCGCCCAGTTCTCGGGCTACATCGTAATAGTGGCTTTTGGCTTCGATACGCTCGGCAATCTCCAGGTGACGGCGTAACTCCTTGTTGTCGGGGCTGTCGGCCAGTGCGGTGCGCAGCAACTGGACCCTGTTTCTGGCGGCGGCAGGTTCCAGAATACGGGTGCTACCGAAGACCACGATCGTGTGCTGGATACCGTGCTGCTCAAGCTCGAATTCCGGTTTCATGTAGTCGACCTGAAGGCGTACACCGCGTGTCTCGTAGCGGTTGAGAAAATCGACATCATGGTCGCCCATGCGGTAGCTGGGATTCTCCATGATCGCCCGGGTATTGTCGGGTGCACCGGCATCCTCTTCGGAGGGTTTGGGTTGTTGCCAGGGGAGCGGCTCGCGCCGTTTCTGTGGGTGTGCCGGCGATGGCATATGAGAGAAATTCTTCGGTTTGCGGCGGTTATCCATTCTCCTCCTCCCCTATTGTGGATCGTGTCCCGATATCAGTCGGAAATCAACGAAGGATCTCCGGGTTGTCTTCAAGCTCCCGCTTGATCTGTTTCCATTCGGGCATCTGCTGTGTCAGTAGGGCATAGAATCGCGGACCGTGGTTGTGCTCCTGCAGATGGCAGAGCTCGTGAGTGATCACGTAGTCGATGCATCTGAGCGGTGCTTTGATCAGGTGCAGGTTGAGCGTGATGACGCCCTGTGACGAGCAGCTTCCCCACCGGCTTTTCATGCGCCGCACGCGTAGCTCTGGTACCTCCTGCCCCTGCAGCCAGGGGATCTCTGCCATGATCTTTTGAACCCGTTCGTTAAAGAGCGTCAGAGCCTGCCGGCGATACCATGCCAGCAGCGCGTTGCGGATGGCGTCCGCTCCCGTATGGCGCGATACGATGCGAATCGATGCGTCCCGGGCCTCGACGGAGATACGGCGGGATGTGCTCTTGGCGACCTCCAGCGCAAGGGCACGTCCCATATAGAGGTGTTTCTCGCCATGCCGATATGTCGGTGCAGGCACTGACGCCTGTGCCTCGAATCGGGATAGATGCCGGGCGATCCAGTGCGCACGCTTCCGTATCACTGCATGGATATATGCTTGGCTGGCCCGTTCAGGAGCGCTGCAGATGACGTCGCCATCGCGGCTGATACGGATGGAGATACTCTTTTTGCGTCGCCTTGAGTAGCGGAGATCGAATTCGATCCTGCGCCCCTCATGCTCAATATGGTGCATCTCTTCTCCGTGGTCGCCCGCAGAGGCCGGATGCGTTGTTGATCGTCTCCATCAAATGCAGTGGCTTACGGTTCCTTCTTTTCGAACAGGTGACGGAACTGTCCATACCCCTCCTTCTCCAGATTACTGGCGGGGATGAAGCGCAGTGCCGCCGAGTTGATGCAGTAGCGCATGCCGGTCGGCGGCGGGCCGTCGGTAAAGAGGTGACCCAGATGCGAGTCACCCCCTGCGCTCCGCACCTCCGTGCGGGTCATGCCGAACGAGTGGTCGCTTTTCTCCACGATATTGGCGTCCACCAACGGTTTGGTGAAGCTGGGCCAGCCGGTACCGGAGTCGAATTTATCCAGCGAACTGAAGAGTGGCTCGCCGGAGACGATGTCGACATAGATGCCGGCCTGTTTGTTATCCCAGTAGGTATTACGGAAGGCGCGTTCGGTGCCGTTCTCCTGGGTCACCTCGTACTGTAGCGGTGTCAGTCGTTTCTTCAGTGCTTCTTGCTGCATCGGTTGCCTCTCCTCTTTGCTCCAGACGCGTTCGAAGAACTCATCGCGCCCCGAATGGCTGCGATAGAACTGGTATCGCGCCGGATTCTTCTTGTAGAAGTCCTGATGGTATGCCTCGGCCGGATAGAAGGGCTTGGCCGGTTTGATCGGGGTGACGATCGGTGCATCGAAGCGGCCGTTCTTGGCAAGTTCCGCCTTC
>DATFLK010000137.1:0-7943 GCA_035267815.1 Mariprofundaceae bacterium | reverse complement strand
CCGGCCCATCCTTACACCCGGGCGCTGATGGCGTGCCGCCCCGAGGTGGCAGCCCGCCATGCTGCCTTTCCGGTTATTGCCGGACAGGTGCCGTCACCCGGCCAGTGGCCCGACGGGTGCCGGTTTGCGTCGCGCTGCCGCTGGGCGGACACCGCATGTGAACGGCCGGTGGCGGAGGATGCCTGGCATGAGGGCTCCCATCGGGCGCGTTGTGTGCATGTCGAACGGGTCCGCCAGGCGTCGCGCAACGGTGAAGGAGTGTCTGCATGAGCCTGTTGGTCGCCGAGGATCTCAACAAAAGTTTTCGGAAAAGCGGCTGGTGGCGTGCCACAGGGGAGCTCACCCGGGCGGTGGCCGATGTCTCCTTCTCGTTGACCGAAGGCGAAACGCTGGCGATCGTCGGCGAGTCGGGCAGTGGCAAGTCGACTACCGCACGCCTCGTGATGCGCCTGCTGGAGGCCGACAGCGGACGTATCCATCTGGCCGGTGAGGAAATTACTCACCTGCGCGGCAAGATGCTGCGCCATATGCGCCGGCATATGCAGATGGTCTTCCAGGATCCCTTCGCATCGCTGAATCCTCGTATGCGGATCGGCGAGACCGTGGCCGAAGGACTGCGCGTCCACGAGCCGAAGCTCGGAGCGGCGGCGCGCCGGCAGCGGGTGGCCGAGATGCTGGAACGGTGTGGCCTGAAGGCCGAAGCGATGCAACGTTATCCACACCAGTTCTCGGGCGGCCAGCGGCAACGTGTCGGTATTGCTCGGGCGCTGGCGGTGTCGCCAAAGCTGGTAGTGCTGGACGAGCCGGTCTCGGCGCTGGACGTCTCGGTGCAGGCCCAGATCCTCAACCTGCTCAAGCAGCTGCAGCGCGAGCAACACCTCTCCTATCTCTTTATCTCGCACGACCTCTCCGTGGTGCGCCAAGTGGCGGACCGGGTTGCAGTGATGTTCGCCGGGCGCATCGTCGAGTATGGCCGTACCGAGAAGGTGTTCCTGCATCCGCGTCATCCCTACACGCGTGTACTGCTCGACGCGCGGCCGATCACACACCCCTCGCAGCGGAGTGGTGAGTCGGCGACGCTGGCCAAGGACACGGAGCACACCGCCGATAGCGGCTGCGCCTTTCGGCTGCGCTGCAAACGAGCCCAGTCCGATTGCGAGCGGTTCGACGGACGCCTGTCGACGGGTGACCACGCTTACGCCTGCCTCCATCCTCTAGAGACCCTCTGATTTTGGAAGCGCCGGCCATGGAGGCGACCCGTATCGGCGCACTTTTCCGTCCGGATGCCCGCCTGGCTAGCGCCATGCCGGGCTATGTCTACCGCGACCAGCAGGTGGCACTCTCGAGCGAGATCGCCGAAACCTTCGAACAGGGCACCATCCTGTTGGCCGAGGCCGAAACAGGGACCGGCAAGACCATGGCCTATCTGGTGCCGGCCCTGCACCTGGACGGGAAGGTGCTGATCTCCACCCATACACGAGCGTTACAGGACCAGCTTGTGCACCGCGATATCCCCGCTGTTCAGCAGGCACTGGGGATCAGTCGCAGCATTGCGCTGCTCAAGGGGAGAGCCAACTATCTCTGTCCGTTCCGGCTGGAGAAGTTCCTGACCAGTGGCCAGATGGAGATATGGGCGCAGAAGCCAATGCTTGCGGTGCGCGACTGGGCCGAGACGACACGCGATGGCGATTTGGCCGGACTGCCGTTCGATGTCTTCGAGCGGGGCGTCGGCCCGATGGTCACGGCCACGGCCGAGCAGTGCACCGGCTCCAAGTGTCCGATGTTCAGCCGCTGTCCTCTGATGAAGGCGCGGCAAAAGGCGCAGGAGGCCGATATCGTGGTGACCAACCATAGCCTTCTGCTGGCCGATGCGGCGCTTAAGTCCGGCGATTTCGGTGAGTTGTTACCTCCCTTCGATGCCTATGTGCTGGACGAGGCGCACTCCCTTCCGGGGCTGGCCTGTCAGCACTTCGGCGTGCAGCTGACGCGTCACCGCCTGATCCAGTGGTTCAACGACATGCAGGCGGTGTTGGAGGAGTTTGGTGACGAATCGAGCTTCAAGTCCGATATGGCGGTGCACGCTTCCACGGTACTCGATGCCTGGCTGAAGCCGGAGATTGCCGAGCTGCAGAGCTGTTGGAAGGAGGTGGTCGAGGCGGCGAGAAGTCGCACCGAGCGTAGCGACGAACTAGAAAAGCTGACTGTCCGGGCGGAACAGATCGGGAGCGATATCGCCACGGTGCTGCAGCCGGAGTCGGGCTTCGTGGCCTGGAGCGAAGGAGAGGGAGAGACTCGCCGTCATCTGGTAGCCCCGATTGATACGGGACCTGTGCTGCGAACCCATCTGTGGGAGAAACCGGCCAGCTTTGTGCTGCTTTCAGCCACGCTTCGTGTCTCGGGCGGCTTCGCCTACGCCCGCGAACGGTTTGGACTCGCCGATGCGGATGAGGCCTTCCATCCGTCGCCCTTCGATTACGGCCGGCAGGCCCTTGTCTATTTGCCCAGACAGTTGCCCGATCCGCGCAGCGACGCCGGGATCGACGCGATGGTGGCCGAAATGGAGACGCTGTTGCGCGCTTCGCGTGGCCGGGCCTTCGTGCTCTTCACCGCCTATCAAATGCTGAACCGCGTCGCTCCTCTGCTGGCCGATCGGCTGCCTTGGACGGTGCTGATTCAAGGCAAGAGCGGAAGCCGCGACTCGATTCTTGAGCGCTTCCGTGAGGATACGCACTCCATACTGTGCGGTACCCGAAGCTTCTGGGAAGGGGTGGATGTGCCGGGTGAGGCGCTCTCCATGGTGATCATCGACAAGGTGCCCTTCGCGCCGCCGAACGACCCGCTGCTGCGTGCCCGTATCGCCCACTGCGAGGAGGGTGGTGGCAACGGCTTCCGAGATATCCAGTTGCCGGAGGCGATTGCTGTGCTTCGGCAGGGAGTGGGGCGCCTGATCCGCAACGAGGAGGACCGGGGCGTGCTGGCCATTCTGGATTCGCGTCTTTATACCCGCTCCTACGGTCACGAGATCGTGCGCAACCTGCCCGGTGCGCCGATCCGCGACGACCTGGCCGAGGTGCGCTGGTTCTTCGAGGATGCTTGTTAAGAAGCAGATTATGGGCGTTCTACCAAAAATAAGTACGCCGGGGCGGAAGCGCCGATGAATTATCCGTTCCTGTCCTGAATCGGCTATCTTCACGATAAGGAGAGAAAGAGATGCATCTCTATCTGGTTCAGCATGGCATGGCAAAGTCCAGGGAGGAGGATCCCGAGCGAGGTCTGACGGCGCAGGGAAGCGAGGATACCGTGCGCGTCGCTGGCCTGCTCAGCCTCTTCTCCAGACCCCAGCCCGCCCGAATCCTGCATAGCGGTAAGGCCCGCGCCCGCCAGACGGCTGAACTGATCGGTCAGCAGCTCCGCGTCGATATGGTGGAGGCGGCCCCCGACCTAACCCCCGATGCCGATCCGCAGCTGTGGGCCGCGCGTCTCGACGAAATGGACGAGGAACTGATGCTTATCGGCCATTTGCCGCATCTGGAACGGCTCGCTTCACTGCTGCTGTGCGGTGATGCAGAAAGGGGGATGGTGCGCTTCAGCAACGCCGGCGTGCTCTGCCTGATGCGCGATGCGACACGGCGTTACCGCACCGAATGGATGCTGGTGCCCGACCTGCTCAGGAGTCTCTGACCCCTAATCCCGATAGGATGTATTGTGGTTGGTATGGACCGCTGCGATTGGGTCGTGGTCGAGTTCGGCCAGCGCATTCATGCGCCGGATGATCTCCGGTAGTACGTGCATCCGCTGCCGGTTCAGGCGCATGCGCAGCCGCGGCAGATGGGCCAGTTCGCGGTCGTCCGAGTTGGGCCACTGAAAAACCTGTTCGATATTGCCGCTCTCCAGTACATCGGTAAATTCGGCGTTGAGCCGCTCCATGGCATCGGCCGAGAGCGGCGCGACCATGCGTAGCAGCACCCATTTTCCGACGTATCGGAAGCTGTGGTAGTTGGCGTAAAAGCTGGTGATGTGACGCACTGCCGAGGCGGCGCTGTCGGTGTGGTAGAGAAACTGGTAGTCGGCGCTGTGGATCAGGTGATCGTCGACCAGGCGGCGCATCCATGAGTGCAGCAGGGGCCCCCAGTAGTCGTCCCCCGGTGCCTCCAGCAGCACGACTGGAATCGGCGGCGTGCGTCCGGTCTGCAACAGCGTCAGTGTCTCGAAGGCCTCGTCGAGCGTTCCGAAGCCGCCGGGCGAGAGGATGACCGCATCGCTCTCCTTGAGGAAGAAGAGCTTGCGGGTGAAGAAGTACTGGCAGTAGAAGTGGCGGTCCGACCCGTCGACCACCGGATTGGGAAACTGCTCCAGCGGCAGGTTGATGTTGATGCCGAAGGACTGCTCGCGTCCGGCGCCCTCGTTGGCCGCCTGCATCAGTCCGCCGCCGCCCCCGGTGATCACCATCATCCCCTCATTTCGCAGCATGTGGGCACATTTCCGGACCTGCTCATAGCGCGGGTGATCGGGCCGGGTGCGGGCGGAGCCGAAGATGCTGACCTTGCGTACCGCCTTGTAGGGACGGAAAACATCCATACCCCGACGTACCTCGTGCAGTACGTTAGAGATCATCTTCAGATCCGGTGTGGCGTGATCGCCGGCCAGTAGGTGCATCACCTCGATCAGGATAGCCCGCTTGTAAGGTGAATCGGTCTTGAACTCATCCAGCAACTGATCGGCCGGACCCCGCCACTTCTCCGGCAGGTCCTCGATCGAGTGGGAGTCAACCATGAGGCGCCTGGATCACCACGTCGATGCGCCGGTTCATGGCGCGCCCCTTGGCGTAGTCGTTGCTGGCAATGGGGCGGACCTCGCCGTAGCCCAGTGCCTTCAGGCGGTTGCCCGGTACGCCGGCGGCGATCAGGAAGTCGCGCACCGCCTCGGCGCGTTTCAACGACAGCTTCTGGTTGAGCTTCGCGTCGCCCTTGTTGTCGGTATGCCCCTCGATCCTGATATCGCGGTCGCTGTAGACCTCCAGCGCCTGTTTCAGGTGGCTCAGAAGGTCATAGTACTTGTGGTCAATGCTGCTTTCACCTGTGGCGAAGTGCAGCCCGGTCAGACGTATCAACAGCGAGCCGTCGAGATTGGCGGAGATCTTCACATCATTCTTGTCGAAGAGCTTGCGCACTCGCGTCTGGCGTCGGCTTTCGAAGGTCTCCCTCTTCAGTTTGGCCTGGAAGGCGTCCTTGAGATCCTCCACCTGTTTCTGGTTCGCCGCCGTTAGCTGCTCCTTCTGTTGCTGCAGCCTTTCCTGCAACTGCTTTTCGTATTGTGCCTTGAGCTCGGCTGCCTGCTTGTCGGCATCGGTTTTCGCCTGCTTCAGGGACGATACCAGTTCTCCGATCCGGTCGACCAGCGTCGCTACCTTTACATCCGCCTGCGGATCGTCGTGATCGTAGGAGATGCCGAGCGCATCGGCGAGCCGCAGCCGATCCGCCTTGGCATCGAGCATCAGCTTTTCGTGGCTGCCACGGTCGCGACGAAACTGCTTAACCTGAAGTGCGATCTCCCGCGCGTACTGGGCCAGTTTCAGGCCGAGTCGGGGATGGACCGGGCGCTGTTTTCCGACCCCGTCGACATAGGCCTGTGTGCGTGCGAACCACGCTTTGGCCTTCTCGTAGGTTTGGGGGGCGTAGTAACGGGCGCCGGCTGCAGCGGCCCGCGAGATGGCGTCGCTGGTCCGCTCCAAGAGGTGCGGCAGGGCCGCATTGATGACGCTGTTGTAGCCGGCAGCGGCCCGGCTGGAGAGCTGGGCGCTATCGTTCAGCTGACCCTCCTCGACTGCGGCGATCATCTTGTGGAAGGCGACTTCGGCATCCTTGAGCTTCGGATCGCCGGAGATGCCCGCCGCTTCCCGGGCGGCCTGCCGAAGCGAGAGCAGATCGGCGTACTTCTTGCGGAAGCGCTCAGCCAGCTGTCTCGCGTTGGCCAGTGCCTGGGATGCCGCCTCGATGCTTGATTTCAGTTCGGTCTCGTTGTGGTGTTGCTGGGCTAGCATGGCAGAGCCGAGCAGGGCCTGGGCCCGCTCGCCGGTGTCGGGGGCAAACTCGCTGGCCGGACTCTTCAGGAAGCTCTGGATCTCGCTCCTGAGCGCATCAAGACTCTCGGCGGCCGGCGCGGTGGCGGGCAGAAGCAGGATCAGCAGTAGCAGGCAGGCGATTCGTTTCATAGGTACTCTCTCAGGCAAGCTCGAGCATCCGGTTGAGGGCGGCTCGGGCCCATTTCTTGTCCTCATCCGGTACGCGGATGATGTTGGTCGGCTTATCGTTCTGGATCGACTGCAAGGCCGCGAACAGATGCTGCGGATCGGTGCGGAACATTGTCGAGCACATGCAGACGGTCGGGGAGAGGAAATGGATCGGTTTGTTGGCATGCTCGATGCGCAGCCGGTTGACCAAGTTCAGCTCGGTGCCGATGGCGAAGGCCTGCCCCGCGGCGGCCTCGTCGACATGTTTGATGATCGCCTCGGTCGAGCCGACGAAATCGGCGATATCGCAGACCGCGCGCGAGCATTCCGGATGCGCCAGGATCTCGATGCCGGGGTACTGCTCTCGCATCACCTCCACATGCTCGGCACGGAAGAGCTGGTGCACCGAGCAGAAGCCCTTCCAGAGGATCAGTCTGGCCCGCTCGATCGCCTCCGGCGTGTTGCCGCCCATCGGCTGGAAGGGGTCCCAGATAATCATCTCACTCTCGGGCACGCCCATGGCCAGCGCGGTGTTCTCGCCCAGATGTTGGTCCGGAAAGAAGAGCACCTTGTTGCGTTGTCCCCAGGACCATTCGAGAATGCGCCTCGCATTCGACGAGGTGCAGACGATGCCGCCGTGTTCGCCGCAGAAGGCCTTCAGCGCCGCCGTTGAGTTAATGTAGGTCACCGGCGTGATCGTGCCGTCGGCATCGCAGACGCTTTCCAGCTCGCGCCAGGCCCGCTGCACCTGCGTCTCATCGGCCATGTCGGCCATGGAGCAGCCGGCGGCGAGATCGGGCAGGATCACGGTCTGATCACTTGATGTCAGAATATCGGCCGTCTCGGCCATAAAGTGGACGCCGCAGAAGATGATATAGGGGGCCTGGGCCTCGGCCGCCATTTGGGAGAGTTTTAGCGAGTCGCCAGTGATGTCGGCGAATCCGATCACCTCCTGCCGCTGGTAGTGGTGGCCGAGGATCAGCACGCGCCCGTCCAGCTCGTGCTTTAGCGCGGTGATCTGCTCCAGAAGCTCCGATTCAGGGCGCTCGTAGAGAGCCTGCATCAGTTCCTGCGTGCTCATGTGTTGCACTCCCGGCGGGTAGTGGTCGACCGTCGCGGATCGGGCATCGTCAAGATACTCCTCCTGCTGCCTTCCCGGTCCGCTCCGTGGCGGCCGGCCTGAATGGCGGTATGGTGTGGCAAATGTCTCAAAAAGGCTATACGCAATACACTCTCCAAAGCGGTCGCAATGATGTCAAACACCCGACGCGTAGGGGCTTTTGAGGTCGCATCGTGGCGGTATTGCTATTACACTTGCAGTATATATCGACGAACGAGGTGATCCAGTTATGCCCGCATATCGCTCCCGCACATCGACCCAGGGCCGCAACATGGCCGGCGCCCGCGCCTTGTGGCGTGCCACCGGCATGAAGGATGGCGATTTCGACAAGCCGATCATCGCTGTGGTGAACTCCTTTACACAGTTCGTGCCGGGTCACGTGCACCTGAAGGATCTTGGCCAGATGGTCTGCCGCGAGATCGAGGCGGCCGGTGGCGTGGCCAAGGAGTTCGATACGATCGCCATCGATGATGGCATCGCCATGGGCCACGGCGGCATGCTCTACAGCTTGCCGAGCCGCGACCTGATTGCCGATTCAGTCGAGTACATGGTCAACGCCCACACCGTCGATGCGATGGTTTGTATCTCCAACTG
>DATFLK010000136.1:0-16656 GCA_035267815.1 Mariprofundaceae bacterium | reverse complement strand
TATCCATGGCACAGACAGTAGGTGCAACTGGCGAGGTTTGGGCCTTCGAGCCAGCTTCAAGTACTGCAGAATTGCTCGCAAAGGGGATTGAAGCCAATGGCTTCTCTCACGTTGTCCTTGAGCAGAGTGCCCTTTCCAGTGCGAGTGGTACGGCACAGTTGTCCCTGAACGAAAATTCGGAATTGAATGCGCTAGTTACCGACGGTTTATCGACGGATGAGAGTGAAGCTGTTCCTCTGGTAACGATCGACGAATGCATGGACAAATATGGATGGCAGGACATTGCATTCATGAAGATCGATGCGGAAGGCGAAGAGGCCAACATCTTGAAGGGTGGAAAGCGATTCTTCGGCGAATTATCACCATTGATCGAGTATGAGATTAAAGCCGGTGAAGATTTGCATATGGAACTGGTGCAGCATTTTGCAGAGATCGGCTACGATTCCTATCGACTCGTTCCTGGATTGAATCTTCTTGTACCTTTTGATCCTGAATCATTGGTGGATGGATATTTGCTTAATCTCTTCTGCTGCAAGAAAGATCGTGCTAAAAAACTGGCGGATGATGGCTTTTTAACGCCTTCTTTTCCTAAATATCCAGCTAGAGGAATGGAAGTGTTTGAGGATATTCTGACGAAGGCAAGGAACAGCAGTGAGCATCATTGGGAACATACGGTTGCTCAACTTCCATATGGGGCCAAACTGGCCAATCTTTGGAAAAAAACGGTAACCGCGGGCAATAGTATTGAGGTGGAGGAGGCAATGGCATGCTATGCTCTTAGCCGGGATACATTGTTCTCCGCGACCGAACGTTTCGATGCGCTAGAAGCCAGTTTTAGCCAGTTGGATATTCTGTGCAGGCGACAGCCTTCATTTTTGCGTTTGGCGAGTTTGGCGCGAGTCGCACAAGATTACGGTGCACGGGCAATTGCTACTGATGCACTCAATCAACTTATGGATGCTATTATTCAGCAGAATCAGATAGATCCAAGTGAGCCGTTTCTTGCGCCTTGTGAGCGATTTGATTCTATCCCTCCTGGAGAGGCTATTGGTAATTGGGTTCTGGCGGCTGTAATGGAACAGTTCGAACGGCTTGGGTATTTCTCTTCTTTCTATTCGGGGGATTCAGGCCTACAGCGTTTGAATACTATTCATGCTTTGGGTTTTGTTAGCGATGAAATGGAGCGCCGTCTCAATTTGTTGCAACAGCGCTATGGCTCTAATGGTTAGTTAAATTTACGGGCTTCTGATAGGGGCAGTAGATTCTTCTGCAAGTTTTTGAGAATGGTCCGTTTTGATTATTTGTAGGAATACTTGGTGTCACGGGAAGAAAAAGTAATTCTTCTGGCTCATTTGGTTACAGTGTAGATTTTGCTATGCTCTGGATGTTTCGTGGATATTTTCTGTCTACTTGGTAAATAATCTGTCATATATTAAGGTTGTTTGGTTCTGGTCGAATCCATAGTTTTAGAGAGTTCATGAGCAACCTTAATCCGCAACAATACGAGGCTGTATATCACCGCAAGGGGCCTCTGCTGGTGCTGGCTGGCGCCGGTTCCGGCAAGACCCGGGTGATCACCGAGCGTATCGCCGCCCTGGTGGAGCGCGATGTGCCTCCGCATGCCGTGACTGCCGTGACCTTTACCAACAAGGCGGCGCGCGAGATGCGTCAGCGCCTGGCCGCCCGTCTCGGCGATCGCGCCAAAGAACTTCGTATCTGTACCTTCCATGCTCTGGGGCTGGCCATGGTGCGGGAGCACGCAGAGTTGCTGGATCGGCGCGCCAATGTCTCCGTCTATGCCGGTGCCGAGCAGCGTTCCGTGCTGCGCAGCGTGTTGCAGGAGCTGCGTCTTCCGGCGGATGTGAAGCAGGTGGATACGGTGCTCGGGCGCATCTCGGCACTGAAAAGCGGCCTCTCCGGTGGCAGTGATAAGGCATCGGCTGAACTGGCCACCATTCGGGAGCGTTACGATCAGTTGCTGACGGCCATGAACGCGGTCGATTTCGACGACCTTCTGCTTCTGCCCATCCGGCTGCTGGCAGAACATGAATCGGTGTTGGCACTGTGGCGCGAACGCTGTCGCTATTTCTTGGTCGACGAATACCAGGACAGTAGCGGCACCCAGTACGATTTTCTGCGCCTGCTGGTGACGCCGGAGGGCAATCTGACGGTGGTGGGCGACGACGACCAGTCGATCTACGGCTGGCGCGGGGCCGAGATCGGCAACCTGTTCAATCTGGATCGCGACTACCCCGGGCTGATGGTTATCCGCCTAGAGGAGAACTACCGCTCGACCGGCGCCATCCTGACGGTGTCGAACCGCCTGATCGGCCATAATAGCCAGAGGCTCGGCAAGGAGCTCCGCTCCAACTTGGGAGCCGGCAAGCCGGTGCGCGTCTGGGAGGCGGAGGATGCTGACGACGAGGCCGGTCGGGTGGCGGCCGATATCGTCGCCGCACATGCCGCAAACCAGAGCAAGTGGTCCGATTTCTGCATGCTCTACCGTGCCGCCTATCAGTCCCGTCCTCTGGAGCTGGCGCTCAGGGAGCGGGGCGTGCCGTATCACGTCAGCGGCGGCATGTCCTTCTTCGATCGCGCCGAGGTACGCGACCTGCTCTCCTACATGCGCCTGATCGCTAATGTCGACGACGACATGGCCTTTATGCGGGCAATCTCACGGCCGAGGCGCGGAATCGGTGACAAGGCACTGGCCGATCTCGGTATGCTGGCGCATATGCGCCAGCAGTCGCTGCTGGTGACATGCCTCGACGACGATCTTCCGCTGCAGCGTGCGCCGGTGCTAAGAGAGTTCGGTCATCTGATCGTCGGGCTGGAGCACCGCTTCCTTCACGGTGAACCGGATGACACCTTCGATGCGCTGCTTGCCGAGACCGAACTGGAAGCGCTGTTCACCGCCGAATCCGACGACGAGAAGGAGCAGGAGCGCCGTATGGCGAATGTCTACGAGATCCGGCGCTGGTGGCTACGGCACGCTGAGGAGGGGGGCGGACTGGCCGATTTCATGCAGCGCATCTGCCTGATGTCGAATCAGGACGAGGAGGAGAACGGCAACTGCGTACGCCTGATGACGGTACATGCCGCCAAGGGGCTGGAGTTCTCCCACGTCTATGTCGTCGGCATGGAGGATGGCAGCTTCCCCCACAAGAATGCTGTCGAGGAGGAGCGTCTGGAGGAGGAGCGCAGGCTGATGTATGTGGCTATGACGCGGGCGCGTCATCGCCTGACACTCAGTCATGCACGGCAGCGGCGTCGCTACGGCCAGGTGGAGAAACAGTCCCCGTCACCGTTTCTAAGCGAGATCGGCGACGAGCATGTCTACTGGGTCGACCGCGAACCGGACTCCGCGGCTGCCGTGGAGGAGGCTGCAGCGCATATGGCCGAGATGAGAAGGATGTTGGGTCTTGCCTGATCTGATGGCGTGCGGCCCCTGGAAAACAGCCCGTTTTTTTTGGCTCGCCTGAGAGTAGCACCGAAGAAAGGCATCCCGGGGCCAGCCGGCCCTGACGGGGCTTGCTCTTGCATATCCAAAAGTGGTCGCGGCCTTGCCGCTGGTTTCAGCTAATCCCCGGTGGCGATACGGTCGACCAGCTGTTTCACCGTCGGGATGAAGCCGTCGGCATAGAACGGATCCTCCGCGAAACGATAGGCTGCGTGACCGGCAAACATCAGATGCTTGTCGGGTTCGGCACCGTGGGCGATCTCCTGCAGCGTTTTCTGGATGCAGTAACTGCGCGGATCCGCCTTTCGCCCGGTAGTGCCCAGATCGTTGCAGGCCCAGTTACTGAACAGGCACTGCGACAGGCAGCCCATGCAGTCGAGCTGATCCTTGCGGATCTCCTGCGCCTTGTCCGGCGAGACGAAGATTAGGGTCGAGTCGGGGGTCGGCAGTGCCTTGGTGAAGCCGTCCGCTATCCAATTCTGGGCCCGTTTCAGATCGTGTCGGGTCACGTAGACGACACGGTTGCGCACGCCGAAGCGGAATTCGCTGGTGTGATCGCCGGCGGGATGATCGACAAAGGCGATCTCCCGGTCGGAGCGCTCGTACAGCTCGTGCATGAAGCTGTTGTAGACGGCTGATGAGTAGAAGCCGGTCGGCGAGAAGCGGTTCAGTACCACATCCCCCTCTCTGATCTTGAGCAGGCGTGCCTTCCAGATGTCGGAGATGGGACTCTCCTGCGTCAGCAGCGGACGGGTGCCGAATTGGAAGGCGATCGGTCCGACCTCCGGATTATCCATCCAGTCGGCCCATTCGCGCAGGAACCATACACCCCCGGCCATGATGATCGGGGTCTGCTGCAGGCCGAACTCGTTCATAACCTTGCGCAGGGCCGTGACGCGCGGATACGGATCCTCCGGCTTTTCGGGATCCTCCGAGTTGGAGAGGCCGTTATGGCCGCCGGCCCGCCACGGATCTTCGTAGACGACGCCGCCCAGCCACTCCTGGTGTTTGCGATAGGAGCGCAGCCACAGGGCGCGGAAGGCGCGAGCCGAGGAGACGATGGGGTAGTAATGGACGCCGTACTGTGCGGCCAGCGGTGCCAGACGGAAGGGCATGCCGGCCCCGCAGGTGACGCCGTGGATCAATCCCTTGGCGCCGGAGAGGACACCGTGCAGTACCCGTTCGGAGGAGGCCATCTCCCACAAGACGTTCATGTGCAGTCTGCCTTCGCCGCCGGAGACATCGTGGGCGCGCTGTGCTTGGCTGATACCGCCCTCGATGGAGTAGTCGATCAGCTCCTCGTGGCGCGCGCGCCGGCTTTTACCCTGATAGATCAGTGGAATGACGTTGCCGTGTTCGTCCATCTTGTCGGCATTGACCGCCGAAAAGGTGCCGACACCACCCGCCGCCGCCCAGGCTCCCGAGCTCTGGCCGTTGGAGACCGCGACGCCCTTGCCGCCCTCCACCAGAGGGAGCACCTCCTTGCCGGAGATCATCATGGGTTTGAGTGAAATGGTCATAGTATTCCCTCTGTTTCGTCAGGGCTCTGTGCAGGAGTCGCCAAAGCGTTTCATACCTTTTTGTCGGCTGCAAGGGGGCGGGCCATGCGCTATCTTAACAGCCGGGTCCGCACATTCCGAATGCCGTATACGAGATCGGCCGATATCAGTTTGTAAGTGAGCAGGGGTTTCTGCCGATTGCATTCCGATGCGGAACCGGGAAACCTGCAAGCTATATCATGCATCCAATTTTACGGAGGGACTATGATTATCGGTGTGCCGAAGGAAATCAAGGATCATGAGTTCCGGGTCGGCATGACGCCCGCCGGAGTCGATGCATTACGGCACGACGGCCACATCGTTCGCATCCAGCGAGGGGCGGGAATCGGCAGTGGGCTCTCCGATGAGGCATACGAGGCAGCGGGTGCCGAGATGGTCGATGCGGAGGATGCGTGGAGCGTCGACCTTGTCGTCAAGGTCAAGGAGCCTCTGCCGCAGGAGTACGGGTTTCTGAGGCCGGGACTGACTCTCTTCACCTTCCTGCATCTGGCTGCCATGCCGGAGCTGGCGGATGTATTGCTGGAGAGGAAGGTACGTGCCGTGGGCTATGAAACGGTGGAGAAGGGCGGACGCCTGCCGCTGTTGGCGCCGATGAGCCAGGTGGCCGGCAAGGTGGCGGCGCAGAAGGGGACGGTGTTGTTGCACCGCGGCCGGGAGGAGAATAGTCGCGGGTTGTTGCTCGGCGGCGTACCGGGAACCGAACGCGGACGGGTGGTGATCATCGGCGGTGGTAATGTCGGACTGAGTGCCGCCAAAGTGGCTGCCGGGCTGGATGCACACGTTATCGTCATGGACCGCGACCCGGCCCGGCTGGCCTATATCGATGATCTGTTCGGCGGCAAGGTCGAGACCCGTGCCGCCTCGCTGCATGCACTCTCCTGCCTGCTTTCCGATTGCGATATGTTGATCGGCGCGGCGCTGGTGGCGGGTGCCAGGGCGCCACAGCTTTTGTCGCGGGAGATGCTGCGAACAATGCGGCCGGGCTCTGTCTTCCTGGATGTGGCGATCGATCAGGGCGGTATGGCCGAGACCAGCCGTCCGACCTCGCACTCTGAACCGACCTTCGAGGAGGAGGGGGTGATCCACTACTGTGTGGCCAATATGCCGGGCGCCGTGCCGGCGACGAGTACGGCGGCGCTGACCCAGGCCACGCTTCCGTTCGTGCAGCAACTGGCCCAATGTTCGACGGTCGAGGAGATTCAGGCCGACCATGCCCTGGCTGCAGGCGTCAATACGTGGGACGGTAAACTGACATGCCGTGCCGTGGCGGAGGCTTTGCAGCGTTCGTTTGCCCCGCTGCGGTAAACAGGTAGGCATTCGGGTGCATATTCCGTATGCTTCGCCCCGCCGGAAGGCGGCCGCCCGGGGGGGATGATTTCTGGTGACATGCCAATAAATCGGCTCCCGGAGATAAAAGCGCGGCCCTGCCCCGGTTCCACCTGAGCTGTTTAAGGAGCATGAGGGACCTATGCCACGTCGTAACGATATCGAATCCATCCTGATTCTTGGCGCAGGTCCCATTGTAATCGGGCAGGCCTGTGAGTTCGACTACTCCGGTGTACAGGCCTGCAAGGCGCTGAAGGAGGAGGGGTACCGGGTCATCCTGGTCAACTCCAACCCCGCCACGATCATGACCGATCCCGAATTCGCCGATGCCACCTATATCGAGCCGGTCACCTGGGAGGTGGTGGAACGTATCATCGAAAAGGAGCGTCCGGACGCCATTCTGCCGACCATGGGCGGACAGACTGCACTCAACGTGGCGCTTTCGCTGAACAAGCACGGCATCCTGGAGAAATTCGACGTCAAGCTGATCGGTGCACAGCCGGAGGCGATCGACAAGGCCGAGGACCGCGAGCTATTCAAGGAGGCGATGGAGCGTATCGGCCTGGAGATGGCCAAGGGCGGTTTCGCCCACTCCATGGAAGAGGCTCGGGCTCTGGCTGCCGAGATCGGCTATCCGATCATCATTCGCCCGTCGTTCACGCTCGGCGGCAGCGGCGGCGGCATCGCCTACAACCCCGAGGAGTTCGAGCAGATCGCCCAGACCGGCATCGATGCGAGCCCGACCGATGAAATCCTCGTCGAGGAGTCCATCATCGGCTGGAAAGAGTTCGAGATGGAGGTGATGCGCGACAGGAACGATAACTGCGTCATCATCTGCTCCATTGAGAACCTCGATCCGATGGGTGTGCACACCGGCGATTCGATCACCGTCGCACCGGCCCAGACGCTGACCGACAAGGAGTACCAGCGCATGCGCGATGCTTCCATCGCCTGCCTGCGCGAGATTGGGGTGGAGACCGGCGGCTCCAATGTGCAGTTCGCCGTCAATCCTGACAACGGCCGTCTGATCGTGATCGAGATGAACCCGCGTGTTTCGCGCTCCTCGGCGCTTGCCTCCAAGGCGACCGGTTTCCCGATCGCCAAGATTGCCGCCAAGCTGGCGGTCGGTTACACGCTGGACGAGATCCGCAACGATATCACCGGCGAGACCTTCGCCGCCTTTGAGCCCTCCATCGATTACGTTGTCACCAAGCTTCCCCGCTTCGCATTCGAGAAGTTCGAGGGAGCGGATACCAGGCTGACCACGCAGATGAAGTCGGTCGGTGAGGTGATGGCCATCGGTCGTACCTTCACCGAATCGCTCGGCAAGGCGATGCGGGGTCTGGAGACGGACAGCTGCGGTTTCGATAAACGACTGCCGTCCGATACCGACCTAGATCTCTTCCTGAAGGAGAAGCTGGCCGTGCCCCGTGCCGAGCGGCTCTGGTGGATCGGTGAGGCGTTGCGCCTGGGCGAGAAGAGTGGCTGGAGTGAGCAGCGTGTGGTGGAGATCACCCGGATCGATCCGTGGTTTGTGCGCGAGATCGATGCCGTCATCCGGATGGAGGAGTCGCTGCGTGGCAAGCACTGCAAGGATATCGATGCCGATGCATGGCGTCAGGCCAAGCGCGAGGGGATTTCGGACCAGCGTCTGGCACAGCTTCTGGCGTGCAGCGAACAGGAAGTGCGGCAGGCGAGGAGTGTGGCAGGCGTGACTCCGGTGTTCAAACGCGTGGATACCTGCGCAGCTGAGTTTGAGGCACAGACTCCCTACCTCTACTCTACCTATGAAGAGGAGTGCGAGGCGCGCCCGACGGATCGCAGGAAGATCATGGTATTGGGCGGAGGTCCGAACCGGATCGGGCAGGGCATCGAGTTCGACTACTGCTGCGTGCATGCCGCTTTCGCCCTCTCCGAGGACGGTTTTGAGACGATTATGGTCAACTGTAATCCGGAGACCGTCTCGACCGATTACGATACTTCCGACCGCCTCTATTTCGAGCCGCTGACGTTCGAGGATGTCATGGCCATCGTCGAGACCGAGCGCCCCGAGGGAGTGATTGTCCAGTTCGGTGGTCAGACGCCGCTGAAACTGGCCGATGCGCTGGAGCGCGCCGGCGTGCCGATCATTGGCACTAGTCCGGATGCCATCGACCTGGCCGAGGACCGGGAACGTTTCCAGCAGCTGATTCAGAAGCTGGGCCTGCGTCAGCCGGACAACGGCACGGCCCGTTCCGTTGACGAGGCGGTACGGGTGGCCGGCAGTATCGGTTACCCCGTTGTGGTGCGTCCCTCCTATGTGCTGGGTGGCCGGGCCATGCAGATCGTGCATGATGAGGAGGGACTGCTGCGCTACATGCGGGAGGCGGTCAGTGTGAGCCCCTCGCATCCGGTGCTGATCGACTCCTTCCTGAACAGTGCCATCGAGCTGGATGTCGATGCCCTGTGCGACGGCGAGAAGGTGGTGATCGGTGGCATCATGGAGCATATCGAGGAGGCCGGTGTGCACTCCGGCGATTCGGCCTGCTGTCTGCCGCCGCACTCCATCTCGGAGGGGGTTATCCACGAGGTGGAGCGTCAGACCGCAGCACTTGCACTGGCGCTGGGTGTGAAGGGTTTGATCAATATCCAGTTCGCCCTGCAGGGCGATGACCTCTATGTGCTGGAGGTGAATCCACGCGCATCCCGGACGGTGCCGTTCGTCTCCAAGGCCACGGGCGTGCCGCTGGCCAAGGTGGCCTCCCGTATCATGGTCGGTCGCAGTCTTGCTGATCAGGGTATCGAGCGGATTGCCCAGCCGCGGCACTACCGTGCTGTCAAGGAGGCGGTGTTCCCGTTTGTGAAGTTCCGCGGTGTCGATACGCTGCTCTCTCCCGAGATGAAATCGACTGGCGAGGTGATGGGTGTAGCCGCCGACTTCCCTGCTGCGTTCAACAAGGCTCAGCTTGCCGCAGGATTGCGCCTGCCGCATGAGGGTCTTGCCTTCGTGTCGGTCCGCGATACCGACAAGGCGGTGGCCGTTCGGCTGGCACGTATGCTGAAGGCGGCCGGCTTCGATATTCTCAGCACGTCTGGCACGCATGCCGCCCTGGAGGCGGCGGAGATCGAGAGCGCGCCTGTCGCCAAGGTGATGGATGGTGTGCGTCCGCATATCGTCGACCGTCTGCTCAACAATGAAGTGGCGCTGATCGTCAATACGACCGAGGGTGCCCAGGCGATACGTGATTCCAAATCGATCCGTCAGGCAGCGCTGGAGAGGGATATTCCCTATTTCACGACGATGGCCGGCGGTCTGGCAGCGGTCGATGCAATTTTGAGTCAGGCCGATGTCACCGAGGTGCGCAGCATTCAGTCATACCTCGAGGATGCGATCGTTTGATTCATCCGCCCATGCGTGTATTTTTCCAGAAAACGGTATAAGGGAGGATCGATTCGGCCCCTCGTCGCGGGGTGATACCGGGTTCCGAGAGTTCCCGGATATCCGAATTGGTTTGGACAGGAGAGAGATGTGGAACGCGTTCCAATGACCAAACATGGTGCCGAGGCACTGCGTGAGGAACTGAAGTACCTGAAGACCACCAAGCGGTCGCAGATCGTCGAGGCGATTTCGACAGCCAGGGCTCATGGTGATCTGTCCGAGAATGCGGAGTATCACGCCGCCAAGGAGGATCAGAGTTTCAACGAGGGGCGTATCAAGCAGATCGAGGATTCGCTGGCAAGGGCCCATATTATTGATCCGACCACCATCGATGCCGAGAAGGTCGTCTTCGGGGCCACCGTCGAGCTGATCGATATGGATTCCGGTACCGAGGTGACCTATCAGATCGTCGGGGTGGACGAGGCCGATCTGGAACAGGGCAAGATCTCCATCACCTCCCCGATCGCCCGGGCACTGATCGGCCGGGAAGAGGGGGATATGGCTGTTGTTCAGGCTCCCGGCGGTGAACGGGAATACGAGATCCAGTCGATCCGCTACGCATGACGATGGATAGCGGGATCTGAAGAGATGAAGCTTCCAACCTTTTCTTGTCTGCAGGCCGGTGCCGAGAGGCTGGCGCTGGCACTCGTTCTCGCCCTTCTGGTGGTGCCCGGCTACGTGGTGGCGCCGGTGTTGTTTGCGCATGCCGGAAGCAGTCATCTGGCCGGCATGCTGGCCGGCCATGTCTTCCATGTCGGCAATGTGGCGATACTGCTGCTGCTTATGGCTGTGGCCGGGTTCTGGTGGCGCATGGGCGCCAGGCGCATTGCCTGGCTGTTGCTGTTGTCGGTCGCCGTGCTGGTCGGTATCAACGAGTTTGGCATTACCCCGGTGATCAACCATTTGAAGGCGACGCTGGGGCCGATCGATGCCTTGCCGCACGGCGATCCGGGGCGTGCCCGTTTCGGTATGTGGCACGGCATCAGTGAACTGCTCTACATGCTGGCCGGCTTCATGGCGGCGTTGCTGGTGGTCCGGGGTGATACGAACCGGGCCAGAGAGGGTGGTGGGTGCAACAGATAAGGGCATGGCTCGAACGCCAGCTGCAGGACACCGAACTGGTGATGCTGCTGGGTTCACTCCTGGTCATTTTTACCTTCCTGATCATGCTCGGCGCTACACTGGCGCCTCTTCTGGTGGCGGTGGTGCTGGCCTATATGCTCGACGGCATGGTTGACCTACTGGAACGGTTCCGTATTCACAGGCATGCCGGGATACTGATCGTCGGTTTCGGTGCTCTGCTGTTCGTGCTCTTTGCACTGTTGGCGCTGATCCCGCTGCTGAGCGACCAGATTGGTCAACTGGTGCTGAATGTGCCTGCCTACATGGCCAATCTTCGCAATTTCCTGCACCAACTTCAGGAGCACTATGCCGGCTGGATCAATCCCGATTACGTGCAGCAGTTACTCGGTGTGCTGGCGAAGAAGCTGCAGGGATGGGGCGGCGATTTACTCTCTTTCTCCATCGCCTCGATTCCCGGTATGATCACCCTGTTGGTCTATGCCGTGCTTGTGCCCACGCTGGTTTTCTTCCTGCTTAAGGACAAGTATTTGTTGATGCAGTGGAGCGAGCATTTCCTGCCCCGGCAGCGCTTCCTGTTGACCCAGGTGTGGAGCGAATTGGACCTTCAGATCGGCAACTATATCCGCGGAAAATTCTGGGAGACCCTGATCGTCGGGATGGCGAACTGGCTGGTATTGTGGTGGTTCGGGCATGATTATGCCTTGTTGCTGGCCGCCCTGACCGGGCTCTCCGTCTGGGTCCCGTTTGTCGGTATTGCGGTGGTCAGCATTCCCGCTGTCATACTCACCCTCTTCCAGTGGGGAATGAGTGATACCACCATGTACGTGCTGATCGCCTATACCGTGGTGCAGTTGCTGGATGCGAATGTACTGGCGCCTATCCTTTTCGCGGAGGCGGTGAACCTGCACCCCATTGCGATCGTGGTGGCGTTCCTGTTTTTCGGCAGTCTGTGGGGGGCGCTGGGCGTGTTCGTCGCCATTCCGATGGCGGTGCTTGTACACAGTGTGCTCCGCGTGATGATGGATCGTCATCCCGCCGAGACGGATGAAGATGTGACGTCTGCATAGCCAGTGACCGGCATCGTCCTGTATGGTTGTTGACAGCCACCGGGCCGACCTTAGCGTTCGGGCGCACTGGACTAGCAAGCAAGGATTGGATGAATCAATATGGCCGACAATAAGAATGAAACGAACCCTGCCGTCGAAGGCGAGCTCTCCGGGGAGCATCTGGCCGAACTGAAGCGCGATATGCGGGCTGCCAGCATGGCGGCCTGGGTAAAGGGTCATCAGAAACAGCTGATCGCTGCAGTCTTGACGGTGATCGCGGTGATCGTGGCGGCCAGTCTCTGGGTGCAACATGCCCGCAGCCAGAAAAATGCCGCTGCCACACTCTATTACCAGGCCATGGCGACGCCGGATGATTCCAGCAAGCAATCATTGATGCAGTCGGTTGTGAAGGATTACGGCTCCACCGCCTATGCCGAGCTGGCGCTGATGCAGCTGGCCAAATTCGACAGGGCGCATGCCGAGCAGCACCTCAAAACGTTGCTCGGGAAGAGTTCCCTGACACCGGAGTTACGCTGGCAGGCACGACTCGACCTGGCCCAGTTCTATCTGCAGCACCATCAGGCCGAACAGGCTAGGGCGCAGCTGCACGATGCGGTCGGTCCGCATTACGAACAGATGCGTCAGTTCCTGCTGGGCGAGGCGGTACAGGACAAAGCGGAGAAGATCGGACATTATCAGAAGGCACTGGAAGCCATCTCGCACGACACCTCGCTGAACGAGCGTATCAAGCGGCGGCTGGCGTCCCTGAAGGGCGATTCCTCTTCGTCCGCGACGGCAGCGGAGTGATGTCGATGCTGCGTGTCGGTTCCATCGTGTTGGCCACTTCCATGCTGCTGGGAGGTTGTTCCTGGCTGTCGGGCAAGAAGGAGAGCGAGGAGGCCGTTACCGCGCAGCTGAACGTCGTCTGGGCCACGGATGTGGATCAACGGCGTCCCATGTCGCCACCCGGAGCATCCCGTCCGGCAACGACCTCCAACCGGATTGTGATCGGTGGGCACGACAGCCGTGTGCATGTCTACGATATGCAGGGCAATGAGTTGCGCCGGCTGGCGCTGGACGCACCCTGCGAATCGGGTGCGTTGGCACTGGCCAGCGGAGTCGTGGTGCTCGGCGATGTTCACGGGGAGCTTTACGGCATTGATCCGAAACAGGGCAGGATCGTCTGGCGGCAACAGCTCTCCTCGGTCCTGCTCGGACATCCGGTGGCACTCTCCGACGGTGATTTTTTGCTGCAGACAGCCGACAATCGCATCTATCGCTTCTCCCCGAAGGGTGAGAAACGGTGGAGTTATGCGGGTCATACGTCTGGACTGGAGATGCACAAGACGCCCTCTCCCATTGTGGCCGACGGTATGGCATATGTAGTGTTCAGCAACGGTGATGTGGCGGCGCTCAAGCTGGACGGGGGTGCACTCGTCTGGCGGCGTGAGCTAATCCTGGCCACTAATGCAGTGGTGCTTAGTGAGCTCAAGGTGCCGGTGGCGGCCCCCGTTCTGATCGGTCGCACACTGATCGTATCGATCTATCAGGGAAGCCTGATCGCCCTGTCTGCCGATGACGGGCAGCAGCTGTGGTCGCGCAACCTGTCGCTGCGCTCAAGGCCGGTGATCAGAGGTGGCCGCCTCTATGTCGCAACGGCGGCCGGCGATGTCCTGTCACTGGATGCGAAAAGTGGCAACACGTTCTGGCGCCAGAAGGTCAGTGACGCAGAACTGGTCGGACCGCTGATGGTCGGTAAGCGATGGATGGTCGGTGATGCGAAGGGGAATGTGTTTACCCTTAATATGGATGGCCGGAAACTGGCATCGGTCAATCTTCCGGGTCGTATCGACTATGCACCCGTAGCCGTCGCCGACGGAGGGCTGGTGCGCACCAGTCGCGGTGGCCTCTATCTGGTTCGCTAGGACGAACGGGTGAGACAAGGCCGACAGCATTCGGTATCTCTAAGGAGATGTTGATTTATTGCCATTTCGCCAGCAACCGGTCCGGAAGGTCAGGTCCGCGTCACCATCATCTCTCAGGGGGAAATGTCCGGTGCAGATAGAGAGGCAGCCCGTTGTCGCCATCGTGGGGCGTCCGAACGTTGGTAAATCGACCCTGTTCAATCGCCTGATCCGGGAGCGGAAAGCGATCGTTGGAGATCGTCCCGGTGTTACGGTCGACCGGCTCGAGGCGGATTGTCTGATAAACGAGCATACCGCTACGCTGGTGGATACCGGCGGCATCGGTGAGCCGCAGCATGGCGAGATGCAGTCGGCCATTGATGCGCAGGTGGATGCGGCGCTGGAGGTGGCCGATGTCGTTCTGTTCGTCGTGGACGGGCCGGCCGGCCTGACACCGGTCGATACCTCCATTGCAGATCGGCTCAGGCGTCAACAGTTGCCGGTCGTGCTGGCGGTCAACAAGGCCGAGAATCCCGATACGGCCGTCGAGTTCTACAGTCTCGGGATGGAGCCGTGTGCCATCTCCGCCATACACGGACAGGGCATCCAGGAGCTGCGCCAGCAGTTGGAAACGGTGTTGCCGGCTTGGAAGCCATCGGAGGATGTAGTCCAACCGTATGCCAGTCTGGCGGTGATCGGGCGTCCCAATGTCGGTAAATCGACCCTGATCAATGCCTGGCTGGGGGTCGATCGCATGGTGGTTAGCCCGGTGGCCGGTACGACCCGTGATGCCATCGATTCGGAGATTACTTACAAGGGCCATCGGGTACGTCTGGTCGATACAGCCGGCCAGCGTAAACAAGGGCGCATCAACGATGTCATCGAGTTTGTCGCACGGGTGAAGGCGCAGCAGGCATTCAAACGCGCGGATGCCGCCGTCATGGTCGTGGATGGCAGCCGCGAGATTGCCGAGCAGGATATGCGATTGATGGCGCTGGCGCATGAATCAGGGTGCGCACTGGTGGTAGCGGTCAACAAGGTCGACGTGATGACCGACGAGGCGTGGTCCTATTTCAAGGAGCGGTTGGCTTTTCGTATGCGATCTCTGGACGATGTGAAGGTGCTGCGCATTTCGGCCGCCGAGAAGAAGGGTATCCGGAAACTGCTTGATACCGCCGTCCAGGCGGCGCAACTGAACCGGGCCGAGTGGGGGACGGGAGAGCTAAACCGCTGGCTTGAGCACGCTCAGCAGATGCAGCCGGCGCCCAGCGATGACGGGGCGGTGGTCAAGCTCAAATACTGCACACAGCTGTTCAGTAGCCCGCCGACTCTCAAAATATTCTGCAACCGCCCCAAGGGCGTGAAGAAGAGTTATGTACGTTATCTGGAGCACCATTTCCGCAATACCTTCAAGTTGCCCGGTGTGCCTGTCCGGTTTATTTTTGCTGCCACCGAGAACCCTTACGGTGAGAAGAGAAAACGGAAGCGAGACTGATGCCGAGCTTTGAGAAGACCCGCGTGATTCCCTGTCCTGCCGAGCAGCTTTTCGATGTGGTGATGGATATCGAGTCCTACCCGGTATTTCTTCCATGGGTGGCCGATGCGCGTGTACTGGAGCATCTGGAGCATGAGCTGAAGGCCGAGCTGGTTGCCGATCTGGCCGGGTTTCGCCACAGTTTTCGCACCGTGGACCGTTTCGTGCGCCATAAGCTGGTGGAGATACGGCTGCTGGAGGGGCCGTTCCGTTTTCTCGAATCCGTCTGGACCTTCGAGGAGGTTAGCGAGGCATCCTGCCGGGTTCACTTCTCCATCGAATTCGAATTCAAGAACATGATGCTCGGCATGGTGGCCACGCCGGTATTCGGCAACGCATGCCGTACCATGGTGGAGGCGTTTGAGGATCGTGCCTTGGCGCTGTATGGCAAGGGAGGTGTCAACGCATGAAGGTGACAGTGGCCTATGCACTGCCGCATCAGCAGACGCTGGAGGAGATGGATGTTCCGGAGGGTACGACCGTGCAGGAGGCGGTCGGGATGAGTCATGTGCTGGAGAAACATCCCGAGGTCGACCTCTCGGCCAACAAGGTGGGAGTACTCGGTAAACTGGTGAAGATGGATACCGAGCTTCGGGACGGGGATCGGGTCGAGATCTACCGCTCGCTGCCGAAGAAGACGCGTGACCCCTACGCCAATGACAAGAAAGAACGCATCCGCGCCAAGAAGGAACGTCAGGAGGCCGTCGGTGACGAGTGATGCGGGCGAATGTCTTGGAGCCGGTTGTGTTTTGATGGCAATTATCCTTTCTCATGAATCGATAAGTAGGCCCCTGTAAAAAAGGCTTTTCGCTTTCCTCTCCTGAAGATTTTTGGTGGATCGACGTGTGCCGTGGCCGGTATTGCCGGTAGCTTCTCGTTCGAGCGTTATATCAAGCAGATGGTGCGTCCGCGCGGGATATGGACGCCATGATCATGACCGGACTGGAGTATGCTGTGGTGGCGCTGGTGGTGGGGCGTTCCTTATCTAGTGTGCCGTAAAACCCCGCCGTTCAGAGCGGGGAAAAGGCGTATCGCAGTAAGTATTTACGGGATATTGGGAATTTACGTATTCTGGAAAGATGCTGATTCGCAAAGCATACAGATTCCGGCTGGAGCCGACGGATGTGCAGTTGCAGACTTTTGTCGAGTTCGCCACCTGACCACAGGCGTTCCTTGTATATCATTTAGTCGTCACTAAGATGCCGCTTCTCAAACTACATCCACGATTTATAGGAAGTACTATTGATTTCAACATCCGGTCTCACTATGCAGTTCGGGGACACCCCGCTGTTTGAAAACGTTTCGGTTAAATTCGGTGATGGCAAC
>DATFLK010000135.1:0-15578 GCA_035267815.1 Mariprofundaceae bacterium | reverse complement strand
GCTTGTACGATGAGTTCCGGTGACTATGCATCGCTATGCCATCACTTTGAGGGTCGCAGACCCGCACTGCTGATTGTCATGGATGGATGGGGTATGGGCTCCGGCGGCCCCGAGGATGCCATCGCGCAGGCCCATACGCCCAATTTCGATCGGCTGTGGAGCCATTACCCCCATACCACGCTGCGGACGCACGGCCCCTATGTGGGTCTTCCCTCCGCCAAGGATCTCGGCGGCTCCGAGGTGGGGCATCTGACCATGGGCGCTGGAAAGATCCTTGATCAGGGCCCGACCCGGATCAATCGCGCCATCAAAGATGGCTCGTTCTTCCAATCGGATGCCCTGCAGCGCGTCATCGAGCGCAGCAAGTCCGGTGGTACCCTGCATCTTCTGGGACTGCTCTCCGACGGCAATATCCATTCCCACATCGACCATTTCATTGCCATCATCCGCCATGCAGTGGAGGAGGGGATTGAACGCCTGCGCGTGCATGCTCTCTTTGACGGGCGAGATGTCGGCATCCAGACAGCCCAGAACTATGTGGCCCGGCTCGACGAGCTGTTTACCTCGATTCGCCGCCAGGGCGCGTTTGATTATGGTTTTGCCTCGGGTGGCGGACGTGAGCGGATCGTCATGGACCGTGATCGCGACTGGTCCAAGGTCGAGGCAGGCTGGAATCTTCTGGTACACGGTTCCGGTGAGCACCGTTTCCGCTCCATGGGGGAAGCCATCGACCGCTTCAGGTCGGTCGATCCCGAGTTGGTCGATCAGGATATACCCGGTTTCGTCATCGTCGACGAACAGGACCGTCCGACAGGCATTGTCGAGGATGGTGATGCCGTGGTGATGGTGAACTTCCGTGCCGATCGGGCCATCGAGATCACCGAGGCTTTCGAGTTGGACGAGTTCGACGGCTTCGACCGCGGACAGCTTCCGGATGTCCTGTATGCCGGCATGATGGTTTATGACGAGGATCGCGATCTTCCACATCTCCAGCTGATGGGGCCCGGCAAGGTGGAGAACCCCTTCGGCAGGCGGATTTTGGAGATGGGTATCAAGCAGTTCCGGCTGACCGAGACGCAGAAATACCCGCATGTCACATTCTTCTTCAATGGCGGATACCGCAATCCGCTCGATGAAGAGATGGAGGATTACGTCCTGATCCCATCGGACAAGGGAGTGTCGTTTGCCGATCAGCCCCAGATGAAGGCTCAGGAGATCGCCGCCAAGGCGGTGGAGTTGGTGGAATCGGGGGAGTACGGCTTCGGCCTGATCAACTTTGCGAATGCTGACATGGTTGGCCACTGTGGCAAGATGGAGCCGGCGATTCGTGCCGTGGAGGCTGTGGACGCGGCGGTCGGTCAGATTCTCGAGGCGCTTGAGAGAGTCGGTGGTTCGGCTTTGGTCACGGCCGATCACGGCAATGCCGAGGAGATGCGGGTCCATACCGATGAGGGTGATGAACCGTCGACCAAGCATACCCTTGATCCGGTCCCCTGCATCCTCTTCGATCCCCGTTTCGAGGGTTCATATGCCCTGCGCCAGCCGCAGGGAAGCGATGATATTTATCTTGAACCGGGGCTATCCCATCTGGCGGCGACGCTGTTCGTTATGCTGGGCGTGAATCCACCCGGGGACATCAATCTCCCGCTGTTTGAGGTCGGTTAAGGCCGGACCCGTGATCAGCGTTTGAGGCCATTGCGGGTCTCCTCAAGGTACCTCTCCCGCCCCTTTTTGATCATGGCATAGATGATCATGCCGGCGAAAAACATCAGCACTAGCGTGACACCCGTTTCGTTGACATAGGCGCTCATCCACTGGCTCAGGTTTTCGTTGCCGAACAGGGCGGCGAGAAGCGGTACGAAAGCGCTCAGTACCGAAATGAACATGCCGATGGCACCGATTTTCAGTAGTGTGGAAGTGTGCATGGGTCCTACCTCGTTGATTGGTGCGGATGGTCTATTATGACGCCCATCAACGGTGGATGCACGCGTTGATCAGGCCTGTTGGCGACCGGGTGGACCGTATTCGATGCCGAGGGACCTCAGCAGACCGTCGTGGATGTCGTAGACCAGACCAATGACATTGATCTGCTGTCTCCGTGCCCACGCCTCCTGAATGATCGAGGTATGGCAGATACTTTCAACCTGACATATGACATTGAGTTCGGTCAGGCGATCAGCCTGCGCCTCGGGAGTGGGAAGCCGGGAGATCTCGTCGCGGAAGCGGCGGTGGACGGCACGAATCTGATCTGTCCATATGTCGATGGCGGTTCCGCCGTGCTCGGAAAGGGCCTGCCGGATTCCTCCGCAACCGTAGTGTCCGCAAACCACGATATTGGGAACCTTCAGAACCTCGACGGCATACTGGAGCACGGCAAGGCAGTTGAGGTCATTGGATGCGAAGACATTGCCGATATTTCGGTGGACAAAGATCGATCCGGGCGGTAGCTCCAACAGTTTGTCGGGACCGACACGGCCATCGGAGCAGCCGATCCATAGGAACTCGGGCTCATGCACCTCGGCGATCCGTTTGAAGAAGTCGGGCTGTTGTTCCATCATCCGTCTGGACCAGCGGCGGTTGATGTCGAGCAGTTTGTCCAGGATGGATGCAGGCATGTCCGCTCCTAGTTCAGCAGCTGGTGGATCTCGTCCGGCGTGAAACGGCGTCCCAGGCGTGCTCCCAGCTGCGAGACGATCCGGGAGGCCGCATGCGAACCCAGATGCCCGGCCTGCCGCCATGAGAACCCGTTGGTGATACCGTAGAGTACACCGGCGGCGTACATGTCGCCGGCACCGGTCGTATCCACCGCTTCCACCTCGACCCCTTCAATGGGGATAGCCTCGTTCTCGTGCATGATGATGGAACCGTTCTTGCCGAGCGTCAGGGCGACATTTTCGGTATGACGGTGGATGACGCGGGCGCATTCGATCGGGTCATCCATGCCGGTGAGGGACTTGGCCTCTTCAAAATTGCAGAAAAGCAGGTCGACGGGTCCCTCGATCAGCTCCCAGAAGGTGTCCTTGCAGATGTCGATCAGGAAGGGATCAGAGATGGTCAGTGCCACCTTGACGCCCTGCTCCTTGGCCAGCCGGATGGCGCGCATGGCGGCCTGTCGGGTCTCGTCGCCGGCAAAGAGATAGCCCTCGACATAGACATACTTCGATCGGGCGATTTCCCGAGCCTCGATATCGTCGGCGGAGAGGGTGGCGGAGATGCCCAGATGGGTCAGCATCGTACGCTGCGCGTCGGGTGTGATGAGTACGACGCAGGTGCCGGTCTGTCCGTTGCTCGGTGCGATCTCAGCAGTGATGCCGAGCCTGCGCATCTCGTCGATATAGCGGTGCCCGAAATCGTCCTTCCCAACCTTGCAGGCATAGGCGGCACGTCCACCGAAATCGGCGATGCCGACAATGGTGTTGGCGGCCGATCCGCCAGAACAGTAGTGCACTGTATGATCGGTCAGGGCACTCAGGATGGACTGCTGTCGGTCTTCTTCGGCCAGCGTCATGATCCCTTTCTCGATATTGTTGTTCTGCAGAAAATCGTCGCTGCACCTGACCTGAAGGTCCATGATGGCGTTTCCCACGCCGTATACGTCAAATGTCAAAATGCGTCTCTCCCCAAGGCGAATAATTGAAGCCCATGTTAGCAATATGGATGCGGCCTCGAAACCGGCAATTGGTCCGAGCGGGCGTTCAGGCCGTTCAAATACCTGTTCAGGTGGTGCCGGCGACCGTCATGTCGGCAATGGCCAGAGTCGGTGTAGCCACCGAGCCGAACCAAGTGAGATCATTGGCGGCCGCGATGACTTGACGGAACATGTCGTTTAGGTTTCCAGCAACCGTGATCTCCTGTACTGGCCGGGTTAGTTGACCGTTTTCGATGAGGAATCCCGCTGCCCCCCTAGAGTAGTCGCCCGTGACACCATTGACACCAAAACCCATCATTTCAGTGATGAACAGGCCATCGCCGATATCACGCAGCAACTGTCCGAGGCTTGTGCCGCCTGCTTCCCATATCAGGTTGCTGGTTCCGATGCCGATATCACCGGTGAGGCCACGGCGGGCGTGCCCCGTGGCCTCCACGCCGAGCCTCTTGGCGGCGTAGCGGTCGGTCAGGAATCCTGTCAGGCATCCGGCTTCGATGATGTCGCGAGGATGCGTGCGCGTTCCTTCGCCGTCGAAGGGGCGGTTGCCCATACCCTTGGGATGTGCCGGATCGTCCGTAATCTTGACCCATTCGGGGAAGATGCGCTGGCCGCAGGCTTCGGTCAGGAAGCTGCGCTGCTGCAGGACGGCGCGCCCGTTAATCGCCGAGGCGAGGTGGCGGGCCAGTGAGACGGCGACGCGAGGTTCGAATACCACGGGGCATTTTCGGGCCGCGAGACCGCCTGCGTGTAGACGTTGGCAAGCCCGTTCTGCGGCCTTGTGCCCGATCACTTCGGGCTGGCGTAGCTTGGCGGCGATTTCCGCCTGATCGAATTCGTAGTCGCGCTGCATCTCGCCTTGGCCGGCAATGACCGATACGCCGAGCGATGTCGAATGTTTGCGGTAGCTACCCAGAAAACCGTCGCTGCTGGCATAGACGATATGGCTGCCGCCGAATCCGGCTTCGGCTCCTTCGCTGTTGCTGATATCGGACGAGTATTCGAGCGCGGCCTCCTCGCAGGCCAGAGCCGCCCGTTCGCATTCTTCGCGGTTCCAGACGGTCACCGGTGGGTATTTGGGAACATCGTCCGGATGATCGGCGCCGGATGGCGGGACCGCATCCGGATCCGGTGTCGAGATGCGGGCCATCTGCACGACTTGATCGGCAAGCTTCCGCAGCCCCTCTTCGGAGAGATCGGATGTCGAGGCGGAGGCGTAGGCCGGCCCCTCCTTCTGGTCGACGAAAGCACGCAGGCCAATGCCCCGGGCATCCTCGCGCTCGACCGATTCGACCTTGCCCCGGCGTACGCGGACTGATTCGCCTTGGGAGCTGACGGCCACGGCGTCGGCATCCGTGGCGCCCTGCTTCCTGGCCATATCCACTAGGCGCGAGGCGAGTGTGGTGATGCTTGTGGTCTCTGGTGCATCAGCCATGGTTGCTTCCCCCGACAGTGATTTCGTCGACCCGGATGGTCGGCAGGCCCACCCCGACCGGTACCGACTGGCCATCCTTGCCGCAGGTGCCGATTCCGGGGTCGAGCGCGAGATCGTTCCCGACCATGGAGACCCGCGTGAGGATGCTGGGACCGTCCCCAACCAGCGACGCGCCCTTGACCGGTGCCTTGATCTCGCCGTTTTCGACCAGATAGGCCTCGGAGGTGGTGAACACGAACTTGCCGGATGTGATGTCTACCTGTCCGCCGCCGAAGTTGACGGCGTAGATGCCCCGGTCCAGCGAGCCGAGGATATCCTTCGGATCATCCTGCCCTGCCAGCATGAAGGTATTGGTCATGCGCGGCAGGACCGGTTGTGCATAGGATTCGCGCCGACCGTTACCGGTTGGCTCCATGCCCATCAGTCGGGCGCTCTGACGGTCCTGCATGTAGGCGGTAAGGATGCCGTCCTCAATCAGGACGGTCCGGCCGGTCTGGACGCCTTCGTCGTCGATCGTCAGCGAACCGCGTCGTTCGGGGATGGTGCCGTCGTCGACGACCGTCACGCTCCTGGCGGCGACCCGTTCGCCGATGCGACCGCTGAAGGCGGAGGTTCCCTTGCGGTTGAAGTCGGCCTCCAGTCCATGGCCGATCGCCTCGTGTAGCAGGATGCCGGGCCAGCCTGGTCCCAGAACGATCGGCATCGGCCCGGCCGGAGCGGGTACGGCCTCGAGGTTCAATAGCGCCAGTCGCACCGCTTCGCGTGTAATATGTTCCGCTTCCTCGCCAGCCAGCAGACGATCCAAGCTGAAGCGTCCGCCGCCACCCATCATGCCTGTTTCGCGCCGCCCATTCTGTTCGGCAATCACGCTGACATTCAGGCGCACCAGCGGTCTAACATCGTGGATATGGGCGCCGTCCATGCGCACGATGTGGATGTCCGAATAGCTGGCCGAGATATCGGTGAACACTTGTTTGACGCGCGGGTCCAGACTTCTGGCCAGTGCATCAAGCCGCTCGAGCAGCGCCTTGCGTTCCTGCATGCTGGCAGCCAAAGCCGGATTTTCGGCTTTGTAGAGGGGCTGCGGTGGCGTGCTGTCGTGCACCGCAACCGGCGCGCGGCGTTCACCGGTCGCCATGATGGCGCGCGCCGCTTTGGCCGCCTCCATCAGGGCCGGGGTTTCAAGTCGGTCGGTGTAGGCGTGGCCGGCGGATTCGCCGACGATGACGCGGGCACCGATGCCCTGATGTGTGGAGGCTGATACGTGTTTGACCCGTCCCTCCTCCAGTGCCAGCGATTCCGACTGGCTGTATTGCAGGTAGAGATCGGCATCGTCCGCGTTCGGCGGCACCATTTGGTCCAGCATCTTGTTCAGGGTCGATTGGGGAACGGAAAGAGTCATGGCGGTAATCGTTCACGCAGAGCCCTGTGTGTCAAGCGTGACGCATGCCGATCGCCGTCCTAGGGTGTCGTCATGGCAAAGTTGCTGAAGGAGCTGGCCGACCCGGTCATGCTACACGCGCTGACGGAGGCGTTGCAGGAGCGCGGGATTGCCTGCCGGGTCGATGGCGCAGGGATGCAATCGCTGTTACCGCTTCCGGGCGTGACGGATGCGCGCGTCATGGTGGAAGAGGAGGCGTGGCCGGCAGCGGTCCAGGTGCTGCGCGACCTGGGGCTGGAGGAGGGTGAGCATGATTGATGGCGGTGTGGCGCTGCTTGGCGGCATGCGCCGCCTCTTCGCACATGCCGAGTTGAAGCAGGTGATGTGGCGCATTCTGGTGCTGCTGCTTGTGCTGATGCTGATACTGGGTGCCGGTGTCTTCTGGCTGACCGATTATCTGGCGCATCTGTGGCTACCGCAGGGGGATGCATGGTATTGGCAGCTTGTCTCATGGCTGGTCTGGTTTGTTGCTTTCGTGCTAGCGGTGATGAGCGGCGTGGTCAGCTTCAGCATGCTGGGATCGGTGGCGGCCGCACCGTGGCTGGACGAGCTGGCGGCGCGAACCGAGTCGCTGGAGGGTAACCGCACCGAGGCGCCACAGGCATCCTGGGTCGTGCTGATGATGCGGAGTCTGGTCAATGCCGTGAAGCCCATGATCGGCCTTGTCGGGTTCGGCGTGTTGACGTTGATCCTGCTGTTCATTCCGGTCGTGGGGCAGCTTTCAGCGGCCGTGGTATGGACCTATGCGGGTGTCCGCTTCCTGAACTTCGAGTTGATGGATACGACCGCCTCGCGCCGTGGCTGGCACTATGGCGCCCGCAAACGGGAGCTGGCCCGGAGGCGATGGTTCTATCTCGGCTTCGGCGGTACAGCATTCGTGCTGATGATGATGCCGATCCTGAATATTATGGTTCTGCCGGCGGCGGTAGTGGCCCTCAGCCGCCGCCTGTAGCGGTTTAGAATAGACCCTCGCCGTTTAGCGGGCGTATGCTGTGCCATCCAGTCAGGCTGATGCGGTGACGCGTTGCCGGCAGCACCTCATGAAAGAATCGCCCGGAGAGAAAGGTGATCATGCGTCCCTGTCGGGGCAGAAGGTCCACATGATCGCCGGTCCCGTTTTCATCGGTATAGAGTCGCAGCTGACCGCCGTCGGCCGGTTGCCATGCCCTGTTCAGATACAGGATGCTGGTCACGGCCCGGTGATGGGCACCGATGAACTGGTCCAGATGTTTGGTATAGGAGGCGCCCGGTGTGTAGATGGCGAAATGTCCCTCAAAGGTGTGCAGGCCCATCATCAGGTCGTGGTTGATGGCCTTCTGCAGTCCGCGTATCAGATTGAAGTAGTGCTGCTGAGCCTCAGTAAGCGATAGCGGATCGAGCCACTGGACATGATCGTTACGGATGTCGTTCCTGAGCTGCTTGGTTCTACCGGTTCCGACGCGTGCCTGGCGAAACCGGCTTGCATGCCATCCTTGCCACGCCTCTTGCCTCAGTGCATCGCTCATGTCGTTCGATAGAAGGCCATCGCGACAGGACCAGCCCTGTTCGGCCAAGTCGTCAACGATACCCTTGATGCCGGTATCGGTCATGGTGCCGTCGAAAGGAATTGAATTCATATTATAGGCTCTGGCGGTGACATGTGGTGGAACCGGTGTTTGATACGCCTTTTTTGAGCCGGTAGCAAGATAAAACGCAGGTGATCCTACAGGCCGGGTGGACGGGTCAGCTCCTGCGCATGCTCCTTGACGAACTGTTTGAAGGCTTCCGGAATGGCGGCGAAGCGTTTTCCCTGACGATGCACGATATACCACTGGCGCATGATGGGAAAATCCTCGACCTTCAGGACGGCAAGACGCTTCAGGGCGAGCTCCATCTCGATGGTATGCATGGAGACAATGCCCAATCCCAGTTCGGCCATCACAGCCTGTTTGATCGCCTCGGAACGGCTCATCTCCATGCCCGCCACCAGTTCGATGTCGTGTTCGGCGAAGAATCGTTCGGTCGCGATACGTGTGCCCGAATCACTTTCACGCACGATGAAGGGCTCGTCGGCCAGTTCCGACAGCGCGATCTTTTTACGCCGGGCCATCGGGTGGTTGGGTGAGGCGATAATGGCAAGGGGGTTGTCCATGAAGGGGATGCCGGTCAGGTCATGCCCCTTGGGAGGGCTCCCCATGATGGCCAGATCGGTACGGTTCTGCCCCAGAGCCTGCAACAGTCCCGTGCGGTTGGTGACGTCCAGGGTGATCTTGATGCCGGGGTGCTGGCGCATGAATGCGGCAATCAATTGCGGGGCAAAGTAGTTGGCGGTTGAGGCCATGGTCAGATGCAGGGTGCCGCGCCTCAATCCTTTGAGCTCTTCCAGTGTCGTCTGCGCTTCATCAAGCTGCTGCAGGACGGTTCTGGCGTAGTGGAGCAACTCCTGGCCCGCCTCGGTCAGAAAGATCTTCTTGCCGAGCTGTTCGAAGAGCGGAAGACCAATATTTTCTTCAAGCTGCTTGACCTGCATCGAGGCTGCCGGTTGTGACAGGTGTAGTTCCTGAGCCGCGCGGGAGTAGTTCATGTGACGAACAACCGCTTCGAAAACGGTCAGTTGTCGCAGGGTCAGGTGCATTGCTCTCCTCCGGAAGCTGATGTAACGAGCGCATTGCAAGGCGCCCCGATATATAAAGAAAAGGTTATCATAATGATTAATTAAACTGAATATACCATATAATGTTTGGGTATTAGACTTCACACCAAGTCAACAGCCGATGTCGCGCCGATCCATTAGCAAGTGCGACAGGGCGAGCTATTTTTTATAGGAGTTGTTATGTCATCGAAAACATACAGCGCCGGTGTGAAGGAATACCGGCAAACGTACTGGATGCCTGAATACACACCGCAGGATACCGACATCCTGGCCTGCTTCAAGATTACCCCCCAGGCGGGTGTCGATCGTGAGGAGGCGGCCGCTGCGGTGGCGGCGGAGTCGTCCACTGGTACATGGACCACGGTGTGGACCGATCTTCTGACCGATCTGGATTATTACAAGGGTCGTGCCTATGCCATTGAGGATGTGCCGGGCGATGATGCCTGTTTCTATGCCTTCATTGCCTATCCGATCGACCTGTTCGAGGAGGGCTCTGTGGTGAACGTGTTCACCTCGCTGGTCGGCAACGTGTTCGGCTTCAAGGCTGTGCGTGCCCTGCGTCTGGAGGATGTCCGTTTCCCGATCGCCTACGTGAAGACCTGTGGCGGCCCGCCGCACGGTATCCAGGTCGAGCGCGATGTCATGAACAAGTATGGCCGTCCGCTGCTGGGCTGCACCATTAAGCCGAAGCTGGGTCTGTCGGCCAAGAACTATGGCCGTGCCGTCTACGAGTGCCTGCGCGGCGGTCTGGACTTCACCAAGGATGACGAGAACGTCAACTCCCAGCCGTTCATGCGCTGGCGCCAGCGTTTCGATTTCGTCATGGAGGCGATCCAGAAGGCCGAGGCCGAGACCGGTGAGCGCAAGGGTCACTACCTGAACGTGACCGCCCCGACACCGGAAGAGATGTACAAGCGTGCAGAGTACGCCAAGGAGATCGGTGCGCCGATCATCATGCACGACTACATCACCGGTGGCTTTACGGCCAACACGGGTCTGGCCAACTGGTGCCGCGACAACGGCCTGCTGCTGCATATCCACCGTGCTATGCACGCCGTGCTGGACCGTAACCCGCACCACGGTATCCACTTCCGTGTGCTGGCCAAGATCCTGCGCCTTTCCGGTGGTGACCACCTCCACTCCGGTACCGTGGTCGGCAAGCTCGAGGGCGATCGTGCAGCCACGCTGGGCTGGATCGATCTGATGCGTGATTCCTTCATCAAAGAGGACCGTGAGCGCGGTATCTTCTTCGATCAGGACTGGGGCTCCATGCCGGGTGTCTTCCCGGTGGCGTCCGGTGGCATCCACGTTTGGCACATGCCGGCGCTGGTCAGCATCTTCGGCGACGACTCGGTGCTGCAATTCGGTGGCGGTACCCTGGGGCACCCGTGGGGCAACGCAGCCGGTGCTGCGGCCAACCGTGTGGCGCTTGAGGCCTGTGTCGAGGCTCGCAACGAGGGCCGTGCGATTGAGAAGGAGGGCAAGGAGATCCTGACCAATGCGGCCAAGAACAGCCCCGAACTGAAAACCGCCATGGAGACATGGAAGGAGATCAAGTTCGAGTTCGACACCGTCGACAAGCTGGACGTCCAGCACAAGTAATGGCGACACCGGGGCGCCTGTGCGCCCCGGGTCAAAACCGAATCGATATCTAAGGAGAATCCAGAGATGAGTGAAATGCAGGATTACAAGTCGCGGTTGAACGATCCCTCCAGCCGCAAATTTGAGACCTTCTCGTATCTGCCGGCCATGAACGACGACCAGGTGCGCAAGCAGGTCGAGTACATCGTCAAGAAGGGTTGGAACCCGGCCATCGAGCATACCGAGCCGGAACACCTGATGGATAACTATTGGTATATGTGGAAGTTGCCGATGTTCGGCGAGACCGATGTGGATACGATCTTGGCCGAGGCAGAGGCATGCCACAAGGCCAATCCCGATAATCATGTGCGTCTGGTCGGTTATGACAACTTTGCACAGAGCCAGGGCGCGGCCATGGTGATCTATCGCGGCAAGACTGTCTGATCTGTCCCGTACGGGAGTCTGATAAAAAAAGCGCTCCCGTTGCCGGAAGGCGGCGGGAGCGTTTTGTTTTTGCCCGGCGCTGATGGATGCGCCGGGAGTAGAATACCTTTATTTACAGGAGCTTGGGGATGAACGACGTCATCAAACAGTACAAGGTTGAGAAGGAACCCTACTACCTTCCGGTGGCGGACGAGGTGGAGCTGTATGAGGCGGCCTATTCCGTGCGCATGCCGATGATGCTGAAGGGGCCGACGGGCTGCGGTAAGACCCGCTTTGTCGAATACATGGCATGGAAGCTCGGCAAGCCGCTGATCACGGTGGCCTGTAACGAGGATATGACCGCCTCCGATCTGGTCGGTCGCTTCCTGCTCGATGCCAACGGTACGACCTGGCAGGACGGTCCGTTGGCCGTGGCTGCGCGTCATGGTGCGATCTGCTATCTGGACGAGGTGGTCGAGGCAAGGCAGGACACGACCGTCGTGGTCCATCCGCTGACCGACGACCGTCGCGTACTGCCGCTGGAGAAGAAGGGCGAGCTGGTTCAGGCGCATCCGGATTTCCAGCTGGTGATCTCCTACAATCCCGGCTACCAGAGCCTGATGAAGGATCTCAAGCAGTCCACCAAGCAGCGTTTCGGTGCGCTTGATTTCAACTACCCGGAACACGGTGTCGAGTCCGAGATCGTCGCCCATGAGACAGGTGTCGAGTCCGAGGTCGCCGACAAGCTGGTTTCGATTGCCGAGCGGGCCCGAAACCTGAAGGGGCACGGTCTGGACGAGGGCATCTCGACCCGTATGCTGGTCTATGCCGGCAATCTGATCGCCAAGGGCGTGGACCCACAGAGCGCTTGCCGTGTGGCACTGGTGCGTCCGATTACCGACGACCCGGATATGCGCGATGCGCTGGACTCCGCTGTCACGACATTCTTTTAACCCGATATCAATTCTGTAGCTGAATACGGAGAGATCAGGTTATGGCCATTCATCTTGATGAGGACTACAAAGAGCTTCTGGAAGGGCTGTCGGAAGAGGAGCGAGGACTTCTTCACGCCACCTGGACGGGGGCGACGCGTGTCCTCTCGCCGCGTGGGCTCGATAACTACCTGAAGGGCGTCGCCGCTCTGAAGTCGCTGGGCCGTGGCTCGGCCATGGTGACCACCTGGATCGAACAGGTGCCGGAGGTGGCGCATGAGGTGGGCGAGGATGTCGTCGGTGAGCTGGCGCATGCGGCTCTAGGTATGGCATCGAAGACCTCTGGCGCGGTGATAGAAATGATGATCGCCACGGCGCCGACAGCGGCGACCCGTCTGGGTGATGCCAATCTGTTTTTGGGATATCTCAAATTTCTCAACACCCTGCTGGCACAGGCGCCGCGCGGGGTCCGCCCCATGCTCGACAAGCTGGATGTGTTGATGGAACAGCTCACACTTGGCGGTCTGCGTCGTTGGGCGATGTGGGGTGCCCATGCCTATCGCACGGACTATGAGGAACAGGTCCGCTACTTCAGCCTCTCCTCCAGGGAGTCCCAGGCGATGCTCAAGAAAGAGCACAAGGGAACGCTGTTCGTCGATGTGCAACGGCGCATCAATATGTACCTGCGCGCACTCTGGGGCAGGGACTTCTTCATGCGTCCGACCTCGGGCGATTTCGAGACCCGGGAGGGGTATCGCCCCTATATCGAGGGGTTCCTGATCCATCTTCCGGATGCGTTCGACGATGTCGAAGGGGTTTCCGGTCTGCAGCTTTATCGCGCCGCGGCAGCCCACTGCGCGGCCCATATCGCCGAAACGCGGCAGCCGATCAGTGCGGAGGCGCTGAATCCGCTGCAGATGGCCGTGATCTCGGTGATTGAGGATGCGCGTGTCGAAACGCTCTCCGTGCGCCGGTTTCCGGGGCTGAAGCAGTTGTGGGCCTCTCTGCATACGGCGATACCGGATCAGGATGCGACGGTGGGCGATTACCTCAACCGCCTGGCCCGGGCGCTGCTCGACGACAGCTACGAGGATGACGACCCGTGGATCGCCGAGGGTCGCAGGCTGTTCGAGGAGGCGTCGGACCGTCTTGATACCAACAAGGTCTCGTGGGATGTCGGCGTGCAGCTGGCGCATTCGCTGCAGCAGAAGGGGATTGCTTTCAATTCGCGGACGGACCAACTGACCGCCCACTACCGGGATGATAATCGCTATTTCTGGGAGTTCGAAGGCTTCGACTTCGAGCAGCAGATGGCGGCCGGCTATCAACAGGAGCGGCAGGTGCGCAAGTATGTTTCGGTGATCGAGATGGCCAACGAGCTCGATTGTGAGCTGGCCGGTGATGATGCACAGGAGATATGGATGCTCGACACCCCCTTCTGGCTCGATCAGGAGGGGTGCACCATCAACGAGCTGGAGGGCAGGGAGCCGATCTCCGAGCCCTACCATTACTCGGAGTGGGACTACCAGATCCAGCTGGAGCGTCCCAGCTGGGCCACGGTGCTCGAGAAGCGTCCGAAGGCCGGCGAACCGGAGAAAGTGGATGAGATCGTCTCCCGGCACAAGCCGCTCATCTCCCGCATGAAGTACCTTCTCGACGCGATGCAGCCGCAGGGCGTGCAGCGCATTCGTAAGTTGGAGGACGGTGACGAGCTCGACATCAATGCCGCCATTATGGCGCTGACCGATATCCGGCGAGGCAATCAGCCCGATCCGCGTGTGATGATGCGTTCGGTCCGTAAGGTGCGCGATATCTCGGTACTGGTACTGCTCGATCTCTCCGAATCGACCAACGACGAGGTGGTGGGCAAGGACTATTCAGTGCTCGATCTGACGCGTGAGGCGTGCGCATTGCTGGCCGATGCCATCGACAAGGTGGGCGATCCCTTTGCCATTCACGGCTTCTGCTCGGACGGTCGGCATGATGTCGAGTACTACCGTTTCAAGGATTTCGACCATGCTTACGATGATTTGCCGAAATCCCGGCTGGCCGGTATGACCGGCCAGCTCTCCACCCGAATGGGAGCCGCGATCCGCCATGCCGGGCACTATCTGCAGCAGCAGCGCTCTTCCAAGAAGCTGCTCATCGTGCTGACCGACGGTGAGCCGTCGGATGTCGATGTGCGCGATCCGCAATACCTCCGTTTCGACGCCAAGAAGGCGGTCGAGGAGGTGGAGAAGGCCGGTGTTCTGACCTACTGCATGAGTCTCGATCCGCATGCGGATGCCTATGTTTCCCGTATCTTTGGGCAGCGCAACTATATGGTGGTCGACCATGTCGAACGCCTGCCGGAGAAGCTGCCGATGCTTTATGCCGGCCTGACGAGGTGAATATGGAACCCACTTATCCCGGTATCGATGAGGACGAGCATGGTGGCATGACCTATCTCGGCAAGATTGTCCGGGACGGATGGCTGTTTGGTCTGATTCCCGAAACGGAGCGGTGCGCCGGATGGAGCCGTAGCCGGCTTCAGATTCTTTACGAGAAGACCTATGCCGAGTGGGAGAAGTATGGGCATTTGCCGAGCCGGTTGCCCGACGAAATCCGCCAGCGCCACGAGCAGATCTATCACGAGGCTATTGAGCGCGCCAGAAAGCTTGGTTGGGACCCCGAACTCGACGACGACGATTAGGTGCGCGCCGGCCGGTTCAGGTCTCGCGGTGCCGCTCGAACTTCAGGATTCTGGCGGGTCCGTCGACCCTTTCCCGGTTGGCTAGGGCGTGCAGCGCCTTGGGGAGCTCGTTCATGAGCCGGGACATTGTGGCATAGCCATCCGGATGATAGATCACAGCCTCGTAGGGGACAGGCTCGTCGAGTGAGGTGCGTGTGCCCGGGCGAAAGTGTTGCCAGGCAATTTCGATCCAGTTTCTGTGCTGACTGTCCACAAATATGAACTCTTCCCGATCGATGATCGCCAGATACTGCATGCTCCGGATCGGCACGAACACCACACGGGAAGGGCTCCGTTTCATCAGGTTTTTCGAAAGGTTATAGATATGCGAGGGGAGGGTGTGGGGCTCCCGGCTGAGCTCTCGATCCCGATAGCACGTGATTTCCATACAAATCAGAATAATTGAATGACCATATTCCATGCAAGGGCTGTATCGGCGGCATGCCGGTTTCCGCTTTGCATATCCATCACTCCGTTCGAGAGGCAATGATCATTAAAATTATCTTTTACCCTTAAAAATAATATAACTATTGAACGTGACGGAAACATCGATACAATGACGCTCCATAATAGAAATGCGGCCTTTCCGTTCACCGTTTATCGGGGCGACAGGGTTTGATGCAAATATTCAAAGAAGAGGGAATGTAATCATGGATCAATCGAATCGTTATGCCGATCTGAGCCTCAACGAGGAGGAGCTGATCGCCGGTGGCAAGCATCTGCTTGTGGCCTACAAGATGAAGCCGGCTTCAGGACA
>DATFLK010000134.1:0-14531 GCA_035267815.1 Mariprofundaceae bacterium | reverse complement strand
ACTAAACCGGGGGGCGCGCCATCAGCCGCCGATCAGGCGATGAATCTCCGGCAGGGACGCCTCGACCGACTCGCGACCGGCGGCGATGGCATCGCGGCTGCGGTAGAACTCCAGCATGCCGATACGGCTGGTATCGGGCTGCAGCATCAAATCCGGCGGGCAGAGCCGGGCACGCAGGTTCACCAGCATCTTCTCGCTGATGTTCTGGGACTGTGCCAGCACGTCGCTGATACCGAAGTCCTCGACAGGGTTCTGGGCACGGTTGCGCACACGGCGGAAACCCTCCAGCCACGCCAGCAGCTGCGGGGAACCGCTCAGCCACGACTTGCCGATAAGCTCGTCCAGCCGCTTCTCCCACTCCTTGGGCGCCGGCAACGGCTGCTCCTGCGTCAGCTTGTCTCCGGGATATGTCGCCACGGCCAGCACCGGCCCGCCGAAAAGCCGCCTCGCCACATCGAACGGCACCGGATTCACCAGCCCGCCGTCCACCAGCAAACGCTCCCCCATGGTCACAGGTGACAACAGGCCGGGAAAAGAGATGCTGGCCCGCACCGCATCCAGAAGATCCCCCCTATCGAGCACCACCTCCTCGCCCGTATAGAGGTCCGTCGCGATCGCCGCATAGCCCACCTCGATCCGATCGATCTCGCGCCCCTCCAGATAGGGGGCCAGATAACTGCGGATTCCCTTGCCGGTGGAGAGACCGGCCTCGGAGAAGTCGGGGGTGAACAGGCGCATGGTTGAGACCCAATCGAGACGGCTGGCCAGCCCCCTGATCTCGGCAATATCGACACCGGCCGCGCAGAGCGCACCGACCTCCGCACCGACACTCGTACCGACAATCGCCTGGACGGGAATCCCTTCCCGTGCGAGCACCTCGATCACTCCGATGTGGGCCAACGCACGGGCGCCGCCGCCGCCCAGGGCCAGTACGAGACCGTTCATGAAACCTCCGCACTCCCGTTAAACAGGCCGCAGACACGACCCTTTGTGCAGCTTATCCCGCGCCATGTATGACAAGCAAGGCCGGAGGCTGCATGATTATGTGTATGACGCACCTGCGCTTTCTGCCCTCCGGCCACTGTGATGAGCGACCCGCCGGCACCGACATCGACCTGATCGTGCTGCACGCCATCAGTCTGCCGCCTGGGGAGTTCTCCCCGACCCATGTGGAAGCGCTCTTCACGGGATGCCTCGATCATGCTGCACACCCCTTCTTTGCCGATCTCGAAGGGCTTCGGGTATCGGCCCATTTCGTGATCGATCGGCAGGGCGGGATTACCCAGTTCGTTCCCGTTCTGCAGCGTGCCTGGCATGCGGGCGACTCCAGTTGGGAGGAACGCCCCCGATGTAACGACTACTCCATCGGCATCGAAATCATCGGCGACGAACAGCAACCGTTCACCCCTGCCCAGTACCGGGAGGCTGCGAGACTCTGCCGCGACCTGATACAGCGCTTCCCCGCCATCGGCCGGAACCGCATCGTCGGCCACCGGGATGTGGCACCGGGACGCAAATGGGATCCGGGTCGCCAGTGGGACTGGACAAGATTCCACCGCTCCCTGGCCCATATCCGCCGCGCCGGACCGGGGTTTTACTGATCCGAACCTCTGTTACTTTATCACTGAAAAAGCGTAGGATGTGGCTATAATATGGATAGATTGACTCGAGGAGGTACGAAATGAAACCAAATGTTGGCTCCGTGGACAGGATCGTACGTATTGTGCTTGGTCTGGGTCTGATCAGTCTGGTGTTCGTCGGTCCGCAAACACCGTGGGGATGGATCGGAGTCGTGCCTCTGGCAACGGCGCTGATCGGGTGGTGCCCCGCCTACACGCTCTTCGGCATCAACAGCTGCAGCGCCAAAAAATCGGAATAACCTCCTTCGCCGACCTCTATCGGCTTCATCAACGGCGGCAGATGCCGCCGTTTTTTTCGCGTCGGCCATCGGCACGTCGCCGCCCTCGAACGGGAAAGACCCCAGCCCCTGACGGGTGCCCCGGCCGCCCCTTTCCCCTATACTTGGCATCATGTCGCACGATTCCTATGCCATCGAGGTGGAAGCGAAACCGGCCTTTCTTGACGAGCAATCCGATCCCGAGCAGGGGCGCTACGTATTCGCCTACCACATCACGATCCACAACCGTGGCCGCAAGACCGCCCGTCTGATGCATCGCCACTGGCACATCACCGACGGCAACGGAAAAATCGACGAGGTGCACGGGGAAGGGGTCGTCGGAGAACAGCCAGTGATCGCCCCCGGCGAGCGCTTCGCCTACAGCAGTTTCGCCATCTTGGAGACGCCGGTCGGCTGCATGGAGGGGCACTACGACATGCAGGCCGAGGACGGCACCCAGTTCGAGGCGCACATACCGCTCTTCTCCCTCGCTATCCCCAACATGATCCAGTAACGACCACCGTTTGGTGATCCGGGTCACATCGTGTCCCGGGCATATCCCTACATTGCTCTCCTCAAGGAGGTGAGTTCATGTTGATGTGTGAATCGAATCGCTTGCGCACCATGCCGATCGGCATCAAAGGCTATGCCGCCATCAGCCTCGTATGCCTGTTCATGGCCGCTGTCCTCAGCTTTCACGCCTAAACAGGGTACGTCCCCGTTCCGGGCACCACATATGTATCTGCATATCTATGCATCCCGTCCCAAGATTCTGGTCGTCACGCCAAAAGGCTACGCGCTGATTGCCGCCGTATGCCTCTTCCTAGCAAAAATCCTCGCGAACACCATCAACGGCTGAAGTCTAGCGCATTGTGATGCTAGTCACATCAGCCGAATGGGGCGGTCTGCACAATCCCCGTCAAGGAGATGGATTCATGTTGATGTATCATTCCAATCGTTTGCGCACCATGCCGGTCGGCATCAAGGGCTATGCCGTCATCAGCTTCATGTGTCTGTTCATGGCGGCGCTGATCAGTTGATCCGGAGCCCGTCAGCGCTTCGCAACCGGCCAGCGCAATCCCCATCGCATGGAGGTGTCATGATACAACCATCCTATGATACGAACTTACGCAAACCCTCAATCCCCTCAGGCGGCTATATTGCCATCCTAGTATTGTGCCTCCTGATGACGATTCTCGTCTGTCGCTGAAGCGCGTTTGAAAGACCGGCAGGCCGCCCATATCCCCCTGTTTTCGATCGCGCCCTGCCCTTTACCAATGCCTTGTCAGGACATAGCCTCGGTGGGGCGCATGATTTCAATGCAGCGCGTGGGAAGGTGAAAGAATGTTACAGCGGCTTTTCGGTCTATTCTCCAGGGATATTGCCATCGACCTCGGTACAGCCAATACCCTGATCTATGTGCGCGGCGAAGGCATCATCCTGGATGAACCCTCCGTCGTAGCCGTATACGAAGGGGGCGGCCCACAGAATCGCCGCGTCCTGGCCGTCGGCGCCGATGCCAAACGCATGCTGGGCCGTACGCCGGACACCATCCAGGCCATCCGCCCGCTGAAGGATGGCGTCATCGCCGATTTCATCATCACCGAAGAGATGCTCAAACAGTTCATCCGCAAGGTGCACCAGCGCGCTTGGGGACTGGCCCCGCGCATTGTCATATGCGTCCCCTACGGCTCGACCCCGGTCGAGCGCCGCGCCATCCGCGAATCCGCTCTCTCCGCCGGGGCACGCGAGGTCTACCTGATCGAGGAGCCGATGGCAGCCGCGATCGGTTCCGACCTGCCGGTCACCGAGGCGGCCGGTTCGATGGTGGTGGATATCGGCGGCGGCACTAGCGAGATCGCCGTCATCAGCTACGGCGGCATCGTCTACTCACGCTCGGTCCGTGTCGGCGGCGACAAGATGGACGAGGCCATCGTCAACCACCTGCGCCGCAAATACAGCCTGCTGATTGGCGCGGCCACCTCGGAGAGCATCAAGATCAATCTGGGGAGCGCCTACCCTCAGGAGCAGCGCCGCGAGATGGAGGTCAAGGGACGGGACCTGATCAACGGTGTACCGAAGAATCTGACACTGGACGACTCGGAGATCCTCGAGGCCCTCACCGAACCGGTGAACGCCATCATCGAGGGCGTGAAGGTCTGTCTGGAGCGCACGCCACCCGAACTGGCCGCCGACATCGTCGACAAAGGCATCATGCTGACCGGAGGCGGTGCACTGCTCGTGGGCTTGGACCAGCTGCTGCGCGAGGAGACGGGCCTGCCGGTAACGGTCGCGGAACACCCCCTGCACTGCGTGGTCCTCGGCAGCGGCAGGGTGCTTGAGGAGCTGGATCGCATGCGGGGCGTCTTGTTCGAAGACTGATGCCGCACCGCTGGCTGCAATGGCGCCTCTGGTTCTGGATAGGCCTCGCCCTGCTGGCCGTTTATATCGCCCATACCCTTCCTATCGGACAACGCCTGAATCTCGTCTTCGCGCCGCTGCTGGAGGCCATGAAACAGCCCCAGCACTGGGCGCATGAAACCGAACTCTGGCTCCAGAGCCGCGCTAGGCTGCAGGCCACCAACGAGCAACTGCTTCAGGACCTCCAGCAGCAGGCCGTCCTGAAGCAGCGCCTCAACACCCTTCACGAAGAGAATATCCAGCTGCGCCGCCTGCTCGGTCTGAAAACCCTGGCGGATTACCGGTGGCAAACTGCCCGGGTTCGCGGCCGCAGCCCGGACAAGATGAGCCGCTATCTAGTGATCAATGTCCAGACACCGGTGAAGACCGATGATGTCGTCGCCTCCGGCGAGGGACTGGTCGGCCTCGTCGACCGGACGCAGGCGAAACACGCCACGGTACGCACCGTGCTCGACGCCTCGATGGCCGTCCCCGTCACCATCAGCGGCACCGATCTCTCCGCCCTGGTACGCGGTCAGGGTGACCGGCTCAGTATCGACTTTATCCGCTGGGACAAGGCGCCCGCCGTCGGCAGCGTGCTGCAGACCAGCGGCGCAGGTGGCATCTTTCCGCCCGGTATCCCCGTTGCCCGCATCACTCGTATCCGCCAGGTCCAGGGCGATATCTTTGCCAACGTGGAGGGTGAACCGGCGGCACACTGGCGACGTGATAGCTGGCTGGCCGTCGCATCCCATATCACGCCGAAAAAGTAGTGACGTCCATCTACTCCTATCTCGTTCCGGTCAGCATCGTCATCCTGACGAGCTTCGGGATCAGTGCGAACCTCGCCCTCACCGGCGACATCGTCCAGCCGGACTGGGCACTGGCCTTCCTGATGGCCAACCTGCTGGCGCAACGAAATAGCTGGCCGTGGGTGCTGCCCTGCACCCTGCTGCACGATCTGGTACTCTACTGGAGTCCCATGGGTACCTTTCCCTTTGCCGTCCTCGCACCATTTCTGCTCGCCAGCAGCGATGCGCAGCTGGGTCCGGCACTGCCGCAGCGCATCGCCGTCATGCTCTTCATCAGCATGGGCATGCTCTGGCAGGGTGAAACCCTGACAGCATGGATTCTGACACTGATACTCTGCGTACCCGCCTGGTACGGCCTGACCAAGGTCTATGAACGCTACGTTTAGGATCCGTCACCGCTTCGAGCGGCGCGTCCTGCTGTTCCGCGGACTGATCTTCCTGTTTTTGTTCCTGCTTTTCATCCGCTTGGTCAACCTCCAGTGGGTACAGCACGAGGGACTGCTGCTGCAGGCCGAGCAGAACCGCATCAGCATCGTGCCGCTGCTGCCCACGCGCGGCGAAATCGTCGACCACGACGGCCGCGGCCTGGCCGTGAATCATGTCTCCTACCAGATTCAGTTGATCCCCGAACGCGTCGCCGACATGAAACAGACACTGCGCCGGTTAACACATTGGCTGCACTGGGATGCAGCGCGCCTGCACGAGGTCAAACAGCGGATCGCGCACTCCCGGCCGGACCATCCGGTCCTGCTCGACGACCAGTTGCCGTGGCGACAGGTGGCGCCGATCGCCGCGCGCCTGCATGAACTGGCCGGTGTCGACGTGCAGGCCGGCACGCACCGCTACTACCCCTACGGTGCGCTGACCTCGCATCTTGTCGGCTACCTGTCCATGGCCGGACCCGAGGATGTGCGGAAGGGAATTCTGCCGATGGAGAAGGTCGGGCGTGCCGGCGCCGAGAAGGTGTTCGAGTCGGAGCTGCACGGCCGCCTAGGAAACCAGCGTGAGGAGGTCGATGCCCGCGGCCGCCGTGTCGGCGTGCTGCAGCGCCAGCCCCCCGTCATGGGGAAGCAACTGCGGCTGAGTCTTGACGTGGACCTGCAGCGTGCCGCGTCGAAGGCGCTGGGTCACCGGACGGGCGCGGTCGTGGTCATGGATGTACATACCGGCGAGGTATTGGTGCTGCTCAGCAAGCCCGGCTTCAATACCAATCTGTTCATCACCGGCCTAGAGGCCAAACAGTGGAAGAAGTGGCTAAACAATCCGCACCGCCCGCTGCTGGATCGCGCCACACAGGCCTCCTATCCGCCCGGATCGACCTTCAAACCCCTCGTGGCCCTGGCCGGACTCCGCGATCAAGCGCCGATCATCGCCCATGGCACGACCTGCCGGGGCTATATCGAACTGGCCGACCGGAAACTGCGCTGCTGGAAGAAGATCGGCCACGGCCATGTCGACCTGCACAAGGCCATCGTCCAATCCTGCGATGTCTATTTCTACGAACTCGGGGATGAACTCGGCATCAAGCAGCTTCGCGCCGAGGCGGAGCTTTGGGGGTTCGGAAAGCCCACCGGCATTGCGCTGAGCCCCGAGGCCAAGGGACTGGCACCGGGCCAGTCGTGGAGCTTCCGGCGGTCGCGTACATGGTTTCGCGGTCAGACCATGATCTCCGCCATCGGACAGGGCTCCGTCAACGCCACCCCCATCCAGATGGCCCGCTTCACCGCCGCCATCGCCAATGGCGGCCTGTTGCTGCACCCTCAGCTGAAGGCCGGTGCAACACCTGAGGTGGACCGCAAGATCGATGTCGATGCCAAAAACCTCGACCGTGTCCGCAAGGCGATGCATGGCGTCGTCACCGAGATTCACGGCACGGCCCATGCCCACCTCTGGCGTCTGCCATGGGATATGGCAGGCAAAACGGGTACAGCACAGGTGGTCTCCATGCCACAGGATGGCAGCGAGTCCAACAGCTCTGACAAGCACAAGGACCATGCCTGGTTTATCGGCTATGCGCCCTACAAGGCACCGCAGATCGCCGTGGCCGTGCTGGTCGAGCATGGCGGCCACGGGGGCAGCGCCGCCGCCCCCGTGGCAGCGGCCATCGTGCGCACGCTGGCACAAAAGGAGAAACAGGGATGATCGCCTGGAAAGAGACCCTGCGGCGCATGGATCCGATGCTCCTGCTTTATCTCCTGCTGCTGGGCATCCTCGGATTGATCACGCTTTATGCCGCCGTCCATCAGGGGGATACCGGTCTCTGGAAACGGCAGTGCCTCTACTGGCTGCTCGGACTTGTCCTCTTCTTCGGTATCTGTTTCATCCCGCTCAGAAGCGTCGCGCTGTTCAGCTGGCCAGTCTATATCATCGCGGTCATCTCACTGGCGCTGGTGCCATGGATCGGCGAGATCCAGATGGGCGCCCGGCGCTGGCTCAATCTGGGACTGTTCCATATCCAGCCATCCGAAATCGTCAAATGGGCCCTGATGCTGCTTCTGGCGCACTGGTTCGCCTCGCGTGAAGCGAGCTCACTGAAAGGACTCGGCGGCGCCGTGCTCCTCTCGTCGATACCCGTCGTATTCATCATCATGCAGCCCGACCTCGGCACCGCGCTGGTGCTGCTCTTCGCCGCCTCGGCCATGCTCTTCGCCGCCGGTCTTCCGTGGCGCTGGTTCACCTACGGACTCATCACCGCCCTGATCAGCCTGCCCGTCATGTGGCGCAACATGCACGCCTACCAGAAAGAGCGTATTCTGAGCTTCCTGAATCCCCAGTCCGATCCGCTGGGCGCGGGCTATCACGTTATCCAGTCCACCATCAGCATCGGTTCCGGTGGCATCTTCGGCAAGGGTTATCTGCAGGGGACACAGGCGCGCCTCCACTTCCTTCCGGAACAGCATACCGACTTCATCTTCGCCGTGCTGGCCGAAGAAGGGGGACTTGTCATTTCGATCCTGCTGCTGGTGCTCTACGGGTTGTTCCTGTCGCGCATCCTGACCATCGGTGCCCGTGCCAGCACCCGCTTCTCGAGCCTCGTCTGCATCGGCATCGCCACCATCTTCATGCTCTACATCTGCATCAATATCGGCATGGTCTCGGGCGTGCTGCCGGTCGTCGGCGTACCGCTCCCCTTCGTCAGCTACGGCGGCTCCGCGCTGATCACCATGCTCGCCTCGCTCGGCGTGGTCATGCGGGTCGCCATCGAATCCAACGGCCGTATCCCGTGGCAGCGTCCGGGCAACCCGCTGGCATGAGCAGCAACCGCCCCCCCGTACTGGCCGGCGTCATGTCCGGCACCAGCGCCGATGGCATCGATGTGGCCATCGTCCGCATGGATAAACGACCGGAACTGCTCCACTTTTCGGCATTCCCGATGCCAGAACCCCTGCGTACCGACATCCTGCATCTGGCCGAGCCGCAACACGGTAACGATATCGACCTGCTAGGAAAAACCGACCGCGCCCTCGGCGAGGCCATCGCCCAGACGGTGCTCGATGCCGTGCGACAGGCGAATATGCAGCCCGGAGAGATCACCGCCATCGGCAGCCATGGCCAGACCGTGCGCCACCGCCCCGCCATGCAGCCCGCCTTCTCGCTGCAGATCGGCTGCCCTTCGACCATCGCCGAGAGGGCCGGGATGACCACGGTAGCCGACTTCCGCCGGCGTGACATGGCGGCTGGCGGCGAGGGGGCACCGCTGACACCGTTTGTTCACCGCATGCTTTTCGCCCGCCGCGACGCCGCCACGACTGTGGTCAATATCGGCGGCATCGCCAACGTCACATGGCTCGGCAGGACGGGTGAGGTATCGGGCTTCGATACCGGACCGGGCAATATGGTCATGGACGGATTGATGCGTGCCTTCAGCCGGGGGGAAGCGCCCTTCGACGCCGACGGCGCGCTGGCCGCCTCGGGAACGGTCTGCGAACCACTGCTGCGACATCTGCTGGATCATCCGTTCCTGTCCCGCACGCCTCCGAAATCGTGCGGCCGGGAGGAGTTCGGCGATGGGCTCGTTGCCGAGATTCTCGCCTGGCCGAATCTGCGCGATGCCGACCGCATGCGCACCGCCCTGGAACTCACGGTCCAGAGCATCACCAACAGTCGGCGCTGGATGCCCGGCGAACCACCTAGGCACTGGCACATCTGCGGCGGCGGTACACGCAACCGCTTCCTGATGGAGCGGCTTGCCGCGGTGCTGGCGCCGGCCGACGTGGCCAGTACCGATGCAGCCGACATGCCATCCGACGCCCTGGAGGCGGTCAGCTTCGCCATCCTGGCCTGGCAGACGCTACAGGGATTGAGCAACACCCTCCCGCAGGTCACAGGGGCGAGCCATCCGGTATGCGGCGGTCATATCGTACCGGGGGAGAACTGGCCACGGATCCTGCGGGAGATGATCTGATGGACCCGCTGACACATGCCCTGAGCGGCTACGCCATTGCTAGGGCCGTACCGAAGCAGGCGATCCCGAAAAGGCAGGTGGCGCTGATTGTCCTGCTCGCCATGGCTCCGGATCTCGACTATGTACTCAGTCTGGTCTCCGACACCGTCTACCTGCACTACCACCGCGGCGTCACCCATTCACTGCTGATGCTTCCGCTCTGGACCTGGCTCATCTACAGCCTTATGCCGGCAAGGCGCGACAAACAGCCACTGATGCCCTGGCTCATCGCCGCCGCGCTGGCCATGCATATCCTGCTCGACCTGATTACCTCGTTCGGAACGATGATCTTCGCACCACTCTCCGATTACCGCTACAGCTTCGATCTAGTCTATATCATCGATCTTCTTTTCACCGGCATACTGGGCCTGCCGCTGCTGATCGCGCTGTTCTGGCGCCGGCTGGCCCGGCCACTGGCGATACTCGGCCTCGCTGGCATGAGCGGCTATCTTCTGCTGACGATCACGACCCATGAGAAGGCACTATCGATCGCACGGCAACAGCAGCCAAATGCACAGGAGGTCTACTCCCTGCCGCAACCGTTCTCGCCCTTCCGGTGGCACCTCATCGCCCGCTATCCGGACAACTACCGCCAAGCCATCGTCAACCTGTGGCCCGGATTCAACGGCAGCAGCCTGCTGTTTCCGAAAGGGTTCGTGCAGCGCTATACGGCAGCGGTGCGCCCGGCGTCGCGACTGACATGGCAACAGATGCCCCGCATGCACACTTATGCCGGTCTGGAAGAGCTGCCGGGGGTGCACTTCTACCGCTGGTTCGCCCGTTTTCCTGTTGTGCTGAAGCGCCACGGGGAGCGGCCCGAATTCGGCGACCTGCGGTTTGGCGCCGGCCTCTATCCGGACAGCCCCTTCCGGCTACTGGTCGATCGGCAGCAGGAGCGTGCCTGGATCATATGGCGGGACCACCGCAGCCCGATCACGACACGTGACGACAAGGTGACCGAGAACCGCTCCTGGCAGCCATAAAAAAGCCGCCTTACAGCAGCCCGTCGAGAAAAGCGACATCCTCCCATATGTTGGTGGGATGCCCCTGCGCATCGCGGAACCGGAGGCTTTGTACCCGCGGAACCCGCCGATGGGCCCGGCCATAGCTATCCTCCTGCAGGCCGGTATCCGTGTCGGCCGAGAGAATGATCATATCCTCGTCGAACAACAAGTCGGTCACCTCGTAGAGATGACCGAGATAGCGGACCTTGCGTCCGATCAGGTGGCGCATGGCGTCCTCGTCGTCCACCAGCTCCTGCAGTTCCGGGTCGTCCATTCTTGCTCCTTCGGCGACTTGCGGCAGTATTGCTGCTATGTCGTATCACGGGACTCTGGAGTAATTATGGCATACACCATGCCGACTGCCATCCGCAATTACAACAAGGACGGACGCTTGGAAATCGACTGGGATGACGGCCACCACAGCGTTTACAGCCATGAGCACCTGCGCGTGACGTGCCCCTGCGCCGACTGCCGCGGCCACACGCCGGACCAAGCCAAGGTCATTACAGGCAAGGAGAACGTGCGCATCACCTCGATCGAGCCGGTGGGTCACTATGCCCTGCAGATCGCCTTCGACGACGGACACGATACGGGGCTCTACGAGTTTTCCGAATTGAGACACGGCTTCTGCCAATGCCCCGAGCATACAGCCCGTGAAAGCACCGGAGGGGGAGAGCCATGATGGTGGTGTGGCACAAGATCAGCACGTGGACCCTGCTCGATATCTCCCTGCTGCACTGGCTGCTCGCCCTGTTGATGCTGTTCGCTTCCGTCGTCGCACAACGGTGGGTCGTACGTATATTCCACCTGCTGTCGCAGAAGCTGGCCTCCCGAACGAAAACCCAACTGGATAACCTGCTGCTGGAGGCGGCGGAGAAGCCCGCCGGCTGGCTGATCATCATCCTCGGCGTCGTCGCCACCGTGCATATGCTCAACCCCCCCCAGACTACCTTCCCGCTCATCTCGCTGGCGCACACGGGCGGTCGCATCGCCTCGATCGTGGTCGGCTCCTGGTTCCTGTGGCGACTACTGGAGGGCTTCACCGCCTATTTCGCGGCGCGGGCCGAGCAGACGGAGACCATCCTCGACGACCAGCTCGTCCCCTTCGTCTCGAAAACGCTGAAGATGTTCCTGATCATCACCGCCGTGCTGGTCGTGGCCCAGAACATGGGCTACTCGATCTCCGGACTGCTCGCCTCGCTCGGCATCGGCGGCATCGCCGTCGCCATGGCCGCGCGCGATACCATCGCCAACGTCTTCGGCTCAATCATGATCTTGGTGGACCGTCCCTTCACCATCAACGACTGGATCCGCACCGGCGAGTTCGAAGGCGTCGTCGAGGAGGTCGGCTTCCGCTCCACCCGCATTCGCACCTTCGCCAAGACGCTGGTCAACGTCCCCAACTCCTCGCTGGCCAACATGGTGATCGACAACATCAGCGCCATGCCCAAACGCCGCGTGAAGATGAATATCGGTGTCACCTACAGCACCACGCCGGCGCAGGTGCAACAGGCGATCGAGGGTATCAAGGCGATTCTCGGCAAACACCCCGGTGTCGATCAGGAGTTCTCGCTGGTCAATTTCGACCAGTTCGAGGACTCCTCGCTCTCCATCTTCCTCTACTACTTCACCACCACCACGCAGTGGGGTGAATACCTGCAGGTACGCCAGGAGATCAACATCGAGATCATGAAACTGCTGGAGGGACTGGAGATCGATTTCGCCTTCCCGACGCGGACCGTCCATCTCGAACAGCAGGCAGCCACACAGATCACCTAGGGAAGAGCCGTGCCGCGCCTGCTTATCATCCTCGGTATCCTCCTCGTGATCGCGGGCCTCCTCTGGCCCTGGCTGATGCGGGCAGGGCTGTTCCGGCTGCCCGGCGACATCGTCATCGAACGCGAGCACTTCCGCTTCTACTTCCCGATCACCACAGGCATCCTGATCAGCCTCGTGATCAGTCTGATTCTCTGGCTGCTGCGCAAATAGGTGTCGAGTTTTCCGTCCGTTCGTTCACAATAGCGCCATGTCGAAACCCTCTGTCGAAGCCTTTACCGATGGCGCCTGCTCGGGCAACCCCGGACCTGGCGGCTGGGGTGTATTGCTGCGCTGCGGTGACCGGGAGAGGGAGCTGTGCGGCGGCGAGCCCGAGACCACCAACCAGCGTATGGAACTGGCCGCCGCGATCGAGGCGCTGAAGGCGCTGAAAAAACCGTGCCGCATCACCATCCACTCCGACTCCAAATATGTGGTGCAGGGGATGCGCGAATGGATCACAGGCTGGAAACGAAACGGCTGGAAGAATGCCTCGAAGAAGCCGGTCGCCAATCAGGATCTTTGGCAGGCACTGGACGAGGCTGCGGCCGGACACGAGGTGACATGGGAGTGGGTGAAAGGCCACGCGGGCCATCCGGAGAACGAGCGGGCCGACGAACTCGCCCGCCGCGGTATCCCCGGCAGGGATGACTGAAAAGGAGATCCGGCAGCCCTTTTAGGCTGCCGGATTCTCACATCACGTTACTTCTGTTGTTGCTTGCCGTAGATCGTATCCTTCTCGAACGGCTTCCATACATATCTGGGGTGCACGAATTCATCGGTCGGCACGAAAAAGGTCACCAGATCGAATGCCCCCACGACGGTACGACCGACCGTCTCCAAGCAGCCCTTGACCAGCCCCCAGGTCAGACCCACAGCCACATTCTGCTGCTTGCTGACATTGACCATATTCTTCGGAATCTCCACCCATCCCGTGACGGTATTGGCGAAACCGCGGGTAAACTTGTCCGCCGCCTGTTTGCCATAGCTCTGGTCCTGATCGGCGGCCGAGGCCGTTGCCGGCACGGCCACGAGGCACATCAGGGCAAGCAGGGCGGGGAAAAACGCCAGTCTCATTCCCTTCAACATATCAACTCCTCCTCCAGTGTGATTCTGCGTTCAATCAGGCCAAAAAACAGCCGTGATTGCAAGCAAACGTCCCGGATATGCATACCTCGAAAGACACTCAACCCTTCCGCTTCGCCCGCGGATGGGTCACATCGTACACCTCGGTCAGCTTGTGGATGTCGAGATGGGTATAGCGCTCGGTGGTCGACAGCGATGCATGGCCGAGCAGCTCCTGAATGGCGCGCAGGTCGACATCGCCGGCCAAAAGATGTGTGGCGAAGGAGTGGCGCAGACGATGCGGCGTCACGGAGACATCGGCGCCCGTCCGCATAGCCCGCTCCTTAAGCATGCGCTGGACGCTGCGGGCGGTCAGCCGACCACCGCGCCGGTTCAGGAAGAGCGCCGGCTGGTCCGGATCGGCATGTTGCAGGCGCTGCCCGGTGTAGACGGCCACGATCTCTACCACCGCGGCGGGCATCGGGGTTACGCGCTCCTTGCGTCCCTTGCCCAACACGCGCATCTCGGCCGCATCGAGATCCATGTCCTGCAGATTCAGCCCCACCGTCTCGGAGACACGCAGGCCGCAGCCGTACATCACCGCCAGCAATGCTCGGTCGCGGATATCGCTCGCGGCGTCCGTGCGGTGCAGCAGAAGGGAGGTCTGTTCGGGCGGCATGGCCCGGGGAAGGCGTTTTCTCTGTTTGGGTGGCTTCAGGCCGGCTGTCACATTGGCCGTGCACCAGCCGGCCGCCACGCCAGCCTCGAAAAAGCCGCGCAGTGAGGAGAGGCGGCGCGCCAGGCTCGATGGCGCCAGTCCGGCGGCATGTGAAGCCACCAGCCAGTCCTGTACCTGCTCGCGACCGATCCCGGCCACCGGCCGGTCGCCGCAGTGGCGCAGAAAGTCATAAAGATCCCGCCTGTAGCTGGAGACCGTATGGGGCGAGGCAAGACGGACATCTGCAAGCTGCTGCAGATAGTGCGCAATGCCCGCCTTCAACTGCATGTCACTCTCCGTCCGTCTCCTCAAAGCGACCGCCACCCAACGCCTTGGCGACATACATGGCCTGATCGGCCCGCGCGATGAGATCCTT
>DATFLK010000133.1:0-5237 GCA_035267815.1 Mariprofundaceae bacterium | reverse complement strand
CGCTGCATGGTGCGGATCGCCTTGATGCGGCTCTCCGCGTAGGTGATCACCTTGCCGATCATCGAGTCGTAGTGAGGCGGAATGCAGTAACCCGAATAGACCGCCGAATCGACACGCACGTTGCGGCCACCCGGTGCGTGGTAGAGCTCGATACAGCCGGGCGACGGCGTGAACTTGAACGGGTGCTCGGCGTTGATGCGGCACTCGATGGCGTGGCCGGTCATCTTGATGTCGTCCTGACCGAAGGACAACTTCTCGCCAGCGGCTGCCCGGATCTGCCACTCGATCAGGTCGATACCTGTGATGTATTCCGACACCGGGTGTTCGACCTGGATACGGGTGTTCATCTCGATGAAATAGAAGCTCTTGTCAGGGTTGACCAAGAACTCTACGGTGCCGGCACCGACATAGTCGACCGCCTTGGCGGCGGCCACGCCGGCGGCGCAGATGGCCTGCCGTGTCTTTTCGTCGAGAAACGGGCTCGGTGCCTCCTCCAGTACCTTTTGGTTGTTGCGCTGCATGGAGCATTCGCGCTCGAACAGGTGTACGACATTGCCGTGCGAATCACCCAGCACCTGCACCTCGATGTGGCGCGGCTCCTCGAGGTATTTCTCGATGTAGACGGTGTCGTCGCCGAAGGCACTGGCCGCCTCGGACTGGGCCACGAGAAAGGCACCGGTCAGTGCCGGTTCGCTGTGCACTACCTTCATGCCACGGCCGCCGCCGCCGGCCGCCGCCTTGACGATGACCGGGAAACCGGCTTTTCGTGCGATCTCCCGGGCCTCGTCGACATCCTTGACGGCGCCATCGGAGCCCGGCACCAGCGGGACGCCAGCCTCCTGCATCTTCTTTTTGGCAGCTACCTTGTCGCCCATCGTGCGCATTGCCTCGGGTGAGGGCCCGATCCAGGTGTAGCCCGACTCGATGCAGATTTCGGCGAAGTCGGCGTTCTCGGCCAGGAAGCCGTAGCCGGGGTGGATCGCCTCGGTATCGGTCACCTCGGCTGCCGACATCAGGGCCGGTATATTCATGTAGGATAGGTTGCCGGCCGCCGGGCCGATGCAGACGGCCTCATCCGCCAAGCGGGTATGCATGGCATCCTGGTCGGCCTCGGAGTAAACGGCTACGGTACGGATGCCCATCTCCTGGCAAGCGCGGATGATGCGCACGGCGATCTCGCCGCGATTGGCAATCAGAATTTTGTGAAACATGAGGCTCCCCGATTACAACGGTTTGATGACAAACATGGGCTGACCGTACTCTACCGGCGAGGCGTTCTCGACCAGAACATCCTGTACGACACCGTCGTATTCGGCCTCGATCTCATTCATCAGCTTCATCGCCTCGATGATGCAGAGCGTTTCGCCCTTCTTGACCTTGCTGCCCTGGCTGACATAGGGCTCCGCTTCGGGAGACGAGGCGCGGTAGAAGGTACCGACCATCGGCGATTTGACGGTATTCTCCTTCTCGTCGTTCGAGGCCGGTGCAGCCGTTTCCGGGGCGGGGGCCTGCTGCACCTGTTGTGGTGCGGCGGCGGGTGCCGCCATGACCGGCGCGGCACTCTGGCGTGAGATGCGGACGGTCTGCTCCCCCTCCGTGACCTCGATCTCGGTGACGTCGGAGTTTTCGATAAGTCGCATCAGTTTGCGAATCTGTGGGATGTCCAAGTTGCTTCTCCTTCTCGTATTAACGCGATGTCTGTTCGGTCTGCTGATGGCGCAGATATTCGTTCATGCCGCGCAGCGCCAGCCCGTAGGAGGCGGCGCCGAAACCGGCGATGACGCCGACGGCGATGTCCGCCAGCATGGAGCGGTGGCGGAATTCCTCACGGCTGTGGATGTTCGACAGGTGAAGCTCCACGAAGGGGATCCGGCAGCCGGCCAGAGCGTCGCGGAGCGCCACGCTGGTATGGGTATAGGCGGCCGGGTTGATGATGATGCCGTCCGCATGGTTCGCCGCCTGGTGGATGCGCTCGACCAACTCACCCTCGTGATTGCTCTGGAATGTGCTGATCTCGCAATCGAGCTGGTTACCGAGCTCGATCAGCTCGTTGTTGATGGCCGTCAGGGTTTGCTGACCGTAATATTCCGGTTCGCGCTGGCCCAGCAGGTTCAGGTTCGGACCGTGCATCACCAGGATGCGCAGCGCGCTCATGCCTTGCCCCTCGATCTGTTCATGCCTTCCCCTCCCGGTTTAGCCGTCGTGTTGCCACGCATGTTGCAGCTCCTGCAGCTCCGGATCCTCCGGTTTCTCGGCAAGGAGCCGCTGCAACATCTTTCGGGCCTCCGTGCGTTCTCCCCGCTGCCACAGCATCCGTGCCAGCCGCAACGATGAGGGCGCTACCGCCCGCCGACTGTGACCCTCGTAACAACTCGAAGCGGTCTGGAAGCAGCGTAGCGCTTCGTCGTGCTCGTCCAGCCGTTGCAGGGCGAGCCCCAGCATGTGCCAGGCTTTGGCCTCGACCGGCGCGAATTCCAGTATCTCGCGCAGCAACTCGCAGGCATCGGCATGGCGCCCCTCGTCGAGTAGACGGGCAGCTTGGGCCAGCCCTTCGCCCACACCGTGCCAGTTCTCCGGCTTCGGGAAGGGTTTGGGTGCGGCCTCCGATGCTGTTACCATAAGGGGACACGCTACGCGTCCGGCAAAAATCGGTCAACGAAAATGGCGTCTAATTGGCGAAAAATGACACAAAAAGAGACAAAAAAGAGCAAAAATCGGTCGATTTTGGCCCCAAAGAGGTGGCCGGTTCGACAGGCAAGCCGATGCAGATTCGGCTGAACGGCGAGGCGTGCGAGGTTACGGCCGCCACCGTCGCCGAGCTGGTGGTCGATCTCGGTCTGGAGGGGCGCATGATCGCTGTGGAGTGCAACCTCGAGGTGGTGCCGAAGAGCTGCTACGCCGACACCGCGTTGCACGACGGCGACCGGATCGAGATCGTTCACATGATCGGAGGCGGGTGATCTGGCACATCCGCAAAAGCCAGGATGCTCTTTTGCGGTGGAGATGAAATCATGAGTGAAGATATTCTGAAAGTCGGGACATATGAATTCCGGTCTCGGTTGATCGTCGGTTCGGGCAAGTACAAGGATTTCCCGACGACGAAGGCGGCGACCGAGGCGTCCGAGGCGGAGATGATCACGGTGGCGATCCGCCGCGTGAACATTACCGATCCGGGCAAGGAGAATCTGCTCGACTACATCGATCCGAAGCGGTACACGATCCTGCCGAACACGGCTGGCTGCTACACGGCCGAGGATGCGGTGCGTACCCTCCGGTTGGCGCGCGAGGCCGGCGGCTGGAATCTGATCAAGCTCGAGGTGCTGGGCGATCAGGAGACGCTCTACCCCAATGTCGTCGAGACGATCCGGGCCGCCGAGATTCTCGTGGACGAGGGCTTCGAGGTGATGGTCTACACTAATGACGATCCGATCGTGGCCAGGCGCCTGGAGGAGATCGGTTGCGTGGCGGTGATGCCGCTCGGCAATCCCATCGGTTCCGGACGAGGGCTCGCCAACCCCTTCAACATCCGCGTCATCAGGGAGCGCGCCAGCGTACCGATTGTCGTCGATGCCGGCATCGGCACGGCCTCGGATGCGGCCAGAGCGATGGAGCTGGGCGCCGATGCCTGCCTGATCAACACCGCCATCGCCGAGGCGAAGGACGAGTGCATGATGGCGCGCGCCATGCGCGATGCGGTGCGCGCCGGTCGTCAGGCGTATCTGGCCGGACGGATGCCGAAAAGGGCGTTTGCATCGGCCTCTTCGCCGACCGAAGGCCATTTCTGGGACTGACTCTCAACGATCTTTTTGTCCGATTGCGGTGTTGCGAACAATTTCTGTGATGCTCACGTATATTGATATACGCTTCGCTTCTCGAAATTGCCGCGCCTTGCACTGGCCCAAAAATTTTCGTTGAGACTGTTTCGATTTAAGGATTTGGAAGAATGGGTGAATTGAAGAACGATCTGTTTCTGCGCGCCTGCCTGAAGGAGCCGGTGGAGCGCACGCCGGTATGGATGATGCGTCAGGCCGGCCGCTATCTGCCGGAGTATCGTGCTACCCGCGCCAGGGCCGGCGGCTTTCTGGACCTCTGCAGGAATCCGGAACTGGCCTGCGAGGTGACGCTGCAGCCGATCGACATCCTCGATGCCGATGCGGCGATCCTCTTCTCCGATATCCTGGTCATTCCCGAAGCGATGGGTATGGAGCTCACCTTCGGCAAGGGCGAAGGCCCCAAGTTCCCCCAGCCGATCGTCAGCCATGCCGATGTCGAGAAGTTGCCGGTCCCTGATCCCGAGATTGAGCTGAAGTACGTCATGGATGCGGTGAGCACCATCCGCAAGGCGTTGAATGGAAGGGTGCCACTGATCGGGTTTACCGGTTCACCCTGGACGCTGGCTACCTATATGGTCGAGGGTGGTGGCTCCAAGACCTTCTCCAAGGTCAAGGCGATGGCCTTCAACGCGCCTGAGACGATGCACCTGCTGCTCGGCAAGCTGGCCGATTCGGTGGCTGCCTATCTGAACGCGCAGATCGCCAACGGTGCGCAGGCGGTGCAGATCTTCGATACCTGGGGCGGCATCCTGACCACCCGCGACTACAGGGAGTTCTCGCTGAACTACATGCAGCGCATCGTCTTGCAATTGACGCGTACCAACGAGGGGCGTCGCGTGCCGGTGATTCTCTATACCAAGGGCGGCATGGGCTGGCTGGAATCGATCGCCGATACCGGCTGCGACGTGGTGGGGCTCGACTGGTCCATCGATATCGACGTCGCCAAGGCGCGCATCGGGGATCGCGTGGCACTGCAGGGCAACATGGACCCGGCCATGCTTTATGCGAACCCTGCGCGCATCCGCGAGGAGGTGAAGGATATCCTCGCCCGCTTCGGCCATGGTACCGGCCATGTCTTCAACCTCGGCCATGGCATTACGCCGGATGTGCCGCCCGAGCACGCTATTGAGTTCTTCAAGGCTGTGCGCGAGGAGTCCCCCCAGTACCACAGGTAACCCCGCCCATTGATGAGTGGCCTTTTTATTTGTATCAGTGGAGGCCACTCCCCTGACACGAAAAAGGGCTCCGGCATGCCGGAGCCCTTTTTGGTAATGATGTCCGAAGGGGAGCTAGGGAGGGAGGGGAGGAGGGTGTCCCGCTCCGGACAGGAACAACATTAGGGGTTCCACGTTAGAAAAACGTGATGGCCTTATAAAGATATCTTCATCCTTTGATACCTGAAGA
>DATFLK010000132.1:0-9771 GCA_035267815.1 Mariprofundaceae bacterium | reverse complement strand
ACCGGCCCGGATACCGGCTTTTGCACGCTGGATTTCCGGTGCGATGGCAATGGCCCGCTCGATACTGCGCTGAAGGGTCCAAGGCTGCGGATCGGACGATGCCGCCGAAGCCGGATGGGCTGCGCCAAAGATGGCGATACTGCCGCCCAGCAGGGTCAGCGCGGCCATCTTTTGTCTGCCTGTCATTAAGCGCTCCCTTTGCGTGCGGAATTTCCCATGATGGGATTGATATAAATATAGCCTGATATAGTGATCTGCGTCACATGGGTGGACAATGGCGGCAAAGGTAACGATTGAACCTGAAATGGACCTGAAAGGGTTCTGTTCACCCCGCTCCTCTTGCCAGAAAAAAGCGGATTAACGTTCCAGTTGCGATTTCACCAACTGGCTGAAGGCCGCGACCTCGAACGGTTTCGTCACCACAACCTCCGGGAAGCCTTCCCGGGTGTTGAACTGTTGATCGGGATCGTAGCCGGTCAGGAAGATGACCTTGGCGGTATCATCCATGTCGCGGATTTCACGACACGCCTCGATACCGCCCATGCGGGGCATCACGACGTCGAGAATCACGAGTCGGATGTCGTTGCGGTGGCGTTTGTAGAGCTCGACGGCGGTCAGGCCGTCCATGGCCAGGATCACCTGGTAGCCCAGTTGTTCGAGGATGGCCGTAACGATTTTCAGGACCGATTCGTTGTCATCGGCCAGCAGGATGGTGTCGCCCGAGCCCCGGGCCGTCAGCGGTTTGGTGGAGGCGGTGAGGCGGACCGGCTTCTCGTTTAGCAGCGGCAGGTAGAGTCGAATCGCCGATCCCTGGCCCGGCCGACTCTCGACCGTAATGGTGCCGCGATGGGACTGCGCGGTGCCGTAGGCCATCGACAGGCCGAGGCCGCTCCCTTCATCGACCTCCTTGGTGGTGTAGAAGGGTTCGAATATATGCTCGAGCGCTTCCTTCTCGATGCCACAGCCGTTGTCGATCACGCTGATGCAGGCGAATTCGCTGCCCTGAAGCTCGTGCTCCTGCCTGAAGGCCTGGCTCGGTGTGCGTTTCTCGAGTTGCAGCGTGATTTCCGGCTCCCGGATATCGGCGACGGCATCACGGGCGTTGTTCAGCAGGTTCAGTACCGCCTGTTCCAACTGGTTCTCATCGCCGCAGACCGTCATCTCGCAGGCGGCGCTGTCCTGACGGTGGAAGACGATATTCTCCGGCAGAATAACGCTGTAGAGATTGGCCACATCCGAGAAGAAGGTGGTGATGTTCATCGTGTTCATGTTGACGATGCCCTTGCGGGAAAAGGCGAGCAATTGCTTGACGATATCGGAGCTGCGAAAGGCGAGCATCTCGATCCTGTTGAGGATATCGACCGTGTCGGGGAGATGGGCCACACCCTGTTTTGCTAGGTAGAGGTTGCCCGTAATGCCTGCCAGCGTGTTGTTGAAATCGTGGGCGATACCGCCGACCAGCGTGCCGACTGCCTCCATCTTCTGTGCATGACGGAATTGCGCTTCCAGCCGTTGATGCTGGGTCATGTCCTTCTGGGTGAAGACATAATGCGTTATCTCGCCGCAATCGTTCTGGATCGGCGCGACGGAGACCAGGGCGGGGTAGGGCTCGCCGCCCCGCTTTTTGTCCACCAGCGTACCGCTCCATGCCTTTCCCTGCCGGATCGCAGACCTGATCTCGCCGGCGAAGTCGCTGTTCTCCGCATCGTCTCCCACAATGGCGGGGGTCTTTCCGATCACATCCTCGGCGAGGTAGCCAGTGGTTTCGGTGAAGGTCGGATTGGCATATTCGATGACAGCGCGGTTGTCGGTGATCAGGATGCTTTCGCCCGACTGTTCCACCGCCTGCGACAGCTTCATCAGCGCCACATGGTCGTTAGCCAGTTGCGTATTGGCTGCCGCCAGGGCCGAGGTTTGCGCCGAGATCTGTTCGAGGCTGACGAAGTGCTGCCGCCTGTAGAACTCCGTCAGGTAGGCGCCGAGTGCACCAAGTACGATGGAGACGAGAATAAAGAAGTGGTGCGAGAGCATCCTGTCGATATCGAAGGGATGCCATAGCGCCATGACGCTCTCAAAGATGACGATGAAAACCAGATTGAGCCATGCCGCCTGGCGCAGCGAGAGACCATCGATCATCCAGACCCAGATGATCATCAGGTACGCCTCTCCGAAGAGCAGGTCGGTATTCCCCATGGTCGTGAGCATCAGGTTCAGATTCCAGGCGATGAAGACGGTCGTCATGACGACCGAGGCATGGACCCCCTGTGACGCGATACGGAACAACAGAAGTGAGGAGAGGCAAAGCCAGCCCCCCTGGGCGAGATGGATGACGGATGCCAGCTGGCGCACCTGTTCCGGCATGAAATGGCGGTCGAGGATGCCGAGCACCGCATACAGCAGTCCGACGAACAGCAGCGCCAGCCGCATCTGCATCTTTCGAAGGGTGTCGGTGGAGCGAAGGTAGCGGTTTTCAGCCTCCGGATCCCTGAACCGCAGCGTCAGCCTGTTCATGCTGCTGAGTGTGGCGATCTCTGTATCCGGCATCTCCATTTGTCGTTTTCCTGTCGCCGGGTTACTGCAGGTCGAAAAGGGCTTCGGCGGAGGGGCGCCGGCATGAAATCGGGCAGCGCATGGGTGCCTGTTTTTCCCAATCTGTTCGAGCCGGTCGGTTCATGAGTAGTCGGCCCAGAATTCGGTGCCGGAGCGCATGTGCCGGATCCGGTCGATCAGGGCGTCGACATCCTCGGGGTTTTCGGCGAAGTTGAGCTTATTGGTTTGCACGATAAAAAGCGGTGTTTCCTGATAGTGGAAGAAGAAGCGGTCGTAGGCTGTGGCAACGGTACGGATGTACTCCTGCGTCATACTGCTCTCCAACTCGCGATTGCGGCGGGAAACGCGCTCCACCAGCGCCTCGACATCCGCCTGGAGATAGATAACGAGATCGGGCTTGGGGATGTGGACGCTGACAAGGCGTGCCACCTGTTCATAGAGCGCCAGCTCCTCGTCTGAGAGGGTGATGGTGGCGAACAGCCGGTCCTTGGCGAAGAGATAGTCGCTGACGATACCGGAGGAGAAGAGTTCCTGCTGGTGGATGCCCTGCCACTGTTTCAGGCGTGAGAAGAGGAAGGATAGCTGAACCGAAAGCGCATGGCGCTCCGGATCCTGATAGAAGTATTCGATGAAGGGGTTGTCGTCGGTGCGTTCTAGCACAGTGGTCGCGTCCAGCCGGTCGGCCATGGCCTTGGCCAGTGTGGTCTTGCCCACGCCGATGGGTCCTTCGATGGCGATGTGTTGCTGCGCCAGTCTTACCATGTATGACCTTCCGCTAGCCGTTCTGTGCCCTGACGCAACAGGGCGTTCATCAACTGGGCGATACTGCATTGCAATCGCGGATGTTTCCACTGTGGCAGAAGGTCGGTCACCGGCTGTAGCACGAACATGCGTTCGTGCATATGCGGATGGGGAAGGATGAGCCGTGCCGTGTCCATACAGATGTCGCCGTAGGCGATCAGGTCGAGATCGAGGGTGCGCGGCCCCCATTTCTCGCCGCGGACACGGCCATGCTCGTGTTCGATTCGTTGCATCCGATCGAGCAGCTCAAGCGGTTCGAGTTCGGTATCGACGGTCATGGCGGCGTTCTGGTAGTCCGGCTGGCCCGGTGGACCGAGCGGGGCGGAGGTGTAGATCCGCGAGGATTCGAGCAGGCGGGTCCGGGGCAGGGAGGCCAGTTCGTCGCGCGTCGCCCGGAAGCAGGTTTCCACGTCGCCGAGGTTGCCGCCCAGGGCGATGACGGCGGTTATCTCCATCTCTGGTGGCCGCTATGGTTGACGCATACCGGGACGGCGTCGGCGGGTCGTGTCGGTTTGTTCCGTCGGCTTTTCATGCAGGGGCAATGTATAACAGGTACCGGCGGGGAGAAGAAGGGCGGCCACGGGCGTGCCGTCCGGTTTTACTGCTCCTGTTTCGTCTGCTGTTCCACCGAGATTTCTACCGGCTCCGTTGTGGTGGCCTTGGCCTGCCAGCGCTCCTGCAGCGCCGGGATGTTTTTGCTGTGGGTCAGGATGACGATCTCGTCGCCCTTGGCGAACTTCGTATCCGCATCGGCGTGGAAAAATTTACCGTCACGGTAATAGCAGATTGCCTTGGCGTCCTCCGGTAGTTCCAGCTCATTGGCACTGACAGCATCCTCCTCCCGGGCAATCAGCGAGAAGAAGCGCGCTTCGTCCTTGATGACGGTGGAGAGCTCGACGTTTTCACTGCCGCTGACCATATCCTCCAGGTAGCGGCTGATGGTGCGCGACGGCACGATCGTATCCTTCAGCCCCAGCTCCATGCAGATGCTTTCAAACTGTGCGTCGGCGATGCTTGTGACCACGCGCTTGAAGCCCAGCGAACGTCCGATCAGGCTGGCGATCAGATTGATCTGATCGCTGTTGGTCAGGCAGAAGAGCACGTCCGTCTGGGTGGGATTGACCTCGCGCAGGATGTCGGGACGGCTGCCGTCGCCCTGCAGGAAGCTGCAATCCATCTCCTGCGACAGCTCCTCGATCTTCTCCTTGGAAGATTCGATGATGATCACCTCGTGATTCTTCTGGGTCAGTGCCTTGGCCGTGCCGATGCTGACCTCGCCGGCGCCGACGAATGCGATTCTCATGCGACCTCCATTCTCCTGCCGAACCATGTGCCGGGATAGAGCAGCACCAGCCAGGCGACGATCTCAAGCCGGCCCATCAGCATGTCTGCGCACAACACGCCTTTGAGCAGGACGGGCAGCGATGCGCTGGTGATACCGGTTGAAAGGCCGACCGTGCCGGTAGCCGAGACCACTTCGAACAGGGCATCAAGCGGATTATACCCCATCACCACGAACGGTAGCCAGGAGAGCAGCACCACGATAGCGAACAGAAGAATCAGAAGCATCGCCTCCTGGATCTCGTTGGCCTGCAGCGTTTTCCCCCTCAGGCTCGGTTCCATTACGGCGTGTCGCGGCAGGCTGGAGCGCAGGATGATCTGGCGGAACACGGCGATGACGATCAGCAGCCGAAAGAGCTTGAAGCCACCGGCGGTGGAACCGACGCCACCGCCGATCAGCATGGAGAAGATCAGCACCAGTTTGGATCCCGCGTCCAGCTGCGAACTGGGCATGGAGGAAAAACCGGCAGTGGTCTGCGCCGAGAGGGCCATCAGAGGCGCGTGGTGCAGGATGCTCTTCCAGGGGGTATCGTCTATTAGCCACATGCTGGCACCCAGCAGTAGCGATGTGATCACCGCTGCGCCAATGATCAAAAACAGCTGCAGCATATCCACCGATGAACGCTTTTTTCGCAATGCTCGGAAATAGAGGGTCAGTGGAACAGCTCCGCTCAGACAGAGGAGGGTGATCCACCATTGCGCTGCGGTGTTTAGCGGGGTCAGGCTGGTATCAACGGGCGCGAAGCCTCCGGTGGAGACCGCTGCCATGGTGTAGAGCACCGCATTCATGGTGCCCGTACCCGCCAGCACTGCGCCGGCAATGCCGATGACGGTCAGAAGTACGTAGATTTTCAACACGCGACGCGCGTGCGCTTTGGTGCCGCCAACGAGGTCGTCCACCTCGGTTTCGGTGGCGGCAAGCCCCTTGGCGACCAACCCCGGATGGATCAGCAGTGCCAGTGACAAAACGACAATGCCCAGGCCGCCGTACCACTGCATCCAGGCGCGTGAGAAGAGCAGCGCTTCGGGCACCTTGGAAACCGTTGCCATGGTGCTAAGCCCGGTGGTGGTGACCCCTGAAATGGCCTCAAACAGTGCATCGATGAACGACAGTCCCGACCCCATCATCGGGTAGCTCATCACCAATGGGGTGAAGAGGAAGATCAGAGTGACCAGCACCATACCCTCGTTGGCCTGCATGTCGGTGGGGGCATGTAGCCGGGCGAGGCCTGCGCCCAGAAGAATCAGGCCCAGCACGACCACGAGATATCGGAGGCTGATCGCCGTTTCGCCATAGATCACGGATATCGCCAACGGCATCAGCGTCAGTGCCGCCAGCACAAGGCACAGCTGCCCGAAGTATTTCAGTATCGCATGCGGGCGAACCGCATATCTGAGTTCGGCTGCCTGTCTGGCCACGAACGATGCCCCTCCGTTCCGCCGTCTGTCCGGCACACTAAGTAGATGCTGAATTGATCAGCGTTTCCCTAAGTAACATATGGGTTGTAGCACACGGGCGGTGTGATTGCGTGGCGGTTGCGGCTATGATGCGGGGATGTTCACCGGAATCATTCAGGATGTGGGCCGGATCGTGACCATTGAGCCGGAACCGGACCAGACGCACATGACCTTCTCCACGGCTTTGGAGACTTCGAATTGGCAGTTGGGCGACTCGGTCGCCGTCGATGGATGCTGTCTGACCGTTACCGCGATGCCCGCTTCGGACCGTTTCTCCGCTACCCTGTCGAGGGAGACGTTGAATTTTACCGGTTTCGGCGATGCCCGCGAGGGCGCGCGCGTCAACCTAGAGCCGGCGCTCCGGATGGGGGATGCGCTGGGCGGTCACATGGTCAGCGGCCATATTGACGGCGTGGCGACGGTCTCCGACATCAAGGAGATCGGCGAGCACCGCGAGCTGAGCTTTGAGATGCCGCAGCCGCTGGCCCGTTATGTCGTCGGCAAGGGGTCGGTAGCAATCAACGGCGTCAGCCTGACGGTCAACCGGGTGGAGGGCTCGGCCTTTACGGTGAACCTGATTCCCCATACCCTGTCTCATACCAATCTGGGTGAACTGGAGACTGGAGACTGGGTCAATATCGAAACGGACATGCTGGGCCGCTATGTGGAGCGGTTGATGCAGTGCCGTGAGGAACAGGAAACGACAGCATGACACTGGCAACTTGCGAAGAACTTATCGACGAATTGCGTGCCGGAAGGATGATTATCCTAGCCGACGACGAGGATCGCGAGAACGAGGGCGATCTGGTGATGGCGGCCGAATGGATCACGCCCGAGGCGGTGAATTTTATGGCCACGCATGCACGTGGCCTGATCTGTCTGGCCATTACCGAGGAACAGACGAAGCAGCTGAACCTGCCGATGATGGTGGCGGACACCAATGCCAAATTCAAATCCAACTTCACGGTGTCGATCGAGGCGGCCAGCGGTGTGACCACCGGTATCTCCGCTTTCGACCGTGCCCACACCATTCGTGTTGCGGCCGACGAGGAGTCGGGTCCCGACGATATCATTAGTCCCGGCCATATCTTTCCGCTGGCGGCTAAGCCCGGCGGTGTGCTGGTGCGCGCCGGCCATACCGAGGCCAGCGTCGATCTCGCCCGCATGGCGGGTTTGAGGCCGGCCGGTGTGATCTGCGAGATCATGAATGAAGATGGCAGCATGGCGCGCATGCCGCAGCTCAAAGAGTTTGCCGCCAAACACGGCCTCAAGGTCGGCTGCATCGCCGATATCATCAGCCATCGGCTCAAGCACGATTCGCTGGTGACGCGGGAGGTCGAGGCGCGGATGCCGACCGAGTTCGGCAACTTCAAGCTCTACGGCTATACCAACTTGGTGGATGGCGCCGAGCATGTGGCGCTGGTGATGGGTGAGCCCAAACCGGACGAGCCCTGTCTGGTACGCGTGCACTCGGAGTGCCTGACCGGCGATGTATTCACCTCGCGGCGATGTGATTGTGGCTCGCAGCTGCATGCGGCGATGCGGCAGGTTGCCGAGGCCGGATGCGGTGTGATCCTCTACCTGCGCCAGGAGGGGCGGGGCATTGGTCTGCTCAACAAGCTCAAGGCCTATGCCCTGCAGGATGTCGGCCACGATACGGTCGAGGCCAACCAAGAACTCGGATTTCGTCCCGACCTGCGTAATTACGGAATCGGTGCCCAGATTCTTCGCGATATCGGATTGCGCAAGCTGCGCTTGTTGACCAACAACCCCAAGAAGATCGTCGGTCTGGACGGCTATGGCCTGGAGGTCACCGAGCGTGTGCAGCTGCAGACCGGCCCTCATGATGACAATATCGCCTACCTGCGTACCAAACGCGACAAGCTCGGGCATATGCTCGAGATCAATGAAAAGGACGTCTCATGAGTCTGGATGCACCGCATTTGTCGGGCCATGTCGACGCCCGCGGCCTCTCCATCGGTATCGTTGTCAGCCGTTTCAACGGCGAGATTACCCGCGCACTACTGGACGGTGCACTCTCCGCGCTGGAGGCACACGGTGCTTCGGAATCAGATATCCGGGTGGTGCATGTGCCGGGCGCCTTCGAGATCGGCACCATCGCCATGGCGATGGCCGAGACCGGTCGTTATGACGCCATTGTCTGCCTGGGTTGCGTGATTCGCGGCGGTACGGCCCATTTCGAATATGTCTGTCAGGGTGTGACCGATGCGGTGGGCCGGGTGGCACAGCGCGGCGATGTCGGTGTCGGTTTCGGTGTGCTGACGGTGGACAGCGAGGCGCAGGCCAGGGCGCGCATCGGCGGTGCACATGGCCACAAGGGCGAAGAGGCGGCGCTGACCGCCGTGGAGGTCGCCACACTCCTGAAGCAGCTCTGAGCTGCGTGCCATCATGGGGAGGGGTATGACGGGTCGGACATCCCGTAGAAGCGAACGATCGGTAGATGGAGGCATGATTGGCCAATCGACATAAATCCCGCGAATCCGCGCTGGAGATCCTGTATGCTTGGAGCAGTGCGGAACAGGACGCACTGATGATCCCGGGTCTGCTGGCGGATCGCATACAGCTGCCGCAGCGGAAGGGGCAGGATGAAGCGTATCTGCGCGAGCTGGTGACAGGTGTGACCGAGCAGTGCGAGGCACTTGATGAGGAGATCGCCATGGCGGTGCGAGGGCGAAGCCTTGCCAGCGTGGCCCATATCGAGATGAATGTGTTGCGCATTGCCGTATGGGAGCTGCGTAATCGTCTGGAGATTCCGTATCGTGTCGTCATCAACGAGGCGTTGCAGCTGACCCGCACCTATGCCGACGAGTCGGCACGCGGCTTTATCAACGGCGTGCTCGATCGTCTGGCGCGTACGCTGCGTCAGCAGGAAGTGCCGGCCGGCCGCTGAGCCGGTAATACCGTTCTCATGCCGACTCCACGCCGCGAATTCGATCTGATCGAGCAGTCCTTCCGGCAGCGTGTCACCTCGCTCCATCCCACGACCCGTATCGCTAATGGCGATGACGCTTCGGTACACCATCTCCCGGATGGCATGGAGCTGGTGTTCAGTACCGACACCTCGCTGGCCGGTGTCCACTGGCCGGAGGATATGCCGCTGGTTCCTGCTGCGGACCGTGCCGTCTGCGCTGCGCTCTCCGATATGGCGGCCATGGGGGCGGAGGCGGCATGGGTGTGGCTCAATGTGCTGGCGCGTTCTCCCGAGGATGCTGATGCCATGGGCGAAGGGGCGGCACGTGCCCTGAATCATTACCGTCTCGAACTCGCTGGTGGCGATACGACCCGTGCGCCGGTGAACGCCTTGGCCGTGAGCGTCGGTGGTCTGCTGCCGGAAGGCAGTGCCATGGGACGCGATGGCGCGCGGGTGGGGGACGAGGTGTGGCTCTGCGGCAGGACGGGGCATGTTGCCTTCGGTCTCTACCAGTGGCTCGAGGGGCAGCGCACCGGTCCGTTTGTCGCCGCCTTCTCCCACATCGAGCCGCAGCTTCTGGCCGGCGAGCGCCTGCGCGGGCTGGGGGTGCGTTGTTGCATCGATGTCAGCGATGGGCTTGTCCAGGATGCCGGGCATATCGCCGAACGCTCCCGTGTGGCACTGCATCT
>DATFLK010000131.1:0-4160 GCA_035267815.1 Mariprofundaceae bacterium | reverse complement strand
CAGCCCGATACCAGCCGTATCGGCATGCTGGAGTTCTACCGCAGCCGCGATGCCATCGCCGCCGGTCGCGAGTCGGTCGAGGCGTCCCTGCCGGAGATTCATCGCCTGATCGGCGGCTGATGGCGCGCCCCCCGGTTTAGTCTTTATTCACGGCCCGATTCGGGCCATAGTACCCCAATGCTCAACCGGCCCGACCACCACGAAGCCGGTCGCCTGATGAAGCTGGCGACCTACGCATCCACCGCGACAGCACTGCTTCTGATCGCGGCGAAGCTGGTCGCCTGGTTCTGGACCGATTCAGTCAGCATCATGGCGACGCTGATCGATTCATGCCTCGATGCGCTGGCCTCGCTGGTCAATCTTTTCGCGGTACGCCATGCCCTGCAGCCCGCCGATAGCAAACACCGCTTTGGTCACGGTAAGGCAGAGCCGCTGGCCGGTTTGGGGCAGGCTGCCTTTATCGCTGGTTCGGCCGGCTTCCTGATACTGGAATCGGTCGGTCGCCTGCTCCACCCTAAGCCGCTGCATGTCATCGGTGTTGGTGTCGGCGTGATGCTTTTCTCTATCGCCGTGACCGTTGCGCTGCTGATCTTCCAGCGCCATGTCGTGCGCCGTACCGGTTCAACGGCCATCCGGGCCGATTCGCTGCATTACAAGACCGACCTGCTCGTCAACGCCGGTGTGGTCCTGGCGCTGGCGCTATCCTCCTACGGCTGGGCCGGGTTCGATGCCGTGATCGCCATCGGGATCGCCGGCTATATTTTCTATTCCGCATGGGACGTGGCGATGGAGGGGATTCATCATTTGATGGATCACGAGCTTCCCGAGGAGGACCGGGAGCGTATCCGCGAGCTCGTGCTGAGCCAGAAGCATGTCCGGGGCATGCACGATTTGCGCACACGCCGTTCCGGTACCACCCCTTTTATCCAGCTCCATCTGGAGCTGGATGACAACCTGACGCTCTATCGTGCGCATGCGATCTCCGATGCGGTGGAGGCGCGCATCATCAAGGCCTATCCGAATGCCGAGGTGATCATTCACGAGGACCCCGCCAGCCTGATGGAGGAGCAGCCCGAGTTTGCCGATGAAGACGAAGCATAAAGCGGCCCGCCCTCGCCTGGTTGCAGCCGTGCTGTTTTCCTGCCTGCTGTGCGGCACGGCATGGGCCGAGACAGACACCGTGACCGTCCAATACCTGCCGCTGCAGGAAGCCGCCGATCTGGTGCAGAGCCAGCTCTCCTCCGAGGGGCGCGTGGCGCAGCTTCCTTCCCGCCGCGTGCTGGTGATCCGGGACGATGCCGCGCATATCCGGCAGGCCAAGGAGATCCTGAAGCGGCTCGACGTTGCCCTGCCGCAGCTCACCATTCGGGTCGACATGGTACGTCAGTCAGGCGACAGCGATACGCAACGCGGGATGACGCTGTCGGGCGGTTGGGTTGAGCTGAAGGCGGTGACACCGCCACAACGGAGTGATTCGGTACAGCTGACAGCGGGCATGCAAGCGAGGCAGCAGGAGGATGTGCGGCGCTTCAGCCTGCGGGTTGCATCCGGCAAGCACGGCCATATCGAGGTCGGCGAGGTGCGCACAGCCCGTCCCGAGGTACGGCATACCCTGGAACATTACGGGGTCAGGAAGGGGCCCGATCTGGCGCTTGAACCGATCACGGCCGGTTTCGATGTGCGAGCGACGCTGCTCGACGATACGCATGTACGGCTACACATCCGTCCCTGGTTCCGGCGTATGGAGCGGAAGAGCGATATTCAGGCCAAAACGGAGATCTTGCTCGGCCTGGGCTCCACCAGCGCCCCGAGCCGCCCGCCCGGCAACTCGGCCCCCATGCGGGCCAACATCAATCCGGCGCTTTCGGCCAAAAAACACTATATATGGGTGGCGGATGCCGAAACCGAGGTGGTGGTGAAACTGGGCGATACGGTGGAGCTGGCGGCGGTGCGCGATGCGGCGCGTGCCTTCTCGCAGACGCTGCTCTCCAGCGGGTTCAACAGATCGGCGCAGACCCTCCGCTTCGGGATCCGGGTCGACAGGGCCCGGTAAAGGCTAGCGGCGCAGGCGGTACCACTGCGCCTTGCGCTCCTTCCAGAACTTACGGTACTCCTCCGGCGTGACCTGACCGTCGCCGTTCGCGTCCATGGTGGCGAAGCGTTCGGCCGCGCGCTGCTGCACCATGGCCATGTACTCATCGAATGATACGCCGTCGCTCTTGTCGGTATCCAGCGCCATGAAGTGATCCACGATCTTGTCCGTGGCGGTGATGGGGCCGGATGACTGCGTGGTATCCTTATCCTCCCCGGCCGGCTGGCCCTGATCCGGCTGCTGCGCTGTGGTCGCCGGCGTGGCCCCATCGGGTTGGTCGGCACTGTCCGTCATTACGGCGGTCGCGTCCTGCGGCGCCTCGGAAGACGGCGCGGCGGCAGCCGTGCCGTCCTGGGTCTGAACCGGTTGTTGTTGGAGCGTCGTCGCCGGCGACATGGCGGGCATCGCATCGGGCTGGGCGGCCTGTGCCGAGGAGACGGATGTACACAGGGCCAGTATGGCCAGTGCGGTCGCGGTGTGGATCGGTGTTCGCATGCAGCTCTCCTTGTCAGGGGCTTATCTTGCACTTGCGGCGTCTTTTGCCAACCATCTTGTTGGGCGGCATCATTGGCTGGCTGAATGAGCAGCGTTTCGGGAGGAAGGTTTGAAGGCGTATCTGGAGTTGATGAACCATGTGCTCGAGCATGGCGTGAAGAAAGCGGACCGCACCGGTACGGGCACCCTGTCGGTATTCGGTCACCAGATGCGTTTCGATCTCTCCAAAGGCTTTCCCGTCATCACCACCAAGAAGGTGCATATGAAGTCGGTGATCCATGAGCTGCTCTGGTTTCTGAGCGGTGACTCCAACGTCCGCTATCTGCAGGAGAACGGTGTCCGCATCTGGAACGAGTGGGCCGATGCCGACGGGGAGCTTGGCCCGGTCTACGGCGTGCAGTGGCGTTCGTGGCCCGCTGCAGACGGCCGCCATATCGACCAGATCTCCCAGGTGATCGAGCAGATCAGGCACAACCCGGATTCACGGCGGCACATTGTCTCGGCCTGGAACGTGGGCGAGATCGACCATATGGCCCTGCCGCCCTGTCACGCTTTCTTCCAGTTCTATGTCGCCGATGGCCGGCTCTCCTGCCAGCTCTACCAGCGCTCCGCCGATATCTTCCTGGGCGTGCCGTTCAATATCGCCTCCTATGCCCTGTTGACGATGATGATCGCGCAGGTGACCGGTCTTGAGCCGGGCGATTTCGTGCATACGCTGGGCGATGCGCACATCTATCTGAACCATCTCGATCAGGTGCGCACGCAGCTGGCGCGTACGCCGCACCCATTGCCGACGATGCGCATGAACCCGGAGATTCGCGATATCTTCGCGTTTCGCTACGAGGATTTCGAACTGATCGATTACCGGTGTGAGGCGCCGATCAAGGCACCCATCGCGGTCTGAGCCTAGCCTAGCTGTCGGAGCCGGCCGTGTCGGATCCGGTCGTCGCGTGCATCGCATCACGGTTGACGCGGATGAAGGTCCGGATGCTTCTGACGTAGGCGTGACCGCGCTCGGAGTACTGCGCCAGACCGATCGCCAGCAGGCTGGCCTTCAGTGGCCTGTGGGCCTTGCGCAGGTGGTAACGCAGGTCGCGCAGGCTGCTGTAGGCATCCAGCGTGTTGAGGTTGTGTATATAGCTGTCCACCGATTCGCGTGGCGAGTCGAAGGCCTCGACCTCGTGAATGGCGCCGTCGTCACGTCGGGCGGGCACGATGCCGCAGCCCTTGGAGAAACACCACTCCCCGAAGAAGTTGTTCCCCTTGCGGGCAAAGCGCGAGGTTCCCCAGGCCGATTCGTTGGCGGCCTGGGCCAGCACCAGTTCCATCGGGATAATATCGATACGCTTGAGCATGGTGGTCCAGAAGGCGCGGTCCGGCGTTTGCGGCATCTTGACCCTGTAGCGTGCTGCGAGACGGCGCAGCTCGTGGAGCTCGGCGCGGCTCAATGAATCCTTCCTCTGCAGTTGGAGAAGGCGGTGGCGTTGCTTCAGGATATGGGCATTCTCCGTCTCGACGATGGGACGAAGCAGCCCGAAGAATTGCAGCTTCTTTTCGTACACACTTTTCGGTA
>DATFLK010000130.1:0-7966 GCA_035267815.1 Mariprofundaceae bacterium | reverse complement strand
TGAACTCTCCCGCAACGAGTGGGCGCTGGATGGTTCGTGGAAGATCGGGGGTGAGAAGATCATGGCGGTGGGGAAGGGGACTGCACTACGGCTCAACTTTCATGCCCGTAAGGTCTTTCTGGTGCTCGGCAATCCCAGTGGCAAGGCGGTCGAGGCACATTTGAAGCTGAACGGCAAACCGGTGGGGAAGAACACTGGCAAGGACGCGCCGGACGGCGTGGTGAAGATCGATGGCAACCGTCTCTACGAATTGATCGACCAGAAATCGGCCAGGGACGGACTGTTGGAGGTCGATGCCGATCCCGGCCTGGAGGCTTACGCTTTCACCTTCGGCTCCTGACCCACAAATGGTCTGGCGTTAGAGACATATTACGATACTGCGGCCAGTTTGCCGTGGCTGGTGTGGGTGATGGCGTTATCACTGTCGACATAGACCAGTGTCGGTTTGAATCGTTCGGCTTGGCTACGCTCCAGTTCGGCATAGGTGCAGATGATGAGCAGATCGCCGGGGCTCGCCTTGTGGGCTGCCGCACCGTTGACGCCAATGGTGCCGGAGCCCCGGGGGGCGTCGATGGCGTAGGTGGTGAAGCGCTCGCCGTTGGCCACGTTGTAGATGTGCAACTGCTCGAAGGGGAGAATGCCCGCCGCGTCGAGCAGATCGCGGTCGATGGCGCAGGAGCCCTCGTAGTCCAGATCGGCATGCGTCACCGTGACACGGTGCAGTTTCGATTTCAGCATGGTCAGGTTCATGGTCTCGTCTCTCTCTTCAGGTAAGCTGCATGTTGTCGATCAGGCGAGCGGGGCCGACTTTTGCAGCGACGAAGGCGCGTGGCGTACCCGTATCCAGAGCGGCCAGCGGCACCAACGTCTTTTCGTCGCGGATCTCCAGGTATTCGGGGTTGATGGCATGCTCGTTCAGGATGGCGAGCCCGGCCTCGATCAATTGGTCGGCTTGAGATGCTCCGGTAGTGGCCCCGGCGGAAGCCGCCTCGCGCATCGCTTCAAGCGCCGAAAAAAGGGCGGTGGCCTGCCTCCGCTCATCACTGTTCAGGTAGCGGTTGCGGCTGCTCATCGCCAGCCCGTTTTCCTCGCGCGCCGTCTCGGCGCCGATCACCTCCACCGGCATCTGCAGATCATTCACCATGCGGCGGATGATGGCGAGCTGCTGCCAGTCCTTCTCGCCGAAAACGGCGATATCCGGCTGCACGACGTTGAAGAGGATGTTTACCACGGTGGCCACGCCCTCGAAGTGGCCGGGACGACCGGCGCCGCACATCATATCGGCGAGATCTTCAATCTGTAGCGATACCTTGGGGCTGCCTTTTGGGTAGAGGTTCTGCGGGTGGAAGATGAGATCCACTTCCTCCGCCTTGCAGAGGTCAGCATCGGCATCGAAGGTGCGCGGATAGCTGGCGAAATCCTCGTTCGGTCCGAACTGAAGAGGGTTAACGTAGATGCTGACGACAACGGTGTCGCCTAGATGCCTGGCCTTGCGGATCAGGTTCAGGTGGCCTTCGTGCAGGCAGCCCATCGTCGGTACCAGAGCGATACGGTCCTTGCCGCGAAGGGGGGCGAGTTCCTGCCGAAGACTGGCGGGGGATTCGATGATTCTCATTTCGGAAATTTCCCCTGACGTACGTCGTCGGCCCAGCGGGTGATGGCCTCGCTCATTACCTGGCGCACATTGGCGTAGGCCGGGGCGAAGGGGGGATTGGATTCGGAGATGCCGAGCAGGTCGTGCCAGACCAGTACCTGCGCATCGCAATCGGGACCGGCGCCGATGCCGACGGTCGGGATATCGGTGCTTCGCGTGATCGCGACGGCGATCTGCGGGGGGATGTTTTCCAATACTAGAGCCACGGCGCCGGCATCGGTAACGGCTTGAGCATCGGCGATCAGCTGCGCCGCCTCTTTCTCGTTCGTGCCGCGGCGGCGCAGGCTGCCGAAGTGTTTCACCGACTGCGGTGTCAGCCCGATATGGGCGACGACGGCGATACCGCGTTCGGCCAGGAAACGGATCGTCCCGGCTATGTGTACGCCACCCTCCAGTTTTACGGCATCGCAGCCGCTTTGTTGCAACACCTGCACCGAGGCATCGAAGGCCTGCTCGGGGGATTTCTGGTAGCTGCCGAAGGGGAGGTCGCAGACGACCCAGGCGCGGCTTCTGCCGCGCACCACGGCGGCAGTATGGTGGATCATCTGTTCCAGGGTGACAGGGAGAGTGGTCTCCATGCCGAGACAGGCGTTGGCCATGGAGTCGCCGACCAGCAGCACATCGATGCCGGCGGCCTCGGCGATCTGCGCGGAGACGGCATCGTAGGCCGTCAGCCATGCGGTTTTGTGGCCATCCTGCTTGGTGCGCGCGAGCGTCGCCGCAGTGACGGGGTTCATATCGGTCATATTGTCGTCCTTCCGCTTCGGTCCGCGTGCCGGTTCGACTCTGTCCAACCGGGGGCGGTACCGTCTTCAGGTTGGGCGCAACGCTATACCGATATGTGTTTTTTCGCCATGGCGTGACCCGTCAGGTTGCGGAATGGCGTTACAGCAGGCCCGATGTTTCGGCAGGCGAAACCCAGTAGAAGCCCTGATTGCGCTCATGTTCCATCGCGGCGCGGACTTTCGAGAGCACTGGCTCCACATCCTCGTCCGGCAGCAGGATCTCGATCTTGATGCGCGGGGTGTAGCCGACCACCCGGTCGCGGCTGGAGAGAAAGGGATCGCAGTCGACATGGCTGCCGTGTCCCTGCACGGGTGTGAAGGTGAAGCCTTGCACTTGCTCGATGCGTCGCAGGGTGTCGGCCAGCTCATGCTGCATGTTGGCGTGGGTCACGATATTGAGCATCTTCATGCGGTTTTCTCTCCCCTGGCCCGCAGGCGCTGTTCGGCGCGCTGCTCGACCCAGCTATAGAACATTGGCAGCAGAAGCAGTGTCAACAGGGTGGAGGTGACCAGGCCACCGATGACCACCACGGCCAGTGGCTTCTGCAGATGGGAACCGGTGCCGGTGGCTGTCAGCAGGGGCAGAAGCCCGAGGCTGGCGATCATCGCGGTCATCAGTACGGGGCGAAGCCGACGCTCCGCACCCTGCCGGACACTCTCCATGACGCTGTTGCCCGATTCACGCAGCTGGTTGAAATAGCTGACCATCACCACACCGTTGAGTACGGCCACGCCGAACAGGGTGATGAACCCGACCGAGGCCGGCACCGACATATAGAGACCGGAGATATAGAGGCTGATGACACCGCCAATCATGGCGAAGGGGATGTTGAGCAGGATGATCCCCGCCTGCCGGACCGACCGGAAGGTCGAGAAGAGCATCAGGAAGATCAGCACGATGGAGAGCGGGATGACCATGGCCAGTCGGGCAGAGGCGCGCTGCTGGTTCTCAAACTGGCCGCCGTAGGTGACGTAGTACCCCTGTGGCAGCTTGATGTTGTTGCCGATTGCTTTCTTGATGTCATTGACGAATCCGACGATATCGCGCCCCTTCACATTCGACTGGATGATCACCTGGCGGTGAGCCGACTCGCGCGTCACTTCGACCGGCCCCTGGGTCTTGTGGATATTGGCCAGCAGCCGTAGCGGTACCTTGGCCCGGCCCTGTGTCTGTACCAGCAGGTTGCCGATTGCCTCCGGTGAGTTGCGCTTGTCCTCCGGCAGACGGAGGAGTACACCGGTGCGGCGGTTGTTCTCGATCACCGTCGTGGCGACTCGGCCGGCCACGCCAGTTTCGATCACTTGGTTGATGGCCTGCACATTGATGCCGTAGCGGGCGATCGCATTGCTCTTGATGTCGACCTGGACGTAATGCTGGCCGGAGAGGCGGCCGCGGAAGATGCCCTCGGCACCGGGGATCTTGCCGATCAGCTTGACGATCCGGCCGGAGAGCTGGTCGAGCTTGTGCAGATCGTCACCGTAGAGCTTGATGGCCACTGCGGCCCGTACGCCGGTCAGCATCTCCGAGACGCGCATCTGGATCGGCTGGGTAAAGGCGAACTCGATCCCCTTGAGCTGCGAGAGCTTGTCGTTCAGTGCCTTCTTGAACTCGGGAAGGCTGCGCGTCCACTTCTCGCGCGGGATCGTCTCGAGGAAATTATCGGTCTGGTAGAGCCCCATCGGGTCCATCCGAAGGGCATCCGAGCCGGTCCGGGAGACGACGCCGGTAACCTCTGGCAGCGACATCATTGCCTTCTGGATATGCTGGTCCATGACCAGCGAGTCGTGCAGTGAGATATCAGAGGCCTTCTCGACCGTGACGACGGTGGTGCCCTCGTCCATTGTCGGCATGAACTCCTTGCCGATCTGCGGGAAGAGCCATCCTGCGAAGGCCAGGGCCGACAGGGCGACGGTCAGTGCAATCCAGCGATGGCGGAGCACCACCTCCATGACCGGCAGGTAGAGGCGCTTGAGCGTATGGAGCAGGAAGCCATCCGAATGCTCCCCGTCGCCCCCCCCGCTCTTGGCACGCATGATCATGCTGGCCAGCACCGGAATGACGGTCATCGAAAGGACCAGAGAGCCGACCAGCGCGAAGGCGATGGTGATGGCCAGTGGCTTGAACATCTTGCCCTCCAGACCGGTGAGGCTGAACAGCGGCAGGAAGACGGCGATAATGATCAGGATGCCAGCGAGCACGGGCGTGGCGACCTCGAGCGTGGCCCGGTAGGTAATGTGCAGTCGGTCGGCCTCTGGCCCGGCCTGTGACAGGCGCGAATGGATATTTTCGACCACGACGACGGCGGCATCGACTAGGATACCGATCGCGATGGCCAGCCCGCCGAGGGACATCAGGTTGGCGCTGATGCCGAAGACCTTCATCATGACGAAGGTGAAGAGCACGGAGAGCGGCAGGATCAGGGCCACCGTCAGGGCGCTGCGCAGATCCCCAAGCATGATCAGCAGCACAATCAGCACCAGGATCACCGCCTCGCTCAGCGCCTTCTGCACTGTCCAGACCGCCTTCTTGACCAGCGTGCTGCGGTCGTAGAAGGGGACGATATGCACCCCCTCCGGCAGGGAGTGCTGCAGTTTGTCGAACTCTTTCTTGATGCCGTCCACGGCGGTGCGGCTGTTGGCGCCGCGGCGTAGCAGTGCTAGGCCGGTGACCACCTCGCCCTGTCCGTCCGCGGTGACAGCCCCGTAGCGGGTCATCGCCCCGATCTTTACCTCTGCCACATCACTGATATGGACCGGATGGGCGTTGCGCAGGGCGAGCGTGATGTTGTTGATATCCTGCACGTTGTTGAGCTTGCCGATGCTGCGGATCAGGAAGTTGGTCGAGTGCATGGTGACCCGGTCGCCGCCGGAGTTGCGGTTGTTGTTCATCAACGCCTGTTTGATGTCGTTCAGCGTCAGGCCGTATCGGGTCAATTTATCGGGGTCGGGCGTGACCCGGAAGGCGCGCACTGCGCCACCCAGCGAGTTGACGTCGGCGACGCCGGTCACGGTACGCAGGCGGGGGCGGATGACCCAGTCCTGCAGGGTGCGGAGCTCGCGGATGCTGTAGCCTTTCCCTTCGATGCGATACATGTAGATGCTGCCCAGTGGCGTTGTCACGGGCAGGAGGCCGCCGGAGATGTTGGCGGGCAGCGAGCCCCATACCTGATTGAGGCGCTGGGAGATCTGCTGGCGGGCCCAGTAGATGTCGGTGCCGTCGCTGAAGTCGATGACGATGTCCGACAGCGCATACTTGGAGGTGGACCGCATGACCTTCTCGTGCGGGAGCCCCTGCAAGGCCATCTCGATTGGGAAGGTGATCTGCGACTCAGCCTCCTCCGGCGCCATGCCAGGCGCCTTGACGACAATCTCCACCTGCGGCGAGGAGACGTCCGGGAAGGCGTCGATAGGTAGCGTACGGAAGGCCCAGAGGCCGGCTCCGGCCAGTGTGACGGCGGCAAGCAGCAACATCACTCGCTGGCTGAGTGAAAAGCGAACCAGTGGTTCGATCATAGACGTGCCTTTCCGGAATCCTGCTGAAGCAGCGATCTGCCCAGTACCCGGTTGAGGCCGATGGCGCTCTGGTGGCTACGGAAGAGCAGATCCAGGTATCTGTTCTTGGCGTTAAAGTAGGTATTGTAGGCGTCGATCAGCGCCAGGCTCGTGGCCGCCCCGACGTCATAGTGCCGTTCGGTGTCGCGAAGGAATTGATGGGCCGGCTGTAGCACGCGTTTTTTGAAGCGGTCGGCTTGGTTCAGAAGATGCTGCAGCCGCATGTGGTTCTGGCTCAGTTGACCGACCAGTTGGCGCTTGGCGATTGCCAGCCTGGACTGATTGCGTGCAACGTTGGCGCGTGCCTTTTCGATATTGCCGGTATTCTGGTCCCATAGCGGCAGGGTGACGCTCAGAAGGACACCGTTGTAGGAGTAGGAGGAGTTGTAGATGTTGACGTTCCTGCCGTGCACGAAGGTCAGCACCGGGTCGCTGATTCGGCGCGCCTTCTGAAGGTCCACGCCGGCCTCGGCGGCCTTGATGCGGTGCTTCAACCGACGCAGAGCGACGGCACTGCCCTCGAGCTGATGCCGCAGCTTGGGCAGCGGGGCCGGAGCCGCGGCGGGATGAATTGAGGGAAGACGGACGGGTGCCCGGGCGGGCAGATCCAGGTAGTTGCGGAAGCGGTCGAGCGACTCGTGGTAGCTGTTGCGTGCGGCAGCAGTATCCTGATTGGCCGTCTCGGCCAGCAGTTGCATACGGGCCCGATCCAGTGGTTTGACATAACGAACAATGCCAGATTCGCCCGAGACCTTGCGGAGTGAGCGGATCAGCTGGCGCGTGAAGCGCTGACGTTGTTCGGCCAAATTGAGTTTGTCGTGGGCCACCTGCAGCGACAGGAAGAGGCGAGCGACATGGGATTCGATGTCCAGCCGGGTCTGCAGGGCATTGGCCCGTGCGGCCAGCACGCCCTCCTGCGCCACCTTCTGTTGCGGCTTGATGCGCCAGAGCGGGATCGGCTGCGAGTAGGTTAGTTCATCGATGGTGTATCCGCTCTCGCGGTACATGCGCCGGATATTGTTCTCGTAACGGACGCTGACGCTTGGGTTCGGCCACTCGCCTGCCCGGATCTCGTCGCCCTGACCGGCCCGGATACCGGCTTTTGCACGCTGGATTTCTGGTGCGATGGCAATGGCCCGCTCGATGCTGCGCTGAAGGGTCCAAGGCTGCGGATCGGACGATGCCGCCGAAGCCGGATGGGCTGCGCCAAAGATGGCGATACTGCCGCCCAGCAGGGTCAGCGCGGCCATCTTTTGTCTGCCTGTCATGAAGCGCTCCCTTTGCGTGCGGAATTTCCCATGATGGGATTGATATAATATAGCCTGATATAGTGATCTGCGTCACATGGGTGGACAATTGGCGGCAAAGGTAACGATTGAACCTGAAATGGACCTGAAAGGGTTCTGTTCACCTCGCTCCTCTTGCCAGAAAAAGGCGGATTAACGTTCCAGTTGCGACTTCACCAACTGGCTGAAGGCAGCGACCTCGAACGGTTTCGTCACCACAACCTCCGGGAAGCCTTCCCGGGTGTTGAACTGTTGATCGGGATCGTAGCCGGTCAGGAAGATGACCTTGGCGGTATCATCCATATCGCGGATTTCACGACACGCCTCGATACCGCCCATGCGGGGCATCACGACGTCGAGAATTACGAGTCGGATGTCGTTGCGGTGGAGTTTGTAGAGCTCGACGGCGGTCAGGCCGTCCATGGCCAGGATCACCTGGTAGCCAAGCTGTTCGAGGATGGCCGTAACGATTTTCAGGACCGATTTGTTGTCATCGGCCAGCAGGATGGTGTCACCCGAGCCTCGGGCCGTCAGCGGTTTGGTGGAGGCGGCGAGGCGGACCGGCTTCTCGTTTAGCAGCGGCAGGTAGAGTCGAATCGCCGATCCCTGGCCCGGCCGACTCTCGACCGTAATGGTGCCGCGATGGGACTGCGCGGTGCCGTAGGCCATCGACAGGCCGAGGCCGCTCC
>DATFLK010000129.1:0-2202 GCA_035267815.1 Mariprofundaceae bacterium | reverse complement strand
TCCCTTGTCCGCCGGCGTCACGCCCGGCACCGTCTCCCCAAGGGGCGCCAAGCGCAAACGGTGTGAGGCAAAGGCACGAAACGGGCATGCCGACTGATACCTGATCATAGCGGCACCGCCACCGACCTTCTCCTCCGCCGTTAGCGGCACCGCCAGTGCATCCTGGAACGGCTCGGTATCAAGCATATCCCGAGCATTCGAAACGGGATCGGGCATACCGATATCGATCCCGGCCAGAAGCGGAGAAAGGTTCAATTCACGCGCCTCGCGGCTGCGTGCAAAACTGACATGCACGACGGGTGCTGCCTGACGCAACCTCCTCCAGAGTCGTTCCGAATCGGTAAAGGCCTGGCGGGCGGTCGCCCCCGGCAGGCCATATCGATGCTGAAGCGAAAACGGCAGTAATGGCACGGGCTCCGCCGGCAGCGGCAGAGCCTCCTCGTCGAACCCCACCGCAAAGACGGTATCGAACCGGAGTCCGGCCACTTGTGTCAGCGGCAATACGGAGACCTGCGGGAACCGTACCGGCTCCGACAGGGGGGTATCGTTACAAACCGATACGAGCAGCGACAGAAACGGGTCCCATGCCATGGTGCCAGCGATCGCATCCATGGCGACAAGCGATGCAAGGCAGTCACGGAATGCATTGAGCTGCCGAACCTCGCTGTCGCTTCGGCCTGCCGAATCGGCCTGCAGGAATCCGGCCGACTGCAACAACCCGTGCGTGGCCTTCACCCAATCGCCGGCCATACGCGCCGTCGTCTCCCACCCGGCGAGCATCTCGAGTACCCCGATGAATTGCGGTATCTCTTCCGCCTCCTCCATGGCCCGCAAAGCATCGAAGGAGATATAATGCCGGTTGCGAGCCCGCAGGCCGGCATCCAGTGCAGCGCGCGCCCCTCTCTCCTCCTCATACCCCCGGATGCCCGGGGCAAACAGCAGCGGTGCAAGATCGGCATGGGTCGCCCCGCGTCGACCCGCCAGACGGAGCAGTCTCAACAGGTGACTGATGATCGGTATCCTGGCAAGCGACAGACCCGGCATGGCCACGGCATGCATCGATGCCTGCATGGCAGGAAGACGTTCGGCCGGTGAAAGCAGAGTGTCATCCAGTATGCGGCGCAGTGTCTCGATATCGCGCACCTGCCGGCTGGTCACCACCGCAACGCGGGCATGCGGATCGGCCTCGACGCAGGCGGCAATGCGCCGCGCGACATGACGGTACTCGGTTTCGCCATCGCTACAGGCGATCACCGTCATCCCTGCCGGTTCCGTTTCCGGATCCACCGAGGTAATCGTCGTACCCTGTTCATGGAGGGCCTGCAACAGCGACTGCTGCATGGGTGTCAGATAATCGAGACCGTCCAGCATCAGGCGGTCGACTTTCGCCGCCGATGCGATCCGCGGCAGCAGTAATGCCGGCAGGTCGGCGGCCAGCACCCTTTTGTACCGCGTCGCCGTATGCCTCATGGTCACGATCCAGCTCGCCAGTGCTTCGGCCTCATCCCCACCACCGACGAGTTCCTCCGGTTCGATGCGGTATTCGCATAATAGCCCGTAGGCCTTGGCGGCATGTCGGGCCAGGCCGCGTGCTGACGCTTGCTCACCTCTCAGTGACGCATCGGCACGGATGATCTGTTCCCATAGCTGCAGCTCCTGCAGAGCCGAAAGCGCAACCGGAACATCGGGGAAACGAAGGGCCAACGCATCGAGCCACGCCTGCCACGTGTGGATGGCCGGCGTCTCGACCACCCCGCTATGGGCCTCGACAAAGCGCTGCCTCCACTGGGCCGCCAGATGCGCAGAACCGGCGACCAGGAGATCCCCCTGTCGCAGGTATTCGATCGCCTGCTTCACCGGGATATCGCGAAATACGTTCAACGTTTCCGGAAATGCCCCGGCACTAGGTCTCCCCGCTTGTCGACGTGAGCCGGGACATACACCCTGCCCTTATCCTCGTCGGCAGGACCCGTAATCCGCTGCCATGCCAGCACGGCAGTCAGGGTCCCGATGGCAACGGCCAGCACTATGAAGATCACGGAAGGCTTGCCGGATTCCCTGGGCGTAATGTCGATTACATCCGGACCCTGCCGTTGTCGCCGCCAGAGCAGCCATGCACGCAGAAAGAGCACACCGTGACGCAGCAGGAACATCAGGATGACCGGACCGAAGAAGAAAAGCAGAGAGATCAGGATGTTTTTC
>DATFLK010000128.1:0-6159 GCA_035267815.1 Mariprofundaceae bacterium | reverse complement strand
ATCGTCTACGGTGCCGGGGACGAGACCTGCCGCGGCTATCTGGCCCGGCCGGCCGGTGAGGGTGCGGCAAAACGACCCGGTGTCCTTGTGCTGCACGAGTGGTGGGGGCACAGCGACTACGTCCGCGATCGGGCCGAGAAGCTGGCGGCACTCGGCTATACGGCACTGGCGGCCGACATGTTCGGTGAGGGGCGTACGGCCGAGACGCCGGAGGCGGCGCAAGGGCTGATGCAGCAGCTGATGGGCGATCCGGTGGCGGTTCGGCGGCGCTTCGAGGCGGCACGCGACACACTGCTGGAGCAGCCGGATGTTGATGGCGAGCGTCTGGCGGTAATCGGTTACTGCATGGGCGGCGGTATAGCGCTGGAGATGGCGCGTGCCGGCGAACCGCTGCGCGGCGTGGTCGCCTTTCACGGCGTGCTAGGTACGGAGCACCCGGCCGAGGCGGAAAAGGTGCGGGCGCGGGTACTGGCGCTGACCGGCGACGACGACGCCTTCGCGCCCGAATCGGATCAGACGGCCTTCGAGCAGGAGATGCAGGCGGCCGGTGTCGATTATGAGCTGGTTCGCTATCCCGGCGTCAAACACGCCTTTACCAATCCGGCCGTCGACGAGAAGGCTAGACGCTTCGATCTGCCTCTGGCCTACGATGCCGAGGCCGACGCCGATTCCTGGCGGCGTATGCAGGTCTTTCTGGAGCGGGTCTTCGCTTGAATACCGTTCGGGCGTCTACACTCGGGGTAGGCGTAAGGAGGATGGCATGCTGAATATCGATGTCGATACGCTCTGTTTCATCATCGTCCGGGCGCGCGAGTTCCAGGCCAAGGAGGGGATCGTCATCCCCGAGCCGATCCCCGATAGTCCGTCGGAGAATTGGGCGATGCAGATACTGGCTGATCATGCCGACGACCATGTGCTGCAGGAGGCGGTCGATACCATCAACGACCTCGACGACGATCAGCAGGCCGAGCTGGTATCACTGATGTGGCTGGGTCGAGGCGACTACTCGCTGGACGAGTGGGAAACGGCGCTGGCCGATGCAGTTGCCGCGCGCAGCGACCATACCGCCGGATACCTGATGAGCCATCCCGAGGTTGCCTTCTACCTTGAGGAGGGAATGGCCCTGCACGGCCTCGGCTGCGACTGATTCCGGCTACAGACCGGCGTGTTCCCGATCGCCGTCGGGGATGTTCTGTTTCAACAGTTCGAGAAAGGCATGGACGGCTGGGCCACTGCGGTGATTGCGATGATGTAGCCGGTGCAGCGGTCGGCGGAAGGCAGCGTCGCTGCAGGGAATACGGGCCAGCGTGCCGGCACGGATCTCGTTGGCCACCGTCAGGTAGGAGATGCAGGCGATGCCGGCGCCCGCGCGCACGGCGCATTTGACCGCCTCGGTGTTGCCGAGCCGGAATGTGGCGGCCGGCTCCAGTCCATGGCTCTGCATGATGTGGTCGAGTACTGCCTGGGTGCCGGATCCGGGCTCACGCATCACCCACTGATACGGGCTCAGTTCGGCCAGTTCGGCGCCCGCTTCCCGCGCCAGCGGGTGACCGGGCGGTGCGATGATGGCCAGTTCATCGTGCATGAATGCGTGTGCCTCCAGCTCTTCCTCCTCGACAAATCCCTCGGTGAATCCCAGATCCACCCGGTCCTCGAGCAGCAGATGCTGAATTGCATCGGTATTGCCGATCTCAAGCCGGATTTCAACGCCGGGGTGAAGCCGGCGGAAGCGGCCCAGTACGGGTGGCAGAAGATAGTTGCCGATGGTGGTGCTGGCCCCGAGCGAGAGCCGTCCCGATTCCAGATTGCGAATCTCCGCCATCCTGGTCCGGGCGCGGTCGCTCAGGGCGAAGATGCGGGCGGCATAGGCGGCCAGGGTCTGTCCGGCATCTGTCAGACGTACGCCGCGTGGCTCGCGATGCAGCAGTGTCAGCCCGAGCGACTCCTCCAGCGCCCGAATCTGGCGCGAGGCGGCCGGCTGCGTGATATAGAGTCGTTCGGCAGCCCGGCTCAGGTTTCCCGTTTCGGCCACGGCGTGAAAAACGGCGAGGTGTCGCATGTTCATAGATATTACCCCTTGGCATAGAATTCATAAGGAACATGCATTTGAAGCATGACTGGTGCAACCCTATGTTGGGCGCATCCCGGCGGGGCATCCGATCCTTGCGACCCCGCAACAAGAGGTGTGTCATGAAAAAAGTGATCTCTATTCTGTTCGGCATGGCGGTGCTGTTGCCGGCGCTGGCGTGCCCGGCTGCGGCTGGCGTGGTTCACCCGGGAATCCGCGATTTCGGCGGTATCCACGATCTGCCCCATGCGGCGGTGCGACCGAATCCGGGCGACACTTACAAGGCGATTTTCGATGTCACCAGTCGTCCCGACAAACCCGGGGCGATCAATCCCGGTCTGATGCATGTGGCTAGGGCGGTCAATGTGTTCGCCTCGGCGAATGTACCGCTGTCGCATCTTCACTTTGTGGTGATCCTGCATGGTGGTGCTGCACCAGCAGCGCTGGATAATACCCACTACCGTGAGGAGTTCGGGACCGACAACCCCAATACGCCGCTGCTGGACAGACTGAAGCAGGCCGGGGTCAAGCTCTATGTCTGTGGTCAGGCGATGTATGACCTCCACTACCAGACCTCCTGGGCCAATCCGGACGTCAAGGTGGCGCTTTCGGCGCTCTCCACGTTGGTGGTCTACGGCGACAAGGGATACGCCTATATCAGGCAGTAGGTGCGGAACAGAAGGGAGACAGCGATGCGAAACCGGATGCTTCGTGGTGTACTGGTGCTGTGGTTGGCGGTATCCACAGCCGTTCCGGTGATGGCGGGGGAGATCTCGCCGCCGTGGAGCCGGTCGATGGTCAACGGCGTCGACTTTACGGTGCCGGGCGTCGACAATGATCCCGACCTGCACGGCGATATCAATCATCCCGCGCTGGTGATCTTCTTCGCCGGCAACCAGTACATGCTGGTCAACGATCTTCTCCGGACCTTCCGGCGTGAGCACCCCGCCTATCGGCACCTCTTCGCCGAGACGTTGCCACCGGGTGTACTGAGCCGCCAGATCCGCCGGGGAGGATTGCGGATCGGCAACATGCGCGTCGCCCTGAAGCCTGATATATATACGGCCGGCAAGGGGCGCATCCGCAGATTGCAGAAACGCTACGACTGGTTCCGGAAGAGGGCCGACTATGCCCGCAACCGGCTGGCCATCATGACACGGAAGGGCAATCCCGATCATATTTCCGGCTGGGCCGATCTGGCCGGTTCCAGCCTGAAGCTCTGCATGCCCAACCCGGCCACCGAGGGGATTGCCAGCCACGCCATCATTCCGGCTCTGCGTGCCAGCGGCGGCAAGCAGTTGGTCGATGACGTTTACCGAAACAAGGTGAAGGCTAAAACGACGACCCTGACCCGTATCCATCATCGCCAGACGCCGATGATGATCATGCAGGGACAGTGTGCGGCCGGTGCCGTTTGGTATACCGAGGCCCATTTCCATGCATCGATCGCACACCATCCCCTGTCGATGGTCGAGATTCCTCCGCGGCAGAACCATGTGGTGACCTATACCGCCGCGATCATGCGGCAGGCGCCGCATCCGAAAGCGGCGGCCGCCTTTCTCCGCTTCCTGACCGGTCCCGAGGGACAGGCGATCTATCGGCGCTACGGCTTCATGCCGCCGCATCCGGCGGGCGGATGAGCGTGATGTACGGATGGCGGGCGATGTTGCTGCTCGCCGGGCTGCTGCCGGCACACGCGGCGCATGCCGCCGGGACGGGTCAGCATCTTTATCGCTACGGCGGCGACCGCGTGATGGCATGCGCTACTTGTCACGGCCGTCATGGCGAGGGGGGTGCCGGTCCCCGTCTGGCCGGGCTCTCCGCCTCCTATATCGCGAGCCAGCTCCACGCTTTTCGCAACGGCCACCGGCCGGATTCGAAGATGCAGGCCATCGCCACCCGGCTGGATACCACCAGGATACAGGCGGTGGTCCGTTATATTTCACAGTTGCCGCGTCGCTCCCTCCCCCCCCTTTCGAGCGACGCGGCCTCCTCTGATGTCCGGCGTCTGCTGGCACTGGGCGATCGGCAGCGCGGTATCCCGGCCTGCATCCACTGCCACGGAGCCGATCTGCGCGGCGGCGGGCCGGAGATCCCGCCGCTGGCCGGGCAGGATGCCGGCTATCTGGCCCGGCAGCTTCGTCTGTTCCGGAAGGGGGCACGCAGTGGCTGGCCGGCCACACTGATGGTGCACGTCAGCCGCGGACTGAAGGATCGGGAGATCGCGCAGCTGGCCGATACGATTTCGGCATGGACCGGAAAGGTGGTGAAAGCCGATGTGAAGGATTCGCCGTCGCGCTGGCATCCGGCCCCTGCCGGGCCGGATCACTTCACCCCGCCGGACGAGGCGGCGGTGCCGCCCGATCATCCGCTGGTGGCGATGATCCGCCAGGGGGAGCGAATCTTTGTCGATACACCGCACCGCGCCCGAACCTTTACCGGCGATGCGCTGAGCTGCGCCAACTGTCATCTCGATCGTGGCCGGCTGGCCACGGCGGCGCCGATGTGGGCAGCCGCACCTCATTTTCCGATGTATCGCGGCAAGAACCGTCGCGTCAACACGCTCCAGATGCGTATCCAGGGTTGCTTCGTTTACAGCGAGAACGGCCTTCCGCCGCCGCTGAACAGCCGCGTCATGAATGCCCTGACCGCCTATATCGACTGGCTGGCGACCGGCATGCCGATGGGGGAGCATCCGAAGGCGGCCGGATTTCCGAAGATCGAGCGGCCAAAGGCCCCGACCGACCGCCGGCACGGTCGTCAGGTTTATATGGCGCGCTGCGCCATGTGCCATGGGGCGCACGGCCAGGGCCGTAGCGTGCGTGGCAAGCGGCTCTTTCCGCCGCTGTGGGGGCCTGATTCGTTCAACTGGGGGGCCGGCATGCACAAGCTGAAGAAGGCCGCCTCGTTCATCCGCCACAACATGCCCTACGGCGCCGGCGGCCTGCTGAGCAACCGGGACGCCTGGGATGTTGCCGCCTTCGTCGACAGCCATCCGCGTCCGCAGGATCCGCGCTTTACCGGCGACGTGGCGACCACTGCGAAGCGGTTCCACAAACACCCGCGGGACGATTTTTACGGCCGCAAAATCAACGGACACGTGCTCGGCGCTCCCGGCACGCTGAAGGCCTGGGTCAGGGCACGGGGCCGGTAGGGCCTACCTCCGGAGGCCGTTGGCCAGCAGGTAGTCGTGCGGAATGGCGAGTCCCTCTTTGCCGTGGAACTCGCGGGCGAAGGCGGCTACATCGTCGCGTACCGCAGAGCGCTCCCCTTCCGGCAGGGCGTCGAACTGCTGCTTGAGGATGTCCGAGACCTCGACCAGATCCCAGTAGGCGCCGAAGGAGGGGAAGCGGTAGTGGAAGGTGCGGCGTGTCACCGTGAATTCGTCGAAACCGGCTTTCTCGAGCATTGCCTCCAGGCGTCCGGGCTCGCCCAGCGAGGAGATCTTCTCCACGGCCGGGTAATCCTCCTCCGGGATGCGCCCGGCGAAGGCGCGGCGGGCCCAGTCCATCGTGGTCATCGTCTCCGGCGTGCCCCATACCGCCAGTACGAATCGGCCGCCTGGCTTCAGCACGCGGCACATCTCGTTCAGCCCCTGTTGGGAATCCTCGAAGAGCATGACTCCGAAGCGACAGCAGAGCTTGTCGAAGGAGGTATCTTCAAAGCGTATCGCCTCGGCTGGCATCGCCTCGAAGGTGATGTTCTCCAGAATCTCCTCGGCCGCCTTGCGCCGCGCCACCTCCATCATCGGCGGGGCGGCGTCGATGGCGGTGATTTCCGCCTTCGGATTGTTACGCGCGATGGAGAGGGCCGGCTCGCCGGTACCGCAGGCCACGTCCAGCACCTTGTCACCCGGTGCCACCGGTAGCACCTCCAGCATCGCCTTGCCCACCGGTGCGATATAGGGCAGCCACAAATCGAACTTCTCGGCGATTCTTCCCCAGTCGGGCTGCTGTGCCTCTTTGCTCATCCTTCGCCTCCTTTAGTTGGATTTGTGCTTTCAAAGCATAGGCCAATATTGGGTATGAACCAGGCGCTTGGATTGAAAGGGCACCAAACACCGATTAGTTAAGTATCAGAATCCCGGCGTT
>DATFLK010000127.1:0-3904 GCA_035267815.1 Mariprofundaceae bacterium | reverse complement strand
ACCGGAACGGAGCGATGCCGGCAGGATTCCGACAGGTGCTTTCTCCGGTCCGCCCCCTTAGAGTGCGGCGCATGGAACACCATATCATGCACACCTATGCGCGCTACCCCGTCCGACTGGTCGGCGGCAGCGGCGCGCGGGTACGGGACGACCAAGGAAAACCGTACCTCGACTTCATCTCCGGCATCGCGGTCAATACGCTTGGCCATGCCCACCCGGCACTGTCCCGCGCGATCTGCGATCAGGCCCAAACCATGCTGCACTGCTCCAATCTCTTCCACATCCCGCAGCAGGAGGAACTGGCCGAAAAGCTCTGCACGCTCTCCGGACTCGATAGCGCCTTCTTCTGCAACTCGGGCGCGGAAGCTAACGAAGCGGCCATCAAGCTGGCGCGCAAATACTGGCACGACAGGCAGGAGGAGCGCCGCATCATCATCACGGCGACGCAATCCTTTCACGGCCGCACGCTCAACACCATGTCCGCCACCGGACAGGATAAGATCAAAACCGGCTTCGACCCGCTGCCGCCCGGCTTCACGCACGTACCGCTCGGCGATATCGAAGCCCTGAAGCGGGCCGTCAACGACGATATCGCCGCCATCCTGCTGGAGCCGATCCAGGGCGAAGGTGGCGTCCACCTGGCGGCGGATGCCTACATGAGGGAGGTACGCGATCTCTGCGACGCATCCGGCGCACTGATGATGTTGGACGAGGTGCAGACCGGCATCGGCCGCACTGGCGAGATGTTCGGCTTCGAACATGCGGCCGCGCGACCGGATATTCTGACACTGGCCAAGGGACTGGGCGGTGGCGTTCCTGTTGGCGCCATGCTTGCGAACGAATCCGCCGCTGCATCCTTCACGCCGGGCACGCATGGCTCCACTTTCGGCGGCAATCCGCTCTCCTGCCGCGCCGCGCTGACCGTGCTTGAGGTGATCGGGCAGGAACATCTGCTGGAGAATGTCCGCACCCAGGGTCGCCGACTGACGCAGGGACTCGAGAGCCTGCAGAGGCAGCACCCCGACACCCTGCTGCAGATTCGCGGACGCGGGTTGCTGATCGGGGCCGAGATATCGCATGAGGTGACCGACACCGTCGCAGCCTGCCGAGACAAGGGCTTGCTTTTACTTCCGGCAGGGCCCAAGGTGCTCCGCTTTTTGCCGCCGCTGAACGTCACCGCGGCGGAGATCGACGAGGCGCTGGAGACCCTCGGAACGGTGCTGGAGTAGTATGAGACATTTCCTGACACTGCTGGACATCACGCCTGAAGAAGCCAAGCAGATCATGGCACGCGCCACCGAGCTGAAGCGGATGCAGCGGGAGGGCACGCCACACAGAACACTGGCCGGCAAGACGCTCGGCATGATCTTCGACAAGGCGAGTACCCGCACGCGCGTCTCTTTCGAGGCCGGCATGTTTCAGCTCGGCGGGCATGCGCTGTTCCTGCACGCCGGCAACACCCAGCTCGGACGCGGCGAGCCGATCGCCGACTCCGCCCGCGTCATGTCTCGCATGCTCGACGGCATCATGATCCGCACCTATGCCCATCGCACACTGCAGGATTTCGCCGAGCACTCACGCGTACCGGTCATCAACGGCCTGACCGATTTGACCCATCCCTGCCAGATTCTCGCCGATGTCTTCACTTTTGAGGAGCATCACGGCTCGATCACCGACAAGACGGTGGCCTGGATCGGCGACGGCAACAATATGGCCCATTCATGGGTCAACGGTGCAGTTGCCTTCGGCTACCGACTGCGGATCGCCTGTCCTCCCGAATACCGCCCCGATCCGAAACTGCTGGACGCCGCCCGCGACGTCGGCGCCGAGGTGGAGCTCACGGAGGAACCGCTCGAAGCGGCGCACGGTGCCGACCTCGTGACCACCGATGTCTGGGCCTCGATGGGACAGGAGGACGAGCAGGCCAGACGCGAACAGGCCTTCGCCGGCTTCCAGGTCGATGCACGCGTCATGGCCGAGGCCGCACCTGATGCGCTCTTCATGCACTGCCTGCCGGCCCACCGCGGCGAGGAGGTAGCAGCCGGCGTCATCGACGGACCGCAGTCGGTGGTCTGGGACGAGGCGGAGAACCGATTGCACGTCCAGAAGGCACTACTCGAATTCTTCATGAAGTGAAGTGGCCTGACTGCGAGCTAATGTGTAGCCTCCGGACATAAATCGTTTTATGGGGTTATCGATGTCGAAAGCGCAGATCAACAAGGTCGTCCTCGCCTACTCCGGCGGGCTCGACACCTCCATTATCCTCAAGTGGCTGCAAGACACCTATGGCTGCGAGGTGGTTACCTTCACGGCCGACATCGGTCAGGGCGAAGAGGTCGAGGCCGCCCGCACCAAGGCAGAGCAGTGCGGTGCCTCAGCTATCTATATCGAGGATCTGACCGAGGAGTACGTGCGCGACTTCGTCTTCCCGATGTTCCGCGCCAACACCATCTACGAGGGTGAATACCTGCTTGGCACCTCCATCGCCCGCCCGCTGATCTCCAAGCGCATGGTCGAGATCGCCAACGAAACCGGCGCCGAGGCGGTCGCCCACGGCGCTACCGGTAAGGGCAACGACCAGGTCCGTTTCGAGCTCGGCTTCTACGGCCTCAAGCCGGACGTTAAGGTGATCGCCCCGTGGCGCGAGTGGGATCTGAACTCACGCGAACAGATGCTCGCCTACGCCGAGAAACACAACATCCCTATCGAGCGCAAGCGCGGCCAGAAATCACCCTATTCGATGGACGCCAACCTGCTGCACATCTCCTACGAGGGCTACGACCTCGAAGACCCGTGGCAGGAGCCGGGCGAGGAGATGTGGCGCTGGAGCGTCTCCCCCGAGAAAGCGCCTGACACCCCCGAGTATGTCGAGCTGGAATACAGGGGCGGCGATATCGTCGCTATCAACGGCAAGGAGATGATCCCAGCCGCCGTACTTCGGGAACTGAACCGGCTGGGCGGCAAGCACGGCATCGGCCGCATCGACATCGTCGAGAACCGGTATGTCGGCATGAAGTCGCGCGGTTGCTACGAAACACCCGGTGGCACCATCATGCTCAAGGCACATCGCGCCATCGAATCGATCACACTGGACCGCGAGGCCGCTCACCTGAAGGACGAGCTGATGCCGCGCTACGCCGAGATGATCTACAATGGCTACTGGTTCTCGCCCGAGCGGCGCATGATGCAACAGATGATTGACGCCTCGCAAGCCACCGTAAACGGCACCGTGCGGCTGAAGCTCTACAAGGGCAACATCATCGTGGTCGGTCGCAAATCGGAGAACTCGCTGTTCGACGAACGGCTCTGTACCTTCGAGGATGATGCCGGCGCCTACGACCAGCAGGATGCCGACGGCTTCATCAAGCTCAATGCCCTGCGCCTGCGTCTAGCGGCGATTACGGGAAACCAACGCTGACGGGCCAAACACCCACGACGGCACGGAAAGGAGAAGACATGCGTTACGATCGCGTCACCCGACTGCTGCATATCGGCATGGCCATCACGGTCCTGCTGCAACTGGCCGACAGCCAGTTCATGGAGCATCCGAGCCCCAACCCGGAGCATACCCGCACCGCGCTGGAAGCGAGCATGTACGAGATCCACGAATGGATCGGCCTGGCAGCGCTGGCACTGGTGCTGCTACGCATCATCTGGGGCTTCGCCGGACCAGAAGCACATAGCTGGGCCCGGCTCTTCCCATGGCTTTCCGGCGAGGGCCGGCGCAAGATGATGCGCCAGATCAGGGAGGAGATTCCCGGCTGGTTCAGGGGCAAGATTTCCACCGATCCCGACAATCCGCTGGCCGGTAGTATCCACGGCTTCGGCCTGCTCACGCTGCTCGGCATGGGTGCCACCGGTCTGATCGTCTTTCTCGGCATGGACGAATCGGGTCATATGGGCG
>DATFLK010000126.1:0-3044 GCA_035267815.1 Mariprofundaceae bacterium | reverse complement strand
TCGCGGCATGTGCCGGGATAGGGGGCACCCTCCTCGCCCGGATGCGGAGCCAGCCCCATGCGTTCGACCTCCTCCTGGATCTTCCGGCGGGTGCAGAAGCAGGGGTAGATGAGGCCAAGCCTGTGCAGGCGATCAAGGCTTTCGCGGTAGCAGTCCAGGCGGCGGCTTTGAAGCATCGGCTCGCCGTGCCAGCGGATGCCAAGCCATGTCAGGTCCGTCATGATGGCCTCAGTGAATTCGTCCCGGCAGCGGGTGTGGTCGATATCCTCGATGCGGAGCAGCAGTTCGGCATGATGTTGTTCCGCCCACTGCTGGCATATCAGGGCGGAGTAGGCGTTCCCGACATGCAGAAGGCCCGTCGGACTCGGGGCGAAGCGTGTGCGCAGAGGCATGTGACGAGGTGTCAGGCGGGCTTCTGCTTGTGATTGGTGACGCCGCTATGGTCCGTGGGTGGAGGGAGGATCAGCGGTTGCCCCTCCTGAATCCGTTCCGGGCGCAGCAGCATCACGATATCGTCACCGGCCTCGAACCGGAAGTCGTCGTGCGGCAGGAGGGCCTGCTCATCGCGCATGATGGCCAGCGGTTGGACGCCGTGCGGGATGCGCACATCCGCCACGCGTTGGCCGACCAGTTCGGAGTCATCCTCCACTTGGCGCGTCTCGTAGACCAGCCGTTTGCGGTAGGCCTGATCGTTCCAGTAGGTGAAGCTATAGGGCTTGCCGAAGAGACGTTTGGCCTGAATCTGGCGAATCAGGCGCGAATGTTTGCTTTCGTCCTCCTCCTGAACGGTGACGTAGATCTCCGGCACATGGAACTCGTCCTTCGCCAGTCGCGCTATCAGCAGGTTGTGGTCCGACGAACCGGTCATAACCACGGCGGTGCCGACCTCCTCGGCATGGACGACCTCCAAGTAGAGCGGGTCGAGTGCGTTGCCGCGTACGGCGGTGAAGCCGGAGCGCTGCAGGTTGTTGATGACCTCGGCATTCAGGTCGAGGAAACGGACCTCGCGTTTTTCAGCCAGTACACGTCCGAGTTCGGCGCCGATCTGTCCGCCACCAATGATCAGGACCGAATGTTCGTCGCCGCCCTCCACCTTCAGCCAGCGGGCGAGTGGTGAGGCAATGAAGCCGTAGAGGAGCACGGAGACGATAATCACGATATAGACCAGCGCCTCCAGCTCGTGGCTTCCCGGAATGTTGCGTTCCTCCAGAATCAGGCTGAACAGGGCGGTGATGGCCGCCGCCACGACACCGCGCGGTGCCATGAAGGCGAGGAAGGAGATCTGTGCCTTGCCCAGGCTGGAGCCGAGCCCGGAGAGAAGTGCGCTGATGGGCCGGGCGATCAGCACGAGAGCGGCGAAGATCAGCAGGCCCGGCCACAGCGTATGCATCATGGTGGCAAGATTCAGGTCGGCCGCCAGAAGCACGAACAGCACCGAGACCAGCAGAATGGAGAGGCTGGCCTTGAAGTGGCGCACCCGCTCGATATCGGGGATGTCCATCTTTTGCAGTTTGGCGCCGGCTACCAGCACGGCGAGCAGCCCGGCTTGGGCGCTGATGGCATCGGCCAGCATGAAGATGCCCCAGGCGAAGGCGAGGGAGGCGGTGGAGCGCAGCTCGGTATCGCGAAGCCACGCTCCGGAGAGGATCTTCGACAGCAGCCATCCTCCCAGCCAGCCGATGGCACCGCCGATGGCGAATTTGGTTAGCAGGTGTTGCAGGATGATGCCGATATGCATACCGGGGACCAGTACCAGCTGCAGCATGACGATGGTCAGGATGGCGCCGCTGGCGTCCACCAGCATGGCCTCTCCGGTCAGGACATGCCGAAGCTGTCGCTCCATGCGGGTCTGTCGTATGATCGGGATGATCACCGTGGGGCCGCCGACGGAGACGAGCGCGCCGAACAGTAGGGCGGTGTTCCAACTCAGATCGGTCAATATGTGAGCTAGCCCGCCGCCGATCAGCATGGTCAACGCGGGTGATAGGATCAACAGTCTGCTGACCACCCACCCCTGCTCCTTCAGACCGCGCAGGTTCAGGTTTAGGCCGCCCTCGAACAGGATGATCGCCAGCCCGAGCTCGATCAGGGTATGCATGGCGGGCCGGATGGCCTCGATATGCATCAGGTGGAAGCCGTAGGGACCGAGCAGCATGCCTGCAGCTAGCCACAGGGCAATGGCGGGCAGGCGCATATAATTGGAGGCCACCTGGCAGGCCACGGCCACCAGCACGGCGGCGACGAACACGCCGGTCGGGCTGGTGATTTCGAGGATTGAGGCAGGGTGCATGGTATGCAGCCTGCCGGTTTGCCGGGGGGGCGGCAATAGGGGGTGCCGGTGATGCATTGACAGATGCGTGTCCACACGTAAAATCCGCCGCCCTGTAGTTCCGGGCAGGGTTCATTGACAACTGGATCCCGTCCCAAGGAGAGAGATATTGGCTAATCATGCATCCGCGCTGAAGCGCGCCCGTCAGTCCGAGAAGCGTCGTATGCAGAACCGCATGCGCAAAGGCGCCATGCGCACGGCGATTAAACAGGTTCACACTGCTGTTGCCGCAGGCGACAAGGACGCAGCAAACCAGGCGCTTCAGGGCGCCATTTCCCTGATCGATCGCGCCGGACAGAAGGGCGTCATTCACCGAAGGCAGGCCTCGCGAAGCGTCTCGCGTCTGGCCGCTCGTGTGAAGGCCATGTCCGCCTGATCGTTCGTTTTTTCTTTTCAGGGCCCGCCGTAAGGCGGGCTTTTTTGTGCTTGGTTTCCGGATGAAAGGACATAGGATGCGCTCATGAATCGCAAATCCGATGTTCGGCTGCTCACGTTGCAGGGAGGGGATGCCTGCAAGGGGTTTCAGCGTGAGAGACTGCTTGCGGAGATCTGGAAGGAGTTTCCTTCCATCGCCGATATCGAGGCGTTTTCCCTCTATCTAGCCGAGGTGGAGCTGGCATGGAGCGAGGCCGACACGGTCCGTCTGGCCGAGGTGATCGACTGCGAAGCCGAGCCGTTCGATGTCGCGAAGGCTACACCCTGGTGCATCGTGGCC